>NZ_JBEYTI010000038.1:0-53094 GCF_040642975.1 Micromonospora sp. NPDC047548
TGGATCAACAAGCCCGACCAGGAAACGAAGACCGTCCCGCAAGCCGCTTAATTAATTAACTCCCGCTGGCCTCAATCCCTTGACACGTTCCGCGATGCCGTTGAAGACCGAGGCGAGGATGGTGACCGTAACGTAAGCGGCGAACATGAACCGTCCCTTTGTGGTTGTTTGCTTCAAGGACGAGCTAGCCCGGTGGGATGTGACTGGCTGTGCTGTGACCTGAAGCACAAGCAATGGCGTGGCCCCTGTACCGTGCGAAAAACTCGTCGCACAGGGTGTGAGCTGCTGTTTCGCGACAGTGACACAGGATGACAGGCGTGTTGGTTCGGCCGCTGCACCTCAGTGCGCTGGGGCCCGACGCCACTTGCCCGAACAGGGCCCTGGTCGCGCAACACCGCCAGATCAGCGATCGCTTCCCCACCATCGGCGAGCATGACCGCCACGTCCACCGCCACCCGGCCAGGGTCATGACCTACCCGCCGGACCCGCAACGGCGCGAGAGCGTCGATGAACGCCCCGGTCAGCCCCGTGGCATCGGCGAGGTCGGCCAGCAGCCGAGCCCCGGTATGCCCGACGACACCCCGCCCGTCAGCAGTGGCAACGATCTTCGGACGCGACCCGGTAACCTGAATCTAGAAAGTTCCCTCCGCGGCGAATGGTTGCGACCCTCAGCAGTCCCATCCTTGCAGCCCGGAGGGCACTTTCACGTTCACGCCCCGTCCCCAACGGCACGCCTTCATGAGGCGCGAGGTTGGCGCCCGTACGGCCATCGGATCGGAAGGATGCCGACAGTGGGCCCGGATGGTGCACAGCACGCTGTCGGAGGAGTCCGAATGACCGAGTTGTTCCCGCCGATCCCGCTGTCCGCCTGGGCGGACTCGAAGGAAACCGTCCACCGGTTCGCGCAGATCGTCGGCAAGATCCGGCTGGACCAGGCACCACCGCGCAACCACTGGTGGCACGTGCCGTTCCACCTGACCGGCCGCGGCATCACCACCCGGCCCATGGGCCGGGACGTGATGTTCGCCATCGACTTCGACTTCGTCGACCACCGGCTGGTCATCAACACCCTGGCCGGCCAGACGGTCTCCTTCCCGCTGCCCGGCCTGTCCGTCGCGGCGTTCCACGAGCGACTGTTCACCGCACTGTCGTACCTCGGCATCCGCGTCCACATCGAGGCCGAGCCCTACGATCTGACCGACAGCATCCCGTTCGCCGAGGACACCACGCACGCCGCCTACGACCCGTACTGGGTCAACCGGTACTGGCAGGTACTCAACCAGGTGGGGCTGGTGCTGGAGGAGTACGCCGGCCGGTGCAACGCCAAGACCAGCCCGGTGCACCACTTCTGGCACACCTTCGACATCGCGGTCACCCGGTTCTCCGGCCGGCAGGTTCCCCAGCCGGACACCGTCGACCCGGTGACCCGGGAGGCGTACTCGCACGAGGTGATCAGCGCCGGCTTCTGGTTCGGCGACAAGAACATTCCCGAGCCGGCCTTCTACTCCTACACCGCGCCCGAGCCCGACGGCCTCACCGAGGAACCGCTGCGACCCGCGCAGGCGCGCTGGATCGAAAGCCGGGGTGCACACCTCGCGCTGCTGACGTACGACGACGCCCGCGCCGCCGCCGACCCGCGCGCGACGGTCCTCTCCTTCCTGGAGAGCGCCTACCAGGCCGGCGCCCGCCGTGCCGGCTGGGATACAAGCGAACTGCGCACCCAGTACGCACCCTGACCGCCGGCACCAACGTGACCGGTGCCCGTCGTGCCGCCGGCCCGGCAAGGTCATCGTCCGGCTAATGTCCTGAGTCGTTGCTGATCGGCCTGGCCAACCACGCCGACGCCAACGGCCGCGGCGCGTACCCGTCACCGGAACGCCTCGCGCTCTAGGCCCGCAGGTCCGTCCGATCGGTACAACGCGACCTGACCGAACTGGCCCGCCGCGGCCTGGTCCGACGCGGCCACGGGCAACGGCTTCGGCGCGGCCCGCGACTCCGAGTTACGAGACGTCCCTCAATGGCAAAAGAGTGGTGGGCCGGCGATTGCCGGCCCACCACCTGTTTCTATTGCGGCGACGGCGCGCTACAGAGCCGCGCAGTCACCGCCCTTGGCACCGTTCATCGTGTTCGGTGCGCCGAAATCCTTGACCGCCGCGCTGTTGCCAGTGCAGCTCAGCGATCCGTTGACCCGGCTACCGACCAGGATGGGCCCGTAGGCGCCGGTCAGCCGGCTGAACCGCTCGTTGGCGGCCACCTGGACGTTGTCCGAGAGGGTGAGCGAGCCGTCGAAGGTGCTGCCGGCAATCGTCACGTCCCGGGTGGCTCCGGTGATCCGGGTGGGGCCGTTCACCGTGCTGCCGAACAGCTGCACCGCCTGGGCGCCGGTCGCCGTCAACCCGCCGTTGATCGAGCTGTCGCTGACCACCAACGAAGCGCCTGGACGCACCGATACCCCACCGGCCACCTGGGCGCTCTTGAGGCAGGTCACGCCCTCGGTGGCCACGACTCGCGGTTGGTGGCCGGTGAGCGTCCTCGTGCAGTCGGGCGACGATCCCGGCAGCACGGTGGCCCGGTAGGCGCTCGGCTCACCGATGTTGCCAGCCGGGTCGATCGCCCGGTGCTCCACCAGGTGCGTGCCGAAGCCCGGCACGAACCCGCCGCCCGGGTGGTTGTCCGGCAGCGTCTGCTCGAACGCCGCCTTCGACAGACCGCCGGTGCCGAGGTTGCCGTACGTCAGCGCCTTCACGGTCGTGCCCGAGTGGCGAAACTTGAACGGCGACTCGGGCATCGGCTGCTCGGGGAACCCGAAGTAGTTGAACCACCCGTCCTTGTCCAGCCGGAGCTGGCCAACGACATGGCGGTCGTCGTCGTATCCGGTGTGGTCGTCCTGCGGGTCCAGCCACATGTCCCAACCGTCGAAGTACACCGGGTGCTCCATGCTGTCCGCGAGCCGGGTCAGCGGCTCCGACAGGGTGCGCGGTGCGCTCGGCCGTGCGTTGTCGACGGTCCATTCGATTCGGTCGGAGACGCCACCCGGATCGGCCGGGTCGGTCACCGCCGCGGCCAGCTGGTAGGTGCCCGGCGCCAGATTCAGCGCATCGAGGTCAAGGTTGCGGCTGTTGTGCGGGTTCGACAGCGTCTTGCCGTCGAGCGACCAGGTCACCTCGAGAGTCCGGTCGTTCGGGTGGTTGGTTCGCACGTAGACCACCTCGTCACCGGCGACCGGCTGGGTGTTCAGCGTGGCGCCGGTGATGGTCGCCGCAGGCGACGACGGCGCCGTCTTTGTGTCACCCACCGTCCATTGCCGGGTCTGCACGAACCGCGCCCCGTTGTAGCCCGAGTTCGTGGCCGTGTTGCTGGTTGACGGGTTGCGGACCCAGTCGATGCCGTCCGGCCCCACCGGATCACGTACCTCGACATGCACCACGGTCCCGGCGGGCAGGTCCAGCTCACCGAGGTCGAGGTTGCGGCTGTTGTGCGTGTCGAGCACGGTGCCGTCCGGGCCACCGATTCGCCAGGTGACCTGCAGCTCGTGGAAACGCGGCTGCCCGGTCTCGACCCACAGCACACCGTCGGACGCCACCGTGCCCAGCGGGGTGTGCCGGACGTTCATCTGCCCGGAGTTACGCATACCTGTCACCCGGGCGACCATGTGCTCAAGGCCGATCTGGTCGAAGTCGAACCCGATCCAGCGCATCATCGAGTGCTGGCTGGGCCGGCGCTGGCCGCACGGGTACGTGCCGCCGCCCTCGTGCAACCCGATCGTGCCGCCGGACAGGCTCTCCTCGCCGATCCAGCGCCACCACTTCTGCTGGTCCTCGACCATCTTCTGCGGATCGCTGTAGATGGTGTGGTGGAAGCTGCTGGGCTCACCGCCGCTGTAGCAGGGGCGCACCACGTCACGGGAGGAGTACGGGTACTCGTCAACCAACGTGCCGAGCGAGTGGCCGATCTCGTGCAACGAGATCAGCGGCCCCTGCGGGGAGCCGCCGGAGGTCGTCGCGTTCGTACCGCCGATCCCGCCGTACGTGAACGTGTTGAAGATCGCCAGGGTCTGCACGTTCTGCGCGGTACGAGGGATCCCCATCACCGGCGCCACGTAGGTGTCGATGATCCGGTTCTGCGCCTGGGTGCCGGTCTCGCAGGGGTTGACCCCGGCCGGGTAGTAGGCGGCGTAGCTCGCGCAGTCCAGCGGTGCGCCGCCGTAGACGGTGCCGCGCGCCAGCGGGTCGTTACAGCCGTCCTGGAAGATCATGCGCAGCGCGGTGTTCTTGGCGTTGATCGGACCCTCACGCTGGCCGCTGTCACGGATCGTGCCGTCCGGGTGGCGTACCCGGCCATCGGGGTCGCACCGGACGCCATAGTCGATCGAGGCGATCTCCACCGCATACACATTGATGTAGTCGCGATAGGTCCGGAACGGTTCCGTGGCCCACATGACGGCCAGGTTGCGGTCCACGTCCTCCAGGAAGAGCCGCTGCTGGTCCCACTGGTAGCCGTCACCGAGAATGACCAGATTCAGCCGCTCGGTCGCCGGGCCGGTGACTTGAATCGGATGCACCTTCGGGCTGGGCAATGGCATCGGCGGGCTGTCCGCCGGAGCGCCGCTCGCCGGGCCGGCGCTCAGCAAGCCGGCCACCAAGGCTACCGCCGCGAGGGTCGCGACCTTGAGTCTCACTGGCTATCCACCTCACCTTCATCCGCCGGCATTTCCCTCCGGCCACCAGAAGCTAAGTCCGGCAAGGATCGGGAATCACCAGACACCTGACGGAACTTCTGTGGGCACCGGCCGTCCAACGTCGCAACGCGCCGATCCACCGGGACTTCACCAAGGGGCGGCTTCGGCCCTCGACCACCAGCTCAGCCTGGTCGACGGCCCGACATCCGAGCAGGAAGTCGACTGCCACAGCGAAACCCGCAAGCGCCGGCACCTGAACCGCTACGAGGTCGTACGGACTCCGTCGATCATGCGGGGAAGGCCGAGCGGGTTGGCCTCGCGCAGCTCCGGTGGGAGCAGCGGGTCGGGGGTGTTCTGGTAGCAGACCGGGCGCAGCCAGCGCTCGATCGCGGTGCTTCCCACCGAGGTCGCGCCGCTGGTGGAGGCGGGGTAAGGCCCGCCGTGATGCATGGCGGGGGCCACCGTCACCCCGGTGGGCCAGCCGTCCACGACGACCCGCCCCGCGATCTCGCTCAGCCCGGCGACCAGTTCCGCCGCCGCGCCGTCCCGCTCGTCGGCAGCCAGGTGCACGGTCGCCGTGAGGTTGCCCGGCAGGGCGCCGAGCACCCGGTCCCGCTCGGCCGTCGAGCCATAGCGGACCAGCACGGTGACCGGCCCGAAGCACTCCTCCAGCAGCTCCCGGTACGGCCCACCCTCGGCGAGCCGCGACGCCGCGACGGTCAGCACGCCCGGCCGGACGGCCAGCGGCGCAGCGTCATCGCCGGCCTCCCCCGCCCCGAGCGGTTCCGTCACGCCTGGGAGCGCGGCACGGGAGCGGACTCCGGCGAGGAACGCCGCGCGCATGCGCGGGTCGAGCAGCGGCCCGGACGGGACCGCCGCCGTGGCGACCGCCCGGATGACGGGGTCGCCCGCCGGTCCCTCGGGGATGAGGACGAGACCCGGCTTGACGCAGAACTGGCCCAGACCCTGAGTGTACGAGGCAGCGAGCCCCGCTCCGATCTCTTCCGCTCTGGTCTCGGCCGCCCGCGCGGTCACCACCACCGGGTTGAGACTGCCCAGCTCGCCGTGAAATGGGATCGGCCGCGGCCGGGAGGACGCGATGTCGAACAATGCGCGACCGCCGCGCACCGAGCCGGTGAACCCGACGGCCGCGGTAAGTGGGTGCCGTACGAGTTCCGGGCCCGCGTCGAAGCCGTGGACCAGGCGGACGACGTCCTCGGGCAGCCCGACCTCAGCCGCCGCCGAGCGGAGGATCCGGGCGCACAGGACGGAGGTGGCCGGATGGTCCGGGTGCGCCTTGACCACCACCGGGCACCCCGCGGCCAACGCGCTCGCGGTGTCGCCGCCCGGCACACTGAAGGCCAGCGGGAAGTTGCTCGCCGCGAATACCGCGACCACGCCCAGCGGCACCTTGTAGCGCCGCAGGTCGGGGCGGGGCGCGGGCTTCGCCAGCGGGTCGGCATGGTCGATGATCACGTCCAGGTGGGCGCCGGCTTCGACCACGTCCCCGAATGCGCGGAGCTGGTAGCACGTGCGGGCGAGCTCGCCCGTGAGTCGTACCCGGCCGAGCGCCGACTCCGCATCGGCAGTCGCGATGATCTCCTCGCCGCTCTTCTCCAGGAGCGTGGCAGCCGTGCGTAGCAGGTCTGCCCGCGCGGCGCGGTCCCTGAGTGCCGCGCCGGCTGCGGCGGCGGCCCGCACCGCCTCGTCCACGTCCTCCGCCGTCGACTCGGTCCCGACGCGTCCCTGCGGCTCTCCGGTACGCGGGTCGATGCTCAGCACGTCACTCACGTTCTCGTCCTCTCTTGCGTCGCGTCTTCTCTTCAGTCGCGCCTTCGGTCGCCTCGACGGCCGTCGTGTCTTCGGCCAGGGCGGCGAGCTCCCCCAGGGGCACCGGTACGGCGAAGCTGCGGGTGGCCAGCGGGCGCAGGTCCTCCGACGTGGTCTCACGCCTGCTCAGACAGGCCGCGATCTCGGCGGTGGCGAAGCCGCACACCCGTCCCTGGCACCAGCCCATCCCCGGCCGTGCCAGCATCTTCAGCGTGCGCGCATCCGCCGCGCCGAGGTCGTCGTGCGCCCGGCGCAGGTCACCGTACGAGACCTCCTCGCAACGGCAGACCGGGGTCGTCTCCGACAGCCAGTGCGGCCACGCCCGCGGCACCGGATAGGTCCGGTGCATGGCGGCGGCGAACCGGCGCCCCCGCCGGACGGCGCTTCGCAACCGCCTCATCACGGCCGGGTCGGCCGGCTGGCCCAGTGCGGCGGCGAGGGCGAGCGCGCTCAGCCGTCCTTCGTGGACGGCCAGGGCCGCGCCGCCCACGCCGGTCGCCTCGCCCGCGACGTACAGACCCTCGACGGTGCTGCGCTGATGGTCGTCAACGGCCACGACGAGGGATCCGTCGACGTCCTTCGCCGTCTCGGCGCCGAGCATGAGCGGCAGTTCGAGCGACGGGGTGAAGCCCCACCCGAGCGCCACGAGGTCGGCGGCGATCTCCTCGTCCGGTCCGGCCGGGCGGCCGTCGCGGTCCACCCTGGTGATCCGGGCCGCCTCGACCCTGTCCGTACCGAGGATCTGACGAATCACGGTCCTCGTCCGGTACGGGATGCGGTGGCGGGCCATGAGCGCCGCGTACTGCAGTGCCTCGACGCCCTTGCCCGGCGCGGAGATCGCGCCGACCGGGTCGCGCAGCCAACCGAGCGTTCCGTTGGCCTCGACGACGGCCGCGACGCTCACCCCGGCCCGCGCGAGGCCGGTGGCCACGGGAAGCAGGAACGGGCCGGTGCCGGCGACAACGGCTCGCCGTCCCGCCGGCGTGCGATGCCCCTTGAGCAGGGCTTGCACTCCTCCTGCGGTCATCACGCCGGGCAAGTCCCAGCCGGGGAGGGGCAGTTGCCGGTCGTATCCCCCGGGGCACAGGATCAGCGCCCGCGCGATGAACGTACGGTCCGCCCCGTCGGCCGTGGACGTGGCGACCGTCACCCGGAGGGTGAACGCGCCGCTCTCGCCCCTGGTGATGAGCCAGACCTGGTGCCCGGGCAGGTAGCGGATCCGACCTTCGGCGCGGAGGGCGTACATGCGGTCCCGCAGCCCGGTGAAGACCGGCCAGCCGTGATGGCCGACGCGATCGTCGGGGCGGGCGTGGTTCTCGTCGTAGTGCCGCCAGTACTGCCCGCCGGGTTGTCCGGCGGTGTCGATCAGGGCGACGCCGAGCCCGGCCTCGGCGGCCTCGACGGCGGCGGCGAGCCCGGCCGGGCCCGCGCCGACCACGGCGACGTCATGCACGGGTGGCATCGTCGTTCCTCCGCTCGCCGGCGTCTTCGAGGTCTGCGCCGGTCTCGGCGTCGTCGCCGAGGCTCATGCCATCGATGGCGGCGACCAGGCAGGCGCGCTGGTCGGGGACGCCGTCGACGGTGATCAGGCAGTCGAAGCAGACGCCGATGCCGCAGAACAGCCCCCGGGGCCTGCCGCCCTTGCGGGTGGTGCGCCAGTCGGGGATTCCGGCGGCGACCAGCGCGGCGGCGACGCTCTGGCCGGGGTCAGCCGGAACGGTGGCGCCGCGGAAGGTCATCTGATGAGTCATCGGAGCGCCTCCTCGGCGTCGGCGAACCGGTCCGGGGCGAACGGCGTGAGGTCCAGGTCGGGCCGCTCGCCCGCGAGCGCCTGGGCGATCAGCCTGCCGGTCCCGGCGGACAGGCCGACGCCGGCGCCCTCGTGGCCGCAGGCGTGCCAGAGGCCGGGCGCGCGGGGGTCGGGACCGATGACGGGCAGGTGATCGGGGCAGTAGGGGCGGAAGCCGAGGTAGGTGCGCATCGCGCGGACCTTCCGAAGCATCGGAAACAGCGCGATCGCCTTGGCCGCGAGCATGCCGATCGCGGGGACGGAGACGGTCCGGTCGAAACCGACCCGCTCGCGCGACGCGCCGACGAGGATGGTGCCGCTGGCGGTCCCCTCGACGACGGGCGAGGTCTGCAGGGCCGCGTCGGAGCTGGCCACGTCGCCGACGTACCCGGCGGCGTACACCTTGTGGCGGATCGTCCGGGGCGGCATCGGCTGGGTGACCAGGACGAAGCCGCGCCGGGGCAGCACCGGGACGCGCACCCCGGCGAGGCCGGCGACGCCGGCGGCCCACGTGCCGGAGGCGTTGAGCACCGCCCCGGCGGGGATGTCGCCGCCGGGCGTCCGCACGCCCGTCACCCGGGCGCCGTCGCGCAGGAACCCCGTCACCTCGGTACGCGTACGCACCTGCGCCCCGCGCTCCCGGGCCAGCCGCAGCAGGTGCGCCGCGACCAGCATCGGCTGGACCTGGGCGTCCTGCGGGTAGAACGCGCCCCCGGCGAGCTCCGGGGAAAGATGCGGCTCGTAGTCACGCAACTCGGTCCGCGCGACGTCACGGACCTCGACACCGCACCGGCGCTGGCGGACGGCGAGCTCGCGCAGCGACGCGACGTTCTGCTCCGACGCCGCGACGACCAGGCCGCCCTTGGACTCGAACTCCCACAGATCGGCGTGTTCCGCGAGATCCTCACGCCAGACCCGCTGCGAGTACAACGCCAGGTCGAGCTCGGGACCGGCCTCCTTGTCGGACACCAGCACGTTGCCCTCTCCGGCGCTGGAGGTGCCCCCGGCGATCGCGCCGCGCTCGACGACGACCACCCGCACCCCCACCAGCGATGCGAAGTACGCGCTGGCCGCGCCCACGACGCCCGCCCCGACGACCACGAGGTCCGCGCTCATGCCGCCGCCGTGAGACTCACCGGCACTGTGCTGATGATTCGCTCGCTGACGCTCACTCATGCCGTGTCCTTTGCGCCACCTGCCCACAGACCTCGCACATGGCCGATGTGCCGGTGCATCAGCAACTCGGCCCCGGACGGGTCGCGGGCTTCGATGAAGTCCAGGAGCTCGTGGTGCTCGGCGGCCGAACGGCCCAGCCTGCCGCTCTCCAGCAGCGGGGTCAGACCGAGCAGCCGGGTCTGCGAGCGCAGGTCGGAGACGACGTCCACCAGGAACCGGTTACCGCTGTAGCCGAGCAGGGTCAGGTGGAAGACGTGGTCGGCCTCGATGTAGCCGACCAGGTCGCCGCGCTCCGCCGCATCGACGATGGCCTGCGCCAGCGTCCGCAGTTCGGGGATGTCCTCCTTCGGGATCACCGCCACGGCGTCCCGCACGGTCGGCGGCTCGATGAGCAGCCGCACGGCGGCCAGGTTGTCGAGGTCCTCCTCGGACATCTCCGTGATCCGGAAGCCCTTGTTCGGCTGGGGGACGACCAGGCCCCCCTTCACCAGGTCGAGCATGGCCTCCCGCACCGGTGTGGGCGAGACGCCGAGCTGCGCGCCCAGCGCCGGAGCCGAGTAGACCACGCCGGGCTCCAGCTTGCCGGAGATGATCGCGGCACGCAGGGCGTCCCTGGTTCGGTCGCGGAGGTTCTCCCTCCGGTCGACACCAGGCAGGTCGGGCACGGGCACCGGGCTCACAGCAGGAACCCCGCGGGAAACGGGTCGGTGGGGTCGAGGTGGAACTGCGAGGTTGCGGTGACCCACGCCCGGCCGGTGATCGACGGCAGCACAGCGGGCAGCGACCCGACCGTGGTCTCGTCGAGCAACCGCCCGGTGAAGCGGGTGCCGATGTACGACTCGTTGACGAAGTCCTCACCGATACCCAGTTCGCCGCGCGCGTGCAGCTGCGCCATCCGGGCGCTCGTGCCCGTGCCGCAGGGAGAACGGTCGAACCAGCCGGGGTGGATGGCCATGGCGTGCCGCGACAACCTGGCGGTCGAGCCGGGGGCCTTCAGATAGACATGGTGGCAGCCGTTGATGTCGTTGCGCTCGGGGTGGATTGGCCGGTCCTGCTCGTTCACCGCCTCCATGATCGCCAAACCGGCGGCCAGCAGGTCGCCGGCGCGGGACCGGTCGAAGGGCAGCCCCAGCTCCGCCAGATCGACGATCGCGTAGAAGTTCCCGCCGAAAGTCATGTCGTACCGGACCTCGCCGAAGCCCGGCACCTCGACCGTCCGGTCCAGCGCGTGTACGAACGACGGGACGTTCTGGATGGTGACCGACTCCGCCGCACCGTTTCGCACCGCCACGGACGCGACGACCAGCCCGGCGGGGGTGTCGAGCCTGATCGTGGTCACCGGCTCGACAACGGGCACCATCCCCGTCTCGACGAGCACCGTCGCGACCCCGATCGTGCCGTGGCCGCACATCGGCAGCAGCCCGGACACCTCGATGAAGAGCACGCCGTAGTCGGCGTCGGGACGGGTCGGCGGCTGCAGGATCGCGCCGCTCATCGCGGCGTGGCCGCGCGGCTCGTACATCAGCAGCGTGCGAATGTCGTCGCTGTTCTCCATGAACCACAGCCTGCGCTCGGCCATGGTCGCCCCGGGGATCGTGCCCATGCCGCCGACGATGACCCGGGTGGGCATGCCCTCGGTGTGCGAGTCGACGGCGTGGAACGTGCGGCGGGACCTCACTTGTAGCCCTTGCTCAGGACGGCTTCGGTGTCGGCGGTGATCCTGGCGGCCAGCTCGGGCGAGAGCGGCAGTCGCGGCGGACGACAGGTGCCGCCCCTGCGGCCGGCGATGTCCATCGACAGCTTGATCGACTGGACGAACTCGGTCTTGGAGTCCCAGCGCAGCAGCGGGTGCAGGTCGCGGTAGATCGGCAGCGCCTTGGCGATGTCGGCGGGGTCGCCCGAGGTGGCCAGCCGGTAGAGCTCCACGGTGCTCTCCGGGATCGCGTTCGGATAGCCGGCGATCCAGCCGACGGCGCCGGCGATGCCCACCTCGAGCAGCACATCGTCGGCGCCGATCAGGATGTCCAGGCCGGGTGCCAGCTCGCCGATCTCGTACGCCCTGCGGACGTCGCCGGTGAACTCCTTCACGCCGACGATCAGGCCCTCGTGGAACAGTTCGGCGAGCAGCGCGGGAGTCAGGTCGACCTTGGTGTCGATCGGGTTGTTGTAGGCGACGACCGGCAGCCCGGCCCGGGCGACCTCGCGGTAGTGCTCGACGACGGCCCCGCGATCGGCGCGGTAGGCGTTCGGCGGCAGCAGCAGGACGGAGGTGGCCCCGGCCGCGGCGGCCTGCTCGGCCCAGCGGCGGGCCTCGAGCGCACCGTAGGCGGCAACGCCGGGCATGACGCCGAAACCGGCGGGGGCGGCCTGGACGGCCACCTCGACGACCCTCGCCCGCTCCTGCGGGGTCAGCGTCTGGTACTCGCCGAGCGAGCCGTTGGGCGTCACCCCGTCGCAGCCACCGGCGGCGAGGAACCGTACGTGCTCGGCGAACCCGTCGTAGTCGACGGAGAGGTCGTCATGGAAGGGCAGTGCCGTCGCGACGTGAACGCCACGCCACGGCTTGGCTGGTCCGGCCGTTCCTGCTGCGCCGGCGGGGGTGGTCATTGAGGTCTCCTTGATGGTCGTACCGCGAAGCATCGGACAGTGCAATATCAGCTGGTTTGGGCTGCCATCCATTTCTCCAGGCCGTCGGCTTCCAGCGGCAACGCGCGGGACAGCACCTCCGCGCCGTCCGGCGTGACCAGGAGGTTGTCCTCGATGCGCACGCCGATCCCGCGCAGCTCCGGCGGCACCGTCAGGTCGTGCGCGTGGAAGTACAGCCCGGGCTCGACCGCGAGCACCATGCCCGGTGCCATGACCGCGCCCTGATAGGCCTCCTCGGCGGCCCGGCCGCAGTCGTGCACGTCCAGCCCCAGGTGATGGCCGACGCCGCACACCAGATAGCGCCGGTGGTGCTGGCCGGTGTCGGAGAGCGCCTCGTCCACGGAGACCGGCAGCAGTCCCCAGTCCGCCAGTCCCCGCGCGATCACCTCCATCGCCGCATGGTGGAAATCGGTGAATCGGCGGCCGGGGCCCACCGCCGCCAGCCCGGCCCGGTGGGCCCGTTCCACCAGGTCGTGCACCTGCCGCTGGACCGCAGAGAACCGCCCGGAGGCGGGGAGCGTGCGGGTGACGTCGGCGGTGTAACAGCTCTTGACCTCGACGCCCATGTCGAGCAGGAGCATCTCGTCCGGCAGCACCGGGCCGTCGCAGCGCACCCAGTGCAGCGTGGGCGCATGCTGGCCACTGCCGACGATCGTGGCGTAGCCGGGGCCGTTGCCGTACGCCCGGGCGTACCGGTCGAAGGTGCCCTGCAGCCACCGCTCCCCGGGCCCGGCGATCGCGGTGGGGATCTCGCGGACGACCGCGGCGAAGCCCTCGACCGTGCGGTCCACGGCCTCGCGGAGCTGCCCGATCTCCCACTCGTCCTTGTACATGCGCAGTTCGGCGAGGGTCCGGCCAACCTCCTCGTCCCGGGTCACCTCCTCGGTGAGCTCCGCGAGCGGCCGGACCTCGACGCCGAGTGCCTGCGCCCAGTCGGCCAGCCCCGGCACGGCCCCGACCCACAGCTCGCCGTATCGGGCGTCGGACCAGAAGCCGGCGTCGCCGGGACAGGCGGGCGGCGGCAGGTAGAGCGTCGCGTCACCGCCGCACAGCACCACCACGGCGTTCTCGATACCGCAGCCGGTCACCCAGACAAAGTCGCTGTCCGGGCGGAAATCGTACGTCGTGTCGTTGCTGCGCACGGGCGCCTCCCCCGCCGCCAGCACGATGGTCCGGCCGGGGAGCGCCTCGGCCAGCCGGGCCCGGTGGGCCGCCGCTGCCTCCACGGCACCGGGGACGACCGACGGTGTGCGGTCGGGCACGCCCCATCCCGTGGTCATGTACTCCGTGAACGCCGCAACCTCGGACAGCTTTGGCGGCTTGCCTTCGCGCAACGGTGACTCCCTCTGTCTCGCGGACCGGCCGGCTCCGGTGCGGTCTGCCGGCGGCTCTGGCCACGTGTCCTCACGCATCGGCGACTCCTCCTCCCACCTGGCGGACCAGCTCGGTCAGCCGGGCGAAGACCTTGTCGTCGCCGATGCCGTCGTGTTCGTACTCGTTGGTGACCCAGGTCTGGACGTTGCCGACCCGGGACGCGGTGTCCAGTTGCAGGCCGGCGTCCACGTACATGTCGTCGTAGTAGACGGCGGCGGCCACCGGGACCTCGTTGGCGGCCAGCCGGTCGAGGTCGTAGAGCTGTGGCCACTCCTCCCGGACGGCCAGCAGCTCGACGGCGCCACGGAACGGGCGCAGCTCGGCGATCTCCTCGAACATCCAGGGATAGATCATCTCCCCGGTGAACAGCAGCGGCCTGGCCTCCTCCGCGAACCGCGGGTACCTCCCCCGTTCGGCCTGCGCCGCCCAAGCGGTGGCGGCGGCGCCATGTCCGTAGATGCTCTCCTGCAGGACCGCGAACAGCGGGTTGTCGCTGTAGGAGGTCCTGGCCAGCACCTGGTGCAGAAACGTCGCCGACAGCTCGTCCCCCGAGAAGGCCTCGTCGAGCAGCCAGTGCATGCGCTCGTGTCCGGGCTTCATGCCGAGGTCGATGCCGAGCGACTGCAGCCGCCGGACCGTGAGCACGTCGCCGTCGGGCAGCAGCACATCGCCCTCGGCCAGCCGGTCGGCGATCCGGCCCACCTGGGCAACCTGGTGGGGGTAGCGCCGGTAGAACGCCCTGTTCTTCGCCTCGACCCGAGGATAGGTGCGCCGGTAGACCTCGGCCGCCGACGGGTCGAGACCGGGCAGGCCGCCGGTGACGTAGCAGGCGCTCAAGCCTTCCGGGGCCTTCGACAAGTAGGTCAGCGTGATGAAGCCGCCGTACGACTGCCCGAGGGTGGACCAGCGCCGGCCGCCGAAGACGGTCTTCCGCAGGTGCTCGTGGTCGGCGAGGATCGAGTCGGCCCGGAAACACGCGAGAAAGCTGGCAGCCTCCTCGGCCGTCGCGAACCCGCTCATCCGGCGACCGTCGATACGGGTGCTGCGACCGGTGCCGCGCTGATCCACCAGGACGACGCGGTAGTCGCGCAGCGCCTGGCCGAGCCAGCCGGACCGGCCAAGCGGGCGCGGGCCCTTCCCGCCGGGTCCGCCCTGCAGGTAGACCAGGCACGGCAGGTCCTCACCGGCCCGTACCGGATCGACGATCTCACGGGCGAAGATCTGGATGGTGCCGCGCGCCGGATCGGACCAGTCCAGCGGCACGTCGGTCACGTGATCGCGGACGCGCATGCCGGGAATCGTGTAGGTCGCGACAACGGTCATCGGGCCTGCTTCTCCTGCCGGATGCGCTCGACCGTGTGCCAGGGATCGACGACGCCCACCGCCGCAGTCCGCACGGCTCCCGCGTGATCGTGTGCACACGGATTGAGCTGCCGAGACGCCATCAACACCTCCCAGTAAGGTGTGCCATTGCACTGATCATAAGCACGACCGAGGGGCCCCGCCAAGCGGGGGCAGCGGGGAATCGACTTTGACCGCCAAGCGGGGGGCGACAGCCGTGACACGGTCAAACAATCGCCTGGTGGCGAGCTGCCATGAGGGCCAACCGGCCCCGGCTCGCCCGAGAACCCCAGACCTCCAAGTGGAGAGAAATAGCCATAAAAATGTCGTAGTGCATCACAAGTAACATTGCACTCGGCTGTTCGTGAGGTCCTGGGCCAGCTCACCCATCGGCGGTTTCACCGAGCGGCTTGGCGCGGTCGACCGTCCGTGGTGTCGCCGCCGATGCCGCTCGTCGGCGGTCGCGGCCGACGCGAGTGGGCGCGTGGTGCGCCAACCACAGTCGGTGGGCAAACAGGACGCCGTAGCCGGTGAGGACCGCACCGAGCGCGGCCAGGGCGCCCGGGCTGGCGGACCGTCGCGCCGCATCCAGGATCACGCCGAGCATTGCCGCCGCCACGATCAGTGACACGTGGTTCGATGCCCAGAACACCACCGGTGTCATGCGCCTGGGTTCGAGATCACGCATTGCGCCGCCGCGGAGCTGCCTGACAAGCCATACCGACAGCGGCGCGGTAGCGGCCATCGCGGCCCAGACCAGCCACGGTACCCAGCCGAGCACGGCGAAGGCGGTGAGCATCGCGTACGCGACCGGCTGCGCGCCGACAATCAGGTTCACCGCCGGCTGATAGCCGATGATGACCGGCAGGGTGCGCTTGCCGACGGTCGCATCCGATCGGCGGTCACCCAGATTCATCACCATCATCCGCGCCACCTGCAGCAACGCGGTGGGTGCCAGCACAGCCACCAGCAGCATGGGTACGGTGCCCGCCTGGAGCATCGCCGCGACGGCGGGCCACAGGCCGTTGAGGATCGCGGCGACGGTCACCTCTCCCGCGCCTCGATAGTTGAGCTTCATTGGCGGCGCGGTGTAGAACCAGGCCAACACAACGGCCGCGGTGGCGAGCACGCGTGCCTGCCAGGACGGCATGGCGGCCATCATCAGCATCGACGCGCTCAACAGGACGAACCCGGCGCCGAGCGACACCACGGGCGCCACCAACCCGTCCACCAACGCTCGGCTGCCACCGGTCCACGGGGTGAAGTAGACGTTCGCGCGGTCGGCGTCAAGATCGAAGTACTCATTGCAGTAGTGCGTCATCACATGGACCGTCCACGCGAACAGTTGCGCGACGGCGTACCACGTGAGATCGAGCGGATAGCCCTGGTGTACCGACACCGCTACGGCGAGACCCACCGGCAGGAGGTTGTAGAGCAGGAAGCGTAGTCGGGCGAGTCGGAGGAAACCGCTCCAGCGAGCCCGGTCACGCTCAAAGAGTGGTGCAGGCGGCCCTGGCCGGATCAGTACGTCCCGAACTGTTGTGCTGCAAGGCGGTTGCAAGCGGCGGAGGAGATCATCCAGCCTGCGGCGGCCGTGACGGGCCGCCGTGCACACACAACAAAAGGGAGCACCGCAGTGAATCTACGACGCATCGTGACCGCGTTGGTCGCTCTGGCCGCCACCATGACGGCATCGGCGGTGATCGCCAGCCCGGCCCAGGCGTACGCGGGACCGCACTACTGGATGTACACCGACGACGGCAATCCCGGTGGCCGCGTGGACTTCTGGCCCGACGGGGACATCGTCCAGGTCTGCGACATCCAGGCCGACGGCGCGCACGTGAACGTCGTGCTCCATGACATCTTCACCGGCGCCGGGTACAGCGTCAAGGCGTCCGGCAACGGCAACTGCACCACCCGGCGGGCCAGCATGGGCGGCGCCTATGACCTCAACGAACGTTCCAGCAGCCGGGGCTGTTACCTGTTCAACATCCGCCTGTGGGACGACATTCACTACGTCTCCGGCAGCGAGGACAAGGCCGCCTGGTGGAACGACAACGCCGCGAAGCGGTCCGACTGCTGAGCAGTGATGTGACATACCCTGCGATCTGGGTTGATCTCGAAGGAGCGCCCGGAACACGTTCCGCCCCCGGCAAGCACTCGACGACAAGAAGGAGCACGATGGCCAAGCGACAGTGGTCCACCATGGCAGTCATCGCAGGCGCCACCCTCATGGTGGCCTTATCCGCGCAGCCGGCTCAGGCCAGCGGATCCGTGTGCACCGTGCGGTACGACAACAATTTCTGCTCGGGCGAAGTCACGTTCGCGTCGAGTGGCGAGATCCTCAAGGTTCTCGATCTCAGGGCGGATGGCCACGGCGTCAAGGGATACCTCCAGCAGTACTACGACTTCAGCTGGCATTGGGTCACCCCGTCCAGCGGTCTCTACAACGGGTACGGCAACGGCTGGACAGCGGTACACGACTACGAGATTCCCGAAGGCAGGGACGTACGCTACCGGGTCTGTCTCACCGATGGCGCCAATGGCTCTCCGTATGCCTGCAGCGCCTGGGCCGTCGACAGCGCCTGACCCGCTTCCCACCGAAGGGACACGGTGCGTATCGCCTCGGCGTCCATGGGGCCGGTCCAGGCGTCTGACGGGCAGTCACATCGCGGACCAGCCCACCTGACGTAGCGTCGTCGTCCCGAACAGCAAAGAGCGCTCTACCGGATACCCGCAGCAGCAGGCCGGGTAGCCGGAGGGAGTTTCACCCTCCGGCTACCCGGCCCTGGGCCCTGGCCGATGCGTCTATCGTCACCGGCAGTCCATCAGCGGAAACGACCGCTGTTGGCCCTTCCTTGTGAACACGTCCGGGGGCGGGCCGGGCGGCCGGCCAGGGTGCAGGGCCCCGGCAAAGTCCTCAGGTGATGCCGAGTAGGGCCAGTGGTCGGTTGCTGTCGCGGGCGTGGTGGCGGTTGGCGGCGGCGATGTTGGTGACGCCGGTGAGGCGTAGTGCGCCGACGGCGGCGTTGCGTAGGGCTGCCATGACCTGGGGTCCGGTGCCGGTGCGGATATGGGATCGGTCTTCGTCGTAGGTGGCGTCCCGAACCCAGTGGACCTTGTTCTCGATCGACCAGTGACCACGGATCCAGGCGGCGAGCTGCTCCGGTTTGGCCTGGTGAACGAGCAGGTCAGTGATCGCGTAAACGGTCTCGGTCCTGAAGCGATTCGGCTGATCGAGCCGGCGCGTAGGGCGGTGTAGACGTCGCGGACGATGTAGCGCTTGAGGCAGCGGAGGATCTCTCGATGCCGGCGCCGGGTTGCTGCACCGACTGACGTCGTATATGCCGAACCTCGAGCGGTACGTGGTGGATCACTCCTCCTCCCCGAGCAGCTGGGAAAGGCGAAAGTGCCTGCCGCACAAGGGAAAATGGTGATTGCGACATCTACCAGGATCTCTTGCGAGAAGGCACTTCCGACGTGCGTGAGCTTACCGGATGGTCGAAGGACCTGCGTGTCACGGCTGACGGTGACGGGGTGGTGGCGATGGTCGGGGTGGCGGGTCTGCGGATGCTCGCGGACCGCACGGGCCTGACCGCGGGCATATCGAGGGTGCTGACCAAACCGGGCTTCCACCCGGTCCACGACCGGGGTCGGGTTCTGACCGACATCGCGTGTTCGATCGCCGCTGGCGGCACCGACGTGTACGACATCGAGGCGCTGCGGGCCCAGGCTGCACTGTTCGGACCGGTGGCTTCGGACACCACCGCCCTGCGTGCGCTGGGTGAGATCAGCGACGGTGGCCTGCACCGCATCGACACCGCGCGGGCGGCGGCTCGCGCGCATCTGTGGAGCCTGCTACCGGCTGGCGTGCCGCAGGCGATCTACGCCGGCGACCTGAGCATGGGCGACACGATCGTGCTGCGCGTGGATGGCACCATCACCCTGGCCCACTCCCGCAAGGAACACGCCGAAGCGACGTTCAAGAAGACGTTCGGGTTCCACAGCCTCGGCGTGTGGATCGACAACACCGGTGAACTGGCCGCCCTGATGCCCCGCCCCGGCAACGCCGGGGCCAACACCGCCCAGGATCTGATCGAGGTACTGCATCAGGCGATCGCACAGGTGCCCGCCGGCCGGCACGACGACCTGCTGATCACCAGCGACGGGGCAGGCGCCTCCCACACGCTTATCGACTGGCTGCACCGCCTCGACCAGACGCCAGGACGGCGGGTGGCCTACTCGATCGGGTTCGACGTCGACGAGCACGTCCGCCCGGACATGCAACCGCCGACCCGACGACTGGTGGGCCCCGTGCCTGTCCAACACCACCGGCGAGGTCATCGACGGCCTTCAGGTCACCGAGATCACCGACCTGCTCCGCGAACGGCTGACCGGCCTGAAAAACCTCGCGATGGTCGCTTCCGAGATCAACGACCGACCCCGCAAGATCCACGGTTGGAAGAAACCCTCCGAGATATTCACCGAACTCGTCGAGGCGAATGCTTCCACCGGCTGAACCCGCCCGGCGTTGAGACTGGTGGAGGCGAGCGGGCGTTTGTAGCACCAGAGCGGCTGGGGCGTCGGGTGGTTCGGGGCGGCGCCGGCGGTGCGACGCCGCCCCGAACCGAGGCGGAACTATTCCCGTCTACCGGGAGGCGAGGAACTCGTTGATGGCGATGGTGACCTGCGAGCCGGTGGCGTGGCTACGCACGATGGACATCACCCGGTCGTGCAGGTCGGTCTCACCGAACCGGTCGTAGGTGTCGGAGATGACCAGGTCCAGCCAGGGCCGCTTGATCGGTCCCGGCTTTCCCTCGGTGGGCTTCGCGAAGAACCGGGCGAGAGCGTCGGCGATCCCGCGCTTCGCCGCACCGACCTGCTCCGGCAGGTCGCCCTGCCGGTCGGCCGGCACCTGATCCAGGTTCGCCGTCGCCTCGGCGAGGTCGGTGACGGCGGAGTCGATCTGATCGGTGTTGTTCAGCTCGGCTGCGGCGATCCGGTCGAGCAGGTCGCGGGCCTGGACGAGGAGTTTCACGATCGCCAGCCGCTGGTTCAGCGCCGCGACCTGGGTAGCGTCGGTGACCTTCGCGATGGCTGCCTCGGCTGCCGTGATCGTCTGTGCCGACGGGTTTGCCTCGGCGACGGTGACAGCGTCCTGGGCCACCTTCAGCAACTGTGCCTGGTTGTCGGAGAGTTGCACGCTCATCGAGCCGATGATGAGGGGCAGGTTGTTCGCGCCCACGATCCGCATGTCGGCGTTGCCGTTCTGCCGATTGCGGAACATGACCTGCGGCAGGTCGAGTGTCACGTTCTGCCAGGTGTTGACCATCGCGGCGGTGATGTTCACTCGGGTCGTGCTCTGGTACGCCGACCCGGTGGCTGCGGAGTCGTACTGCAGGACGAACGAGCCGGCGACCGGGGAACGGTACTCGATGGTGGCGGTGGCGTCGTACGGGCCGCCGGTGAGGTAGCGGTCGTCGACGGCGAGGTAGAGGTTGTTGCCGGAGTTGAACGTGTTCCTGTCGATCTGCAGGGCGCGCCGACCGTCGACGACGATCTCGTGCGCGGGGCCGCTCTCGTACGGAATCCAGGTCAGCCCGTCGGGCTCATCGGAGAAGTCCATCGAGACCCGGGTCACCGGGTGAGCCGGTGGCACCACGTCGATGCGCACCGCCGAGATGGCGAGCGGAAGGTTGGCAACCGCGTTCAGCCGCAGGTCCGCGCCACCGTTCTGCCGATTGGTGAACCGGATGTCGGGGATGTCGACGGTCGCCGTCTGCCACTGGTTCACCTGGCCGGCGCCGATCGTCACCGCCGTCGAACGCTGGTAGGCCGAGCCGCTCTGCTGCGAGTCGTACTGGATGGCGAACGAGCCCGTGACCGGAGAGCGGTAGCTGATCGTGGCCTTCACCGCGTACGGCCCGCCGGAGATCGCCGCGTCATCGACGAACATGTAGAGCTGGTTGGCGCCGCCGAAGGGATTCTTCTGCAGCTCCAACGCCCGGCGGCCGTCGACCTCGGTCGTCACGAACGGGGCGTCCTCGTAGTCCTTGTAGGTCAGCCCGTCGGCCTTGTCCGCCGCGACGTCGAACGAGACCGTGTACCGGTTCGGGATCGGGCTTCCGCCCGGGCCCGGGTCAGGGTCGACCCAGTCTGACCGCTCGGCCAGGTACGCCCGGCCCTGCGCGTCCTTCTTCAGCAGGAAGTAGTAGTCGACGGTGCCTGGCAGGGACAGATACTCCGCCTTCAGCGAGTCCGGGGTCACTGTCAGCCGCATCGCCCCAAAGTGCGTGGCATCGCGGAACTTGCTGCCCGGCGCGACGCCGAACAGCGGGGTCAGGCCGGCGCCGCCGTTGCCGGAGATGGCGATGTTGTAGCCGTCGGCCGTCTCGATGTGCTCCGCGTGGTGATCGTGGCCGGCGAGGATCAGATCCACGCCCGGCGTCATCAGCCAGGAGCGGTCCAGGTTGTTGCCGGCCTTGCCGGAGGAGTAGATCGGCTGGTGGCCGCCGACGACCTTCCAGGCGGCCGAGCTGTTGGTGAGCGTGTTGCGGTACGCGTCGTAGATCGGCGGCTTCGAGCTGCCCGTCGCCGTCTGGCAGTTGGCGTCGGGGTTGACGAAGTCGAGCAGTCCGTTGCCGAGGCCGGCGACGAAGGCGGCCGGAACCTTGAAGTAGTCCAGGCTCGGCCGGACGCTCTCCGGCGAGCAGCCGTTGCCGTAGTCGTGGTTCCCCATGATGGGGAACAGCTTGCCGGCGTCGATATCCGCCTTGTACGGCGCCTGGGCCTTGACAACCTCCTCGGGTAGGCCCTGCTGGTACGTGTTGTCGCCGGTGGTGAGGATGGCTTCTGGGCTCCAGGAGTGGACCATGTCCGCGACCTGGTACTCCTCGGCGCAGGTCCGGTCAGCGCCGCAGCCACCGTAGTCCCCGATCACGGCGAGGACCAGGCGATCCTGGGGCGGGTGATTCGCATCGACCGGCGGGGTGATCCGCTGAAGCTCCCCACCGACCGCGCCCGCCGCGGTGGAGAGCCCCGCCGACAAGATCAGCGCAGCGACCGATGACAGTGTGATGCCGAGTTTTCGTTTGACTAGCAAGCCCAGCTCCTTGTGTCGCGGTCAACAAGGCCGGAGGCTAGGCGGTTGGGGTGATCGCCCGGTGAACCCGAAACAAACCGGAACGGGCTCGCCCCGGACCAGGCAGACAAATGTCCTAACCGATGCGGTCACGGCGGCTCCCCCGTGGAGCCCTTTGGTTACGCCCGCTCGCCGATGCCGCCGACGTGCACTCAGCTATGCCGCGCGGGGCCGGGCCGGCTGCCGGCCCACGACCGCCACCTTCAACGGTCCGTTGTTCCGCGGCAGCCCTCCCGGCTCCCCGCTCTCAGCGCCAACCGGCGGGCGCCAGGCGTGACGGCCCCAGAGCGGCTGGGGCGCGTCCAGGCGGCGGCGGTGGGCTTGGTGGCGCGGTGGGCATGCCGGCCAGTAGCGCCGCGCAACCGGCCGGCCCGCCAGGTGCGCCGTCACGGCGTCAGGTGCTTCTCGAACCAGTGGTGGGCGTAGTGCTCGGTGTTGTATGCCTCGGTCCCGCGGTAGCCGGTCGAGCGGTACATCGCGATCGCCTCGGAGAGGTGGCGATTGGTGTCCAGGCGGACGGCGGTCCAGCCACGCTCGGCGGCGTATCGTTCCAGTTCGCTCAGCATGCGCCGGCCGATTCCGAGTCCGCGCACGGTGTTGGACACCCAGACGCGCTTGATCGGCGGGCGACCCTCGGGTCATGGCCCTGGCCGGCGCCCTGACCACCTGCGTGCACGCCGTCACCGGTCTGTCCAACCGGAGCCTCCGCGCCCTAATGACCGGACTGCTCGGCGCGCCGTACTCGATCGGCCAGGCCAGCTACGACCTACGACGGCTACGACTCAAAGGCCTCATCACCCGCCAGCCACACTCCAACACCTACACCCTGACCCCAGACGGCCTCCGCTTCGCGATCTTCTACACCAAAGTCCACAACCGGGTCCTCGCCCCGCTGCTGGCCGCCGACCAACCACCCGCACCGCCGCCACTGCGCCAAGCGCTACGCACCATCGACCAGCGCCTCAACGACTACCTCGCCCAAGCGCGCCTACCCGCCGCCGCGTGAAACCTGGCTCAACCGTCGAACCCCTGAAACCAAGCGAACGCTAGGCGTCTCCGGTGTCGCGCACTCGCAGCCGCAGCACCTCGCCCTGGCCAACCAGGGTGCCCTTGTTCGAGATGTAGATCGTGCCGTCGTGAGCGACCGCCAAGCCGGTGGGCGTGACGAGGCCCGCCCGGGCGAGTTCGACACGCGAGCCGTCACGTTCCACCCTGATCAATGCGCCAGTCGGGTCACCGCTGAACAGGCCGTTGGCTGAGATCTCGAGGACCAGCAGTCGGCCCTTGTGGTCAAAGGCGATGTCGACGACGTTCGTGAAGCCCTCGGCAAAGACGGTGGGCGCCTGACCAGGCACGACGCGCCACACCTTCGCCCCGCCGACGGGGAACGGGAATCCGGTCAGCTGGCCGACGTAAAGCGCCCCGCCGGGACCCGTCGTCACCGTGGTCGGCACGAACTGCATCGGGATGTCCGGTCCGCCGAACGGACTCGGAGTCGGCGTCGTCGGGAAGACGGCGAGCGTGGAGATGCGACCCCGGCGGTCGAGACGCAGCAGGTCGTTGCCGCCCGCGTCGGTCACCACCGCACCATCGCGGTACGGCAGGAGACCGTACGGATTGCTGTCCGGTCCAGTACCGGGCTGGTCCTGGTCCGGGTTGTGTGCCGCCTCGTACCCAGCCAGGTCGGCGAAGGCGCTCGTGCCCGAAGGCCCGAACCGCACGGTCTGACCGATGAGCGCCCCGCCGGGACCCAGCCGGGCGCGGCGCTCCGGGTCCGTGCCCAGGCCGATGGTGACGAGCGGGCCGGCCTTGGTCAGCGCGATGTCGTGCGGTCCGAGGACCTCGGACTGGTTCGCGGTGCCCAGTGACGGAAGTCCGGTCACGACGCGCTCCTGGTGGCGATTCCCCCAGACAGCCGTGACCGCGCCCGTGTCGCCGAGGCAGAACGTCTGGCCCTGCCCGCCGATGATGCATGGTCCCTGGCCGCCTCTGCCGGCCTCGGCGACCAGCACCACTCCCCCGGGCGCCACAGCGAGCCCCCTGGGATTGTCGAGCCCGGTGGCGACCACCGTCATGCGGTCGGCGCCGGCCTTGCCTGTGACCGCCGTCGCCGCGCTGGGTGCCGACGCGACGACGAGTCCGGCGACGGCGACGGCAGCGCTGGTAGACCGGAGCGTGAGCCTCACCATTCGATGTCCTCCCGCGGGTTCTCTGGACCGTGGCGTATACATCGGTGACAACTGCCGATGACGCTGACGGGATGTGGGTCTTGGGCCGCTCACGGTGTCGGGCGTGCGACCGCCGAGGTGGCCGGGTGTGCCGAACGATGCGCAGGGACACCGCACCACTTCTGGGCGGCGGGAGCAGCGCAGCCGCATGCAGCAACCGCACCGTTCACCGCAACGGGCTGCTCCCAAACTGCTCCCACTGCCTCGACTGCTTGCCGAGAACGCGGGAAGTGCCGTCGGGCGCTATGACACCGGCTCGAAGCGCGGGAAGGAGACGTACACCGGGTCGCTGTCAACCTCCCGGTAGACGCCCGGTCAGCGGCGCAGTCGGCGGGCGCAGGGGCCGTCGTGGTCGGCGCGGAGCAGGCAGCGCCGGCCGCCGGGCAGCAGCAGGTCGCAGAAGACCCGATGCCGTACGTTCTGGTGGTCCTCCGCGGACACGGTGGTCTCCCCCGGGTCGGCCTGCGGCAGCACCAGCATCCACCGGCCGATCACCCGGGCCAGGCGCTGCGCGGCGGGCAGGTCGGCGGCGACGACCGGCAGGTGGATGACGTACCGCTGGGTCATGCCTCACGGCCCTGGTCGGCGTGGGTGCGGGCCTGGTCGGACTGCCAGCGGCGCAGCGCGTCCTTGATGACGGCGGTCTCCCGCCGGCTCGCGGCCAGGGCCGCGTGGGCGGCGGCCAGCTCGCCGGCGACCCGGTCGAGGAAGGCGTACACATGGTCGGGCTCCAGGCCGCGGCGCCCGAGCCCGACCAGCTTGAAGCGGCGCTCGCGCACCTGCCACGGCAACAGCGAGGTGTACGGCGTTGCCGTGCCGACATGGGTCGGCCGTTGGTTGCGGACGTTCATCTGCTGCCTGCCTCTCTCGTGGAATGGAAGGGGTGGGGCCACCCGCCCTCCCCGCACGTGCGGACCCACCCCGCCCTGCCACCGCAGCTACCGATCAGCGGTACGGCACCAGGGCTTGTAGTCATCGTGTGACAGTGCGAAGTAGAAGTGCAACGTTCCACGGCAGAATTCTTGGCAGAGGCATTGACTTTCTTTATCGCTACGGGTAGCTGTTACATGGGCACGTTACGCAGTGTTGCGGAATGGAATCAAGGAGTGCTCGGGTGACAGAGGACGTCGGATCGACCGTGCCGCGCCGGCAGCTCGGGCGGCTACTGCGACAGTTCCGCACCGAGGCGGGGGTGACCCTCGACGCCGCCGCCGAGGCGCTCGAATACAGCCGGCAGAAGATCTGGCGCATCGAGAGCGGTCTGGGGCCGGTGCGGGTGCTCGACGTCAAGGCGATGTGCGAGCTGTACCACGTGTCGGCAGAGATGACCGAGGCGATGCGGGGGCTGGCCGCGGAGACGAAGTCCAAGGGGTGGTGGCACGCGTACGGGGACGCGGTGCCGAGCTGGTTCGAGTTGTACGTCGGCCTGGAATCCGCCGCCGCGACGCTTCGCCGCTACGACGAATCCCTGATACCCGGGCTGCTTCAGACCCGGCAGTACGCGCAGGCCATCTACCGGCTCGATCGGCCTGCATCCAGCGAGGAGGACCGGGAGCGAGCCGTTGAAGTGCGGCTGCAGAGGCAGTCCCTCCTGACCCGCCGACTGCCGGGGGCTCCGCAGGTGCACCAGATCCTCTCCGAGGCAGTCCTTCGTCGGGTCGTTGGCGGGCCGAGGGTCATGACGGCTCAGCTCCGACGCCTGCTAGAGGTAGGCGATCTGGCAAACGTGTCCGTCCGGGTCCTGCCGCTGTCTGCGGGCCCGCCGCCCGGGGCGGTCGCGGGATCCTTTGTGATCCTCGACTTTCCCGCTACCAAGGGTGGTCGAGCGGCGCCCGAACCATCCGTCGTCTACAGCGAGTCGCTCACGGGAGCGCTGTACCTCGACAAGCCCGACGAGCTGAGCGCCTACGAGGGCGCCTGGCGGGGTGTAGCAGCCCTCGCACTTGATGAGGGAGAATCCAGGGACATGATCAAGAGGATCGTCGGGGAGCTGCAGCATGACTGACCTGTCCAGTGCCAACTGGCGCAAGAGCACCCGCAGTGGCGGCAACGGCGGCGACTGCGTCGAGGTCGCCACCAACCTCCCCGGCATCGTCGCCGTACGTGATTCCAAGGACAGTCTGGGGCCGGCTTTGGCCTTCACGCCCGAGGTCTGGGGAGACTTCGTCATCGCCGTGAAGGGGCATCATCTTCACCCTGGCTCGGTTCGCTGGTGACTGAACCGGCCTTCCGGCTGGCGGCTGCGCTCGTGGGACTCGCCCTGCTCATCCAGTCGAGCACGACAGGCGTAGGAGCTGCCGCCGTAGATCTTCAACATGTGCCCGATGATCGGCGAGCTGCCAATTCGTAGGTTTGGCAGAGCCGCCTGGTAGCTTCTGACAGGCGCAGAGGCTGGCGCGGTGTCCATCGGCGGCGGTCAGCCAGCAGGCGCAGACGCGCACCTATGTGACCGCTGGCAAGAGAGGCTGGTGTGCGTTTGTGGACGCGCGTTCCCGGGTCGCGGCGTACGGCTGGGACTTGCGGGATTCCTCGCGTGCTTGGGCGCTTTGTCGTGCCGGCTCTGTGCGCGGCGCTGTTCGCCGCTCCGCTGTGGTTCATGGTGGTTGGCTCACTTCGACCCGCCGGCCTGCCCCCGCCACGCACGCTCGAACTCTTCCCGCCCGAGCCGACGTTGGCCGCCTACGCTCGGCTACCCAGGCTGATACCCCTGTTCACCTACCTGGCGAACTCGGCGCTGGTCGTCGCGCTTGCCGTTCCGTTGACCGTCCTCGTCGCCTCGCTGACCGGCTTCGGTCTCCGGTTGCTCACGCCGGCAGCCCGGCGGCGGGTGGTTCTCGGTCTGCTGGTGGTACTCCTCGTGCCGGTTACCGGGGTCTGGGCGACACGCTTCGAACTGTTCCGACTGGCCGGCGTGGTCGACACCTACGTCCCGCTGCTGGCCCCGGCGGCGCTCGCCGGCAGCCCGTTCCTCGTGCTGCTGTACGTCTGGAGTTTCGGCGGCATACCGGACACCCAGCTCGGGGCGGCCCGGCTGGAAGGCGCCGGGTGGCTGACAATCTGGCGCCGGGTGGCCCTGCCCCAGGTACGTCCGGCGACCATGGCGGTGGCGGTCCTCGCCTTCACCTTCCACTGGTCCAACTTCATCGACCCGCTGCTGTACCTGCACAACGGTGATCGCTACACCTATCCGCTGGGTTTGCAGTTCCTGCGCCTGCTGAATCCCACCGACTGGCCGCTGTTGATGGCTGGCTGCGTGATCGCGACCGTGCCGTGCGCGGTGGTGTTCCTGCTGGCCCAACGGATCCTGTTGAACGACAACCCGTTGACGGCATTGAGATCTGGAGGACGCCGATGACTGGACGCGGTGTACGGCGGTGGGTGGCGCTCGCCACCGCGGCCCTGATGATCGGCTCGGGCGCCGGCTGCGGTGGCGCCCGTCGCACGGACGACGCGGCGGGAATCACCGTGGTGTTGACGGGCAACGCCGAGGAGATAGCCGGTTACCGGAGCCTGGTCGCGGCCTTCGAGAAGAGCACTCCCGGCGTCGACGTCACCCTCTCCCCGGTCGCCACCCAGGACGAACTGATGGCTCGGTTGACAACGTCGTTCGCCGGCGGGAATCCCCCCGATGTCTTTCTGTTGAACTATCGCCGTTACGGCCAGTTCGCGGCGCAGAAAGCGATCGAGCCCGTCCAGCCCTACCTGGACGGTAGCAAGGTGCTGAAGGAAAAGGACTTCAGCCCGCGAGCTCTGGAGGCCTTCCGCTTCGACGGGGAGAAGCTGACCTGCCTTCCGCAGAACATGTCCTCCCTGGTCGTCTACTACAACGCCGACCTGTTCGCCAAGGCGGGCGTCCCGCTGCCGCAGGCGGGTTGGAGCTGGGCGGACTTCCTGTCGGCGGCGCAGGCACTGACCGGCGCCGGCACGTACGGCGTCGGCGTGGCGCCGTCGATCGCCCGGGTCGCGCCGTTCGTGTGGTCCAACGGTGGTGAACTCGTCGACGACACGCGCCAGCCCGCCGCCCTGACCCTGACCCACAACACGGCCACGCGCAAGGCCCTCGACTGGTTCCTCGACCTCCAACTGGTGCACCATGTGGTGCCGCCGGACGCCGAGGAGCAGAGCGAATCAAGCGAGGCACGGTTCCTGCGCGGCGGCTTGGGCATGTACCTGAACAGCCGGGTGGCGGTGCCGACACTACGCACCATCAAGGGCTTCGAGTGGGATGTGGCGTCACTGCCGGTGGCCCCAGGAGGCGTACCAGCCTCGATCCTGCACAGCGACGCCTACTGCATGAGCGCGGGCCGGTCAGACCACGGTGCCGCCTGGCGCTTCATTGAGTTCGCTATGGGAGTACAGGGCCAGGAAATTCTCGCCGAGTCGGGCCGCACGGTGCCCTCCCGCCTCGACGTCGCCAACTCCTCCGCCTTCCTCGCCGCGAATCGGCCCCCACGCTCGTCGCGGGTCTTCCTGGACGCCGAGCCGCACCTGCGCACCACACCACGCACTGCCACCTGGTCACGAGTGGAGCGCGAGGCCGACAAACTCCTCGAAGAGGTGTTCTACGGACGGGTTGGGCGCGAGGAAGGACTGCGCCACCTGGAGGAGCAGATTCGCCCACTCTTCGCCCTTCAGGTAGGAAGCGGCCGGTGAGCACCGAGCACCGCGCGATCCGGCTGGAGTCATTGGCCAAGTCGTACGGAAAGGTCACCGCCCTCGACGGCATCGACCTGGAGGTCCGGGTAGGTGAGCTGGTGACCCTGGTCGGACCGTCGGGCTCGGGCAAGTCAACCATCCTGCGCCTGATCGCCGGGCTGGAACGACCCGACGGCGGCCGGATTCTCGTCAACGGTCAGGATGTCAGTCCCCTCCCGCCGCACCGACGCGCGGTGGCGATGGTTTTCCAGGATTACGCGCTCTACCCGCACCTGACCGTGCGCGGCAATCTGCTCTTCGGACTGCGGGTGCGCCGGGTCCGACGCGGCGAGGCCGAACAGCGGGCGCAGCAGGCCGCCGAGCGCCTGGGCATCACGGACCTGCTCGACCGCTACCCCGACCAGATGTCCGGCGGGCAGCGCCAGCGGGTCGCCCTGGCCCGTGCTCTCCTGCGCGAGCCCCGCGTCTACCTGTTCGACGAGCCGATGGCCAGTCTGGACGCTCCGCTGCGATTCGCCACCCGCGCCGACCTGCTGGCCCTGCACCGCGAGCTCGGCACCGCGACGATCTACGTCACGCACGACCAGGCGGAGGCGATGACGCTCGGCGACCGGGTGGCTGTGCTGCAAGCCGGGCAGGTGCGCCAGGTCGGCAGGCCGCAGGAGGTTTACGACCGGCCGGCCGACACCTTCGTCGCCGGTTTCCTCGGCAGCCCACCGATGAACCTCGTCCCGGGTGGGGGTGTGCTGGGCGGCACGGCCGGCCTGACACTCGGCGTACGGCCGGAGGATCTGGCTCTCGACGCCGAAGGGCCGCTGGAGGCCACAGTCGAGGCGGTGGAGGCGCTGGGCAGTGAGGCGATCGTTCTCACGCGCTGCGCGGACGGTACCCGGTTGGCGGTACGAACCGGGCCGCGGCCGGGTATGCGGCCGGGCGATCGGGTACGCCTTCGCCCTGACCCGAGCCGAATCCACCGCTTTGATGCCGACAACCGGCGATGCCGGTGAAGACCGGCCGGGCCAGACGTCCCCTCACCGCGTGGGCGTTTCTCGCGCCGTACACCGTTGCGGTCGTGTTGCTGATCGCGCTTCCCGCCCTGCTCAATGTGGGCTACGCCTTCACCGACCACACCGGGCTCACCCGCGATCCACAGTTCGTGGGCCTGGCCAACGTCCGTCGCCTGCTCTCCGACGGCTTCCTGCTCGACAGTCTGCAGGCGTCGCTGTTCCACGTGGCGCTGGCGGTACCGGTCCGGCTGCTCGCCGCCGTGGGGCTCGGGCTGCTTCTGGCCGCACCGCGCCCGGGTGGTCGGTTGTTCCGGGCCGCTGTCTACCTGCCGACTGTCATCCCAGACGTGGCGCTGGCGGTGCTGTTCCTCTGGGTGCTCAACCCGAGGTACGGCCCGCTGAACCAACTCCTCGGACTGTTCGGCCACCCCGGCTACACCTGGCTGGCCGATCCGACCACCGCGCGGATCGGGGTCGTCCTCATGCTGGCGTTCCCGATCGGGGAGGGGTTCATCGTGGTCCTCGCTGCACGCCGCCTGCTGGACGGCCGGCTGTACGAGGCAGCGGCGCTGGAGGGCTGCGGCCCGTTCGGTCAACTTCGGCGGCTCACGCTGCCGCTGCTCGCACCGGTATTGGTGCTACTCGCGGTCCGTGACACGATCCTCACCCTGCAGGTCAATTTCGTCCCGGCGTACGTCCTTACCGATGGTCGGCCCGCCAACGCCACGCTGTACCTGCCGGTCTACATATTCGACCAGGTCTTCGAGTTCTCCGGCTTCGCCTATGGCTCGCTCATCACGATCATGCTCATGGCGGTCACCGCGGTCATCATCGCCCTGCAGCTGCTGATGGTGCGGCGCTGGCGCGTACTGCGCTGAGCGTGACATCCTGCTTCGGTGAGAGTCCGGGTGGTTGCCCTCGTAGTCGCGCTCGCGTCGCTCGCCGGCTGCGGCGGCACGAACTCACACCGCGGCACCGATCCCGCCCGGGCGATGCTCGCGAACCTGCCAAGCTGCGACCGGGTACCACTCAACGACGATCCCGAGATCAGCGCCGATGTCACCGGGCTGGTGCTGCCCCAAGGCGCCCGGGTCACCTCGGTGGTGGAGCAGGGCGTGCTGACGACCGTTGAGGCCACCCTCCGCATGACCCCACTGGACGTACGCGTGCACTACGAAAACCGCGACGACATCGACCTGCTGCGCGCCGAGGACGAGACCTTCGAGGCCGAGGTGCTGATACGCACGCCGCAGCGACGGATGTACCTGCGGGCCGGCGCGCTCTGCGCGGACGGCACGAGCCTGACCGCGGTGGTGGGCCCGGACTCCGACGAGGCGGGGCTTCCGCAGTTCCACAACGACTAGGCACCGGATCAGCTCAACAGCTGTCCTAACCCGACAATCCGAATCCCGTCAGATGCTTGGTGACGTTTGTCGCCACTGTGTCTAACGTGCGTACGGACGACCGGCCATCCCGGTCGCGTCCCACGCACAGGGAGATCCTGCATGAATCCAACCCTCCTGCGAGGTCGTCGCGGCCTCACGGTGGCAGCAGGCCTGGCGCTGCTCACCGCGGTCGCGCTGACGGCGTCCCTAACGTCCGCCAACGGCCAGGAATCGTTGGCCACGAGCACGCCGACCGGGCCGATGGAGCTGCCCGATGAATGGATGACCGCCCAACGGCTCAGCGACGGGAGCACGGAACTGTCCGCGGCCAAGTACGGCAAGGCACGCGGTGAGGCGAACCAGCTCGCCGCGCACACCCGCAGCGTCTACCGCAACCTGGCCGAACGGAACTGGAGCTTCTTCGGCCCGACCAACATCGGCGGCCGAGTGGTCGACATCGCGGTGGACCCCCAGGTCGAGGATCAGATCTTCATCGCCGCCGCCTCGGGGGGCATCTGGAAGTCCAGCGACACCGGTGCGACGTTCACCGCCGCGTGGCCGGGCAGCTCGGGCCAGAGCATGGGTGCGGTCGCCATGACCAGCGACGGCGTGCTCTTCGCCGGCACCGGTGAGCCGCAACCGGGCGGCGGCTCGATCACCTTCGGCGGCGACGGCATCTACCGCTCCCCTGACCGAGGTGCAACGTGGCAGCACGTCGGCCTGAAGGACAGCCACGCCATCGCCCGCTTCGCCATCGACCCGAGCAACGAAGACCGGATCTTCGCCGCGGCGACCGGCAACCTGTTCGTCCCCGGCGGTGAGCGGGGCGTCTATCTCTCGGAAGACGGTGGCGACACCTGGCGCCAGGTCCTCGCCGCGCCGAACGACACCACCGGCGCGACCGAGGTGGTCATCGACCCGAGCAACCCGGCTCGCATGTATGCGGCGATGTGGGACCACCGGCGCGAGCCGCACGAGCGCACCTACGGCGGCCCCGGCTCCAGCATCTGGCGTTCCAACGATGGCGGACAGACCTGGCAGCGAATGACCAACGGCCTGCCCACCGACGCCGACCAGGGCCGATGGGGGTTGGCGGTCGCCCCGAGCAATCCGCAGCGCCTCTACGCATACGTCGGCACGGCCGTCGGCCCGTTCCGCGCGTTCTACCGCTCGGACGACGGCGGCGACACCTGGACGCAGACCCCGGTCACCGCCAACCAGGCATCCCAGTCCACCTTCAGCTGGTGGTTCGGCAAGATCTTCGTCGACCCGAAGGATCACAACCACGTCTTCCTCGCCGGAGTCAACCTGATGCGCTCGACCAACGGCGCCCAGACCTTCTCCTCTGTCGGCGGCCCGCACGCCGACCAGCACGTGCTGCGGTGGGACCCGAAGACGCCCAACCGTGCCTACCTGGGCAACGACGGCGGCTTCTACCGGTCCGACAACAACGGCGCGAGCGGATGGGTGAAGTCGACCCACGAGCCGTACACCCAGTTCTACACGGTGGATGTCGCGGAGACCGATCCCGTGCTGAAGGTGGGGGGCGCCCAGGACAACGGCTGCAACCGCGGCTACAACGGTCCGGGTGGCGCGTGGAACGCCATCGGCTGTGGTGACGGCCTCCAGGTGATCATCCACCCCGAGAACCCGAACATCGTCTTCGGGTGCAGCCAGTACGGCGCCTGCTACCGGTCGGAGAACGCGGGTGGGGCACCTCGTCAGAGCATCAGCACCGGCCAGACGGTGTCGCAGCGGCGCAACTGGCTGACGCCACTGCAGTTCGACCCGAGCGACCCCAACGTCATGTACTACGCCGGGAACATCGTCAACCGGTCGACGGACAACGGTCGTACGTGGAAGGCGATCAGCCCGGACCTCACTGGTGGCGGTCCCAACGACCCGGCCGGCTACCCGTGGGGCACCATCAGCACGATCGCGGCCGCCCCGACGGACGGTAACAAGCTCTACGTCGGCACCGACGACGGCCGCCTGTGGTGGACCGACGACCTCGGGCAAAACTGGAACCGGGTCGATCAGGCGCAGCTCCCCGGGACGTGGGTGACCCGGGTTGCGGTGCACCCGAAGGACAAGAACATCGCCTACGCCACGTTCTCCGGCTTCCGCTCCGGCAGCAATCGCCCGCACGTGATGGCGACTGACGATGGGGGCCGCACCTGGACGGACATCGGCCGCGGCCTGCCCGACGCGCCGGTGAACTCCGTGGTACCGACCTCGGACGGGCTGCTGCTGGTCGGAACCGATGTCGGGGTGTACGTCTCCGGATGGAACGGCGGCGAGTGGGCCTCACTGGGCGCGGATCTGCCGAATGCGGCCGCGATGTACATGCGCTACCACGAGCCGACCCGCCAGTTGAGTGTGGCCTCGTTCGGTCGGGGCATCCACGACCTCACGGTACCCCGGTGCCCCGCGGCCTCGACCAAGCTCCCCTTGCCCGCGCCGGGCGTCGGCGTCGTAGGGGCGCTCGCCTCGTGCCGAGCGGGATAGCGATTTCGACGTAATTGGGGGCGGGGATCTGGAGGCTTGCCTCCGATCCCCGCCCTCACCCTGTGCTGCCGTCCACCGACGGGAGCCCGGGCCGCCTGTCGACGACGGGTGAAAAATGGATCTGGCCCACTTTCGTTGATCGAGATTGGACCCTGGGAACGCCGATGCGGCTCATCGGGCGAGGAGCACGCGTTTGCGGAGCAGGTCAAGCTTGGCGCGACCGAACATCTGCCGTTTCAACATTTTGATCTTGTTGACGGTGCCCTCGACAGCGCCAGAGCTGTACGGCAGCGTCAGCCCGTTGCGGACCGCGTCGTAGTCCCGCTTCAATCCAGCGGTGAATGAGTGCAGGTCGGGCTGGTCGTCGGCCTCGACCGCGTGGATCCACGCGTCGAGGCGGTCGCCGTGGCGGCCGGTGAGCATCTCAGCGAACGCGGTCACGTGCGCGGCGAGGGCGTCCAGATGGCGACACCGGTCGCGTATCTGGTTGAGTTTGACCTGCTCGTCAGCGTCGAGGCTGTCGGGGCGGCGCAGCAGCCAGCCGGTAATCTGCCGCGCCTTCGGCGGTGTCGGGGCTGCCGGTGCGGTCCCATGGGCGCGCAACGGGCGCAGGTAGTTGCGCAGGGTGCGGCGGCCTTCATGAATGTCGAGCACAAGGGTGTCGAAGGCTTCGGTGAGTTCGGTGAACTGCTGGAGCGCCAGCGAAGGATCGACGTCGCGCAGGTCCAGCTGGGCGGTCTCCGAGAATCTCCTCCACCGAACCCATGCGATGGCCAGGCGGTCGATCACGGAGCCGATGGTCTCGGTGTGCAACGGTGCCCCGCCCGGAGGCTGGACCACCTGCTCAAACCAGGAGTCAATCTCACCAATGAGAGCGACGCGAGTGGCATTGAGGCGGTCAATCGATCTCTTGGCTGCAGCCACAACGTGGTCGTCAGCGGATGGGTCGCGCGAGATTGTCTCCGCCGCCCATTGATCGCGGTGATGCGAGGCGAGCCGGGATGCCGCATAAAGGGGCACCGCCCAACCCACTGGCGGAACCTGTTGGCGGCCACCGAACGTACTGGTGATCATGTCTGAGCCGGGCAGCGGTGGACAACGCTGCTGGTCAGGGGTGCTTGGTAAGTCACCGACGGAATGGAGGGGCATGGTTGAGCCTCCTTTGATCCTCCGCAGGTCTTACTGCGGGTGGCGGCCAGTGCTGCGGGCGGGGACAGCCGAGGTGACCATCGGCATGAGGGCTTCCTGTGTGGTTAGCGGTAGTTGGGGTGGGCGAGGTCGCCGACTGCGACGGTCAGCGCTCACCCGTCTTCGTGGTGGTGACTCTTGGTAGCGCACTCCTGCCAGATGCGGGCGAGGTGGTGGCTCATGCGGGCGGTGGCGGGGTGACCGGGGTGCTCGCGGCGGTGCGTGGCGATGGTGTCGGCGAGCAGATTCCGGGCGGCCTGACAGTGGCCGAGGTCATGCAGAACAAGAGCTGTTATGGCGTGAACGGCAAGGGTTCGGTGGCCGCGCGGGTCGTCACTGCTGGCGAGGTGTTCGCCGAGTCGCCGGTAGAGGTGGTAGGCGCGTTGGTGGTGGCCGGCACTGCGGTGGGCCGCAGCGAACAGGTGCAGGGCGTGCAGGCTGCGCCGGTCCGTGCTGCCGTAAAGGTGGTCGGTGCTGTAATGGGCGTACCCGGCCCAGGCGATGGCGGCGTCGAGCTGACCGAACCGTAGGTGTAGTTCGGTCAGGAGGATGGCGGCTTCGGCATGCACCAGGTGAGGCTGGCCAGTGGCGGGGTCGATGCCGGTGAGGCTGTCGTGCAGGAGCTGCCGGGCGCGTAGCGGATCGCCGAGGGCGAGGGCACGGGCGGCGGCGACCCGCTGTGCGCGTTCGGTCTCCCACCGGCTTGGACTCGATAGGGGGACCGCGCGCCAGGTGAGGGTGATATCGCGGGCGGTGGCGCCGACGGTGACGCGTGTCAGGATACGGTGAGCGTGCATGGCGGCCAGGTGTGGAGGCGTCGGTGTCTCCGCGGAAGCAGCGACGATCCGTGGGGCGTGTCGCAGGATCGCTCGACCGACATGATCGGCAATGACCACGACATCGACTGGTGGTCGCCAGCATTCTTCTCCGCAGCGATACGCCTGTGCCGCGTCGGCTGTCTCGGCGTGGGTCAGCGGGTGGTGGCAGAACTTGCAGTACATCAGCCCAGGACTGAGATAGGTCTTCCACGGTCCGGTGCCGTCCGCTGCGCGTTCCGCCTGGAGCGGTGGCGGAGCTGTGGCTTTGTTGACCCATTTCTGCACTAGGCGGGGATCGAGGTCCAACTGGCGGGCGACGGCGGTGACCGCGCCGTACGCCTTGACGGTGCGGGCGTCGGCGACGCGCTGGACGACCGCGTCCACCAGGTCGGGTGGGTATCTGCGAGGGAAGGGCATGATCTGTCCGTTGAGGGGGTGGACGGGTTAGGCGTGCTGGTCTTGCCAGCGGTTGCCCACCGGTCGCGCGGAAGTGATCGGCATCGGGCTGCTGGCGTGGTGGACGTTCCGGAGCATGGGGCGCAGGCTCGGCCCGTCCGGCACGGTGAGGGGCGGGCGGGGCGTGTACCGGTGGCGGGTGAGCAGGTGCTCCGCCTCCGCGGGAACGGCGGTCCAGGACGGCAGGCCGATGCGGTCGAGGCGGGCGCGGTGGTGAGCCAGCAGGGCGCCGCCGCGACCGTTTTGCTGATGGGTTGGGGATACGGCGAGGAACGCCAAGTGGTAGTGCGGCTCGGTGGGCTGCTGCTGCGCGAGCAGGCCCTCAAGGGCGATGAAGCGGTCAGCATGTGATCCAGCGGCCTCCACGAGGCGGGTCGTGTAGTTGGCCGGCGGCGGGATCGGCCGGTAGCGGTGGAATCCGACGATGGCGGCGGTGAGGTCGTCGGCGAGGTGTACGTCACCGAAGAACATCGCGTGCTCCGCCCATACCGCCAGGACGTCGGTCAGTACCTGGCGACGCTGCGCGGTGTCCGGCACCAGCCAGGCGGCGAGCGGGCCGGGGTGCAGGGCGTCGGCGATCAATACGGCGACGGTCTGCCTGTCTGGCCAGCGGGCGGCACGGATACGAACATTGGGGTCCACGGCGGCGTCATCTCCTCGGCGATCTATCGGTAGGTGGCGGTGGCTAGGTCACCGACCGCAGCGTCGACCGCAGCGGTGATCTCCCGAATCGGTCGGTGGTGCTGGGCGGCGATGGTCTTCAGGTGCGCGGTCAGCGTGGTGGTGTCGTCGTCGAGGTAGAGGTGGTCGGCCAGGCCGAGGACGGCGACGAGTCCAGCGAGGGCGGCGGTGTGGTTGTCGGGAGGTTCGCGGCCGGCAGCGAGGTAGCGCAGGCGGGCGCGGGCGACGACGGCCCACTTGTTGTCGGTGGCGAGGTAGGCATCGGCGCGGACCAGGCCGCCGAGGCGGCGGCGGGCGGTGTGGCGCAAGATGCCGGCGGCGACGAGTCCGGCGCGGGTGCGCTCGTACAGGTCGTCGGCGAAGCTGCGCAGGAACGCCTTCACGGTCGGGGTGGCGCGCGAGTAGTGGATCGCGGCGAGGGCGGTGTCGGCGATCAGGTCGCCGACCGGCTGGTCGGAGTTGAGGCGTAGCCACCGGTCTGCGGCCGGGTGGTCGTCGTAGGGATCGAGAGCGATCCGCCCGGTGAGGAACAGGTCGATCAGTACGCCGCCGGCCATGCCGAGGGCCAGCGCTTGGCGGTGCAAGTGCGGCTGGCCGGTGTCGTCGTTGTGCCCGAGCAGGAACAGCTCATCCCGCAGCGGCAGCTGGGGTATCGACGCGGTCATCAGATGTCCCTACTCCTGAGCTCCGGCAAGGTCCCGCAGCCGGGCGTGCGCGTCGCGGTAGGCGGGCAGCGATTGCGGGATCAGGGCCTTGTCGACGGCGGCGAGGACGGTGTAGTTGGGGTCGCAGACGTTGCCGATGGGTGCCCGCCCGGCCTGGGAGATGAGCTGGTAGGCGTCCAAGGTTTGCAGGCCGCATAGGTCGACGGTCCAGCCGGTGAGGTCCCGGTGAGCGATGCGGTAGGCGTCCTCCAGAGGCCTCGCGCAGCCGACCGACATGATCGCTGTGTCCGTTTCCAGGCGCGGCCAGGCGGTGTCGACGCCCTTGATGACCTCGACCGCCAAGGTCGTCACGGTGGCGATCTCCACGCCGACACCGCACGCTTCACCGTGGCCTTGTCGGGCGTGCCCGTCGCCGAGGGCCAGCATCGCCCCATGCACGTTCGCTCCCAGGTACAGGGTGGCGCCGGCGCGGAGTTCGGGAGTGTCAAGGTTCCCGCCGTAGTAGTCGGGGACGATCGTGGAGCGGGACTCCATGCCACCTGGGGCGACGCCCATGGTGCCGATCATTGGATCCAGCGGCAGGTCGACCGTGTGCTCGCTCGCGGTGGCCCGATAGCGGACCACCCCCGCAGCACGGTCGATGTCGTACACCCACACCCGCTCCTCCAGCGGCGGTTGCAGGGTGGCCGTGTGCGAAGTCGAGGTCAGCGCCCCGAAGTATGGGAACGTCGCCGACACGCCCCAGTCCCGGGCGGGGACGATGGAGACGATGTGCACGGCGAGGGTATCGCCGGGTTCGGCGTCCTCGACGAAGAACGGCCCCGACACCGGGTTCAGGTACGGCATGCGGCACACCTGCGATGGCAGGTCCGCAGGTCCCCGCACGAGGCCGCCGAAGCAGTCCTCGGTGTGCACCTGCAGGATGTCCCCGGAGCGGACGTGCGCGACCGGGAGACGCCCGCCGAAGGTGTAGGCCAGCTCGTCGCGGGCGGGCCGGTAGGTGAACGCGTTCATCGCGATCACACCCGCTCCATGTCGCGCCCGGCGGCCTCAGTGGCTGCCATGCCGGACAGCACGGGCCGCCGACCGGTCAAGTAGAGGCCGGCGAGGACCAGCACGCCGAGGGCGAGCCAGGCCAGGCCGAGACGCTGGGCGGCGATGTTGGCGTTCACCACCACGTACGCCAAGACGGCGAACCCGATGCCGGGCATGACCAGGTGCGCCCACCAATTGCCGCTGCGCTGGCGGATCAGATGGTGCACGACCACGGAAACGTGCAGGACGAGGAAGGCGACCATCGCCCCGAAGTTGATCAGCGACGACAGCAGCGTGATCCCGTCCGCCCGGGTCGCCATGTACAGGCCGAGGGCGAGGGACACGGCGCCGGTCAGCAGAGTGGCGTTGATCGGCACGCTGCGGCGCACTGACACCTTCGCCAGAAAGGCCGGTAGCTGTCGGTCGCGGGCCATCGCGTACAACAGCCTGGACGTGGCGACCTGCGCGACCATCGAGTTCGGCAACCCCCACGCGATCGCCGTCGCAACGGCGCACAAGGTGGCCAGCCACCCTCCGCCGGCTACCGCGGCGGCGTCGTAGAAGGCGGTGCCGTTCACGTCGCCCTCAGCTAGCAGCGTGTCGGGGGCGGGGACGAGCATCGCCGCGAGCCAGGTCTGCGCGATGAAGAGAACTCCGGCCAGGATGAGGACGGCGGCCATGGCGCGGCCGATCTGCCGGGCGCCGTCGCGGGTCTCCTCGGCCAGCATGCTGATCCCGTCGAAGCCGAGGAAGGACAGCACCGCGATCGACACCGCCCCCGCGACGAGGGACCAGGTGAAGGTGTCGGAGTTGTAGAAGGCGTCCCAGCTGAACCGGCCCTTGCCGGAGGCGAGAGCCCAGCCGGCGACAGCGAGGAACACCGCCAACACGACCAGTTCGCCGACGAGCATCACCCGGGTCACTACGGCGGTGAGGCGGATCCCGACCGAGTTGATGACCGTGTTGACCGCCACGAACCCGAGCAGCCACAGCCATACCGGCACCGCGGGAACGGTGGAGTGCATTGCCACCGATGCCACCAGGTACAGCAGTCCCGGCACGAGCACGTAGTCGAGCAGGATCACCCAGCCGGCCAGGAAACCGACCGGCGGGCTGATGCCCCGACCCGCGTAGTTGTAGACGCTGCCCGACATGGGGAACGCCTTCACCATCTGCGCGTAGGAGAACGCGGTGAACACCAACGCCACCACACCGACCGCGTAGGCGAGGGCGACCATGCCGCCGGAGCCGGCGTACACGCTGCCGAAGATTGCCATCGGTGCGATCGGCACCATGTACACCAGCCCATACGCCACCAGGTCACGCAATCGGAGCTGTCGGCTGAGTTCCTGTCGATAGCCGTAGCGGGCGAGATCATTCGAAGTTGTCATTGAGGATCCTTACGAGGGTGAGAAGCGCGAGCAGGAGACAGAGAGACGCCTGCCGGGTGGCCGAGAGAAACCTGACGGCAGCGGCGCCCCGATTGACGTTGCTTGGCAGCGACTCGATGTAGTCACCCGTGGTGGCTACGTCGAGACCGACGGTGATTCGATACGGCAAGCCTGCCAAGCGCATCTACGCAGATGGATCCCCAGGAGTGGCGAGATTTTTCCCCACCCGGCCGCGGCTGTGACCTGCACGAACTTTGATCAACTGAGGTGGATTTACCCACCCGAGGGCCGTCGGCCTCGTCAAGACCCGTACCGAACCTGGCCAGAGCGGCGATACCGTGCGACGGAAGGCCACACGTAGGAGGTGACCGCGATGGCGAGGACGACTGGCACCAAGGCACAGCGCGATCACGTGCGCCAGACACTGGCCGGATTCGGCGCTACGCCGACCGCCATCGCCGCCGAGCTGCAGCGACGCTTTGGACTGCGCCCTCGAGATGCCTTCCGACAGGCTCACGGTTGGACCCAGGACGCGGTGGCAGAGAAGCTGAACGCCAACGGGACTGGTTCGGCGACGTTCACCGGGGCACGGATCAGCGATTACGAGCGGTGGCCCTTCGGCGGTCGTCGACCCACCTTGGCCGCCTTAAACGCCCTGGCGCATGTCTTCGGGACCGAACCGAGCTGTCTGGTCGACCTCGACGACCTAGCCGCTATGCCGGACGCGGACCGAGAGGTTCTGAGCGGCCGGAACGCCGCCCCAATGCCCAATCGATCCGTCACAGCCTCAGCACCGCGTGGCGCGATGACCGAGCCTCTGCGGTGGGACCTCGGCGCTCTGCAGGACGAGACGGAATTGGTGATAGCGGTGTCAGAACGCACGGCCAGCTTCGGAGAATGGGCCCAGGCCTCTAACGTCGGGCCCTTCACCCTTGACGATGTCGCCGCCTCCACCCGCAGAATCGCTGTCGACTATCTGAGTGAGCCACCCGTCATCGTTTACGCCCGAGCCGGTCTTCTGGCGGATCGTGTGTTTCGCCTCTTGCAGACCGGGCGTCAGGATCCCGACCAGACTCGGGAGCTCTACACCTGGGCGGGTTACCTGTGCACATTGCTTGCCTGGATGGCCGGCGACCTCGGTCATCCCGCCGCCGCCGAATCCCAGGCCCGCACCGCATGGATGTGCGCTGAAACCGTCCGCGACAACACGCTCCGCGCGTGGGTCCTGTCGACGATCAGCAAGATTCACCTGTGGGAGCGGCGGTTCGAGGACGCGGCCAACGCCGCCGTACGCGGCTACGGCCACGCCGCCGAGGGAAGCGCGGCGGTCATGCTGGCTTGCCAGGAAGCCGACGCGTGGGCGGAGATCGGCGCTGCCGAGCCGGCCCGAGCGGCACTGCAACGGGCTGAGGAAGCCCGCCAACGCGCCAGCCGCGACCCGGTAGGTGGCCTCCTAGCCTGCGGCACGGTGCGCCAACACAACTACGCCGGTTCAGTGCTGCTTCGCATCGGCGAGGCCGCCAACGCCATCGAGCACGCCCAGCACGCCCTCACGGAAGCCGCCGCAGATCCCTCGGTCGCCTACGGCACACTGGCCCAAATCCGCATCTGGGCCGCCGCAGCGCACCTCAAAGCCGGCAGCCTCGATGGCGCGGTTTCGGTCCTGTCTCCGGTGCTCGCTCTGCCACCCGAACAGCGACTCGACCCGCTGGTGCACCGCCTGCGCGGCGTCGGCCGAAGCCTCGCCGGCGACCCGTCGCTGCGCACGAGCATCGAGGCCCGCAGTGTCCAAGCAGCCATCACCGAGTTCTGCGCCACCGGCGCCGCCCGTCAACTTCCGTGAGACCTGGAGAACCCATGGCAGTTCCGCACGCCACCGACGTCCGTAACCACTGGTACTGGCGACCGGGTTGGGGAATCGGCTCCCGCTTCTACACCTGGCACATCACCTTCGACGGACAACCCGAGGTCGAGGAACTCGCCGACCAGTACCGGTCCCTGCTGTCCTCGCAGTCCAGCCTCGATGTCATCCCGAACCGATGGCTGCACCTCACCATGCAGGGCATCGGCTTCGTTCAAGACGTCGCCACCGACGACGTCGACGCCATCGTTGCTGCCGCCAAGAGTCGCTGTGCACGGCTGACCCCGTTCAAGCTCACCATCGGCACCCCCCACGTCGATCCTGAGTCCATCCAGATCGCCGTTGACCCGGTCGAGCCCGTGCGGCAGCTACGCGCCGCCATCCGCACCGCCATCGCGGACGTCTGGGGGCAGGACCGAGTACCCGAGGCCGCCGAGCCCTACAACCCTCACCTCAGCCTGGCCTACACCAACACCTACGGCCCTGCGGCACCGCTTATCGAGGCTCTTTCCTCCGCTCCGAACCTCAGCGCCAGCGCAATGATCAACTCCTGCCAGCTCATCGTCCTCAACCGCGACGAGGGGATGTACGTGTGGGAACCGTACGCAACCATCGAGCTTGGATCCTGAGGCCGGTCTTCAGCGCCTGCCGCGCTAGCTAGTCGCCACTGGCCGTGCGTAGGTAGACGGTGCCGTAGTCGGGGCGGGGCTGACCGAAGACTTGCTCTGGGGCGATCTCCTGGCCACGCAGTTCGGGCGGCAGGTAGTAGGCGTTCTCGCGTCGGCGTGGGGCGTCCACGACTCGCTTCGTGGTGTGGCCGCGCGGCGGGGGTCGCCCTCTGCTGCGCAATGCTGACGGGGACCAGCGTTCGGGTGAGACGGGCTACGCCCGCCCCGAAGGGGGCGGGCGCAGGTCACGCGGCGCGTGGCGGTGCGGGTTGGTGCAGGCGGAGCAGGCGGGCGAGTGTGGCGGCTTGATCGACGGTGGGGAGGCCGGCTTCGGCGACCAGTGCTTGGATCTCGGTTTCGGTGTCGGGGTCGGTCAGGTGGCGGGCCATCGACATCGTCCCCGGCAGAACGGCAGGTTCGGGGTCAGGGTGTGCGGTCGGGGCCTCGCCGCCGGTTGTCCGCGTGGGCGGGGTCGGCGGCGACGGGTGTGTTGTGTTCGCGCGTGATCTCTGGTCACGGCGTGTGGCCATGTCCCTCCCAGGACGGCTCGTGGCGTGAGGTCAACGTGTGGGGCCATGGGCATCTCCTTCTCGGTGGTGGTAGGACTCGCTGGAAATCGATTGCCGGATTCCGCCGGCCGGAGTCGGCGGCGGCTCGACGGGTGGTGAAGGGCTGCGGACGGTACCTCTGGTGGCCACGGAAGTGAAGACGATCGCCACTCACCGCGACTCACAGCGGCGAGCCGCTGGCGTGAGTGCGAGCGCGAACGCTGTCGCCGCACGGCGTGGCTGACAGACTCTGACAGCTCCCGTCCGACGCGCGCAGTCCGCTCCGGTCGCCTCGGTGCGCGCCCGTACGGCGGGCGACGGCATCGCTCCGGCGGGGGTTGGCGCGTGCGGGCGGGTTCGGCAGCGTGTGCTGCCTACAGGCCGCCGAACGCGCCGCGTGTCCTGCTCTCATCAGGCGGCCCGCTCATCCGGGGCGGGCTGGTCGTGGGTGGGGTGTTCGTCGTCGTCGTGGTCGGTGTCGGTGTAGGGCAGGTCGATGAGTCGGTGACGACCGGCGCGGCCGGCGAGTTGCCAGACCTGGTGAGCGGGGCTGGCCGCGAGTGCGGTGCGCAGTTCGGCGGTGGTGGTGGCGATGACTGTCTCCAAGCCGACGCAGGCGATCCGGTGGTGCAGGTTCGCCTCGCGGCGGGCGGAGGGTAGGTGAAACAACACCGGCCATGCCCAGGTGCTCATGGTGTACAGCCGCTCGTACTTGATGACCTTGTCGATGAGGACCTGGAGGTGTTCGCCTCCGGTGTCGTACTCGAGGAAGAACGGCACCGACCGTCCGCGCTCGGTCCACACCCCGGCGCCGTCCGGGCGGGGGAAGCCGGTCGCTCCGGCGAGGATGACGTGCGGGTCTGCGCCTTCGCGGTACAGGGTGCCGGGTTCGTGGTAGGCCGACGCGGGCTGCCAGCGGATCAGGTCGCCCTCGGGGTGGGTGCGGGCGTGGGCGGCGAGGTCGATGAAGACCTGATTGCCGCCGAGCAGGTGCGGCAGGTCCGGCCGGCTGGTCAACGATTGTTTGCGGCGGCGGGCCTGGTCCCGGCGGCCTCGCGGGAGTCCGCGTTGGGCGTGGACGTGGTCGTAGCCGAGTTGGTCCAGGAGGTAGTGGTAGGGGTGCGAGCCGCCGTCGGCCTTGTTAGGTCGGAACCGGTCCACCGCCCGCAGGGCGGTGAGGCGGCGTAGCCGGCGTTGGGCGAAGTCCAGGGACGGGAACAGGGCGGCGGCGATCTGGTCGGTGGTGAACACGCCGTGGTCATAGAGCCAGCCCAGCAACCGATCGTCACGGGCGGTGATGCTGGCCTGCAGGCGAAGCAGCGGATCCGCGGTCGGTAGGTGTTTACCCATGGTCAGAAGCCCCTGGGGGGAGACCCGAGACTGGAGGGTCTGTCTGGAGCGATCCCAGACTCCTGACAGCGGCGCTGACCTGGGCTGTGAGCGGCCGTGAGGGGTCAGGTTGGGAGTCAGGATCAAGACGGACGGTCAAACGGAGATCGGCACTGACTGCTGAACCGCCGGGCACAACGGGTGCCGGGCGACGGTGCCGCGAGAGTTCGCGTGAGTCCGGTCGGCGACGCCGGTGGAGGTCGTCGGGTTGGGTCGTCATCGTTGTAGCTCCAAGGTCGAAGATGTGGGTGGGTGTGCGGTGTGCGCCGACCGCTGCGGCGGGAACGCGCTGACAGGTCTGGTCCGGTTGTGTGAGCTGCCGCGCCTCCGGGGAGACGCGGGTCTGACAGCGGCGGCTCGATCTGACAGAAGCCGTGGGTCGAAGTTCTGTCACGCGGCCTCCGGCGGTGACAGATCCGGTGCGGGCGGGGTGGTCTCGGCTCGCAGGGCGCGCACGAGCGCGGAGGCGGTGGCGTTGGACAGCTGATGCCCGTCCGCGCGTAGCTGGTGGGCGAGGGCCTTGCGGGACAGCGGTGTCCCCTCGGCGGTGAGGGTGCGGGCGGCGGTCCGGGCGGCCGGCACCAGCGCGGCGACCTCCGGACCGTCCTCGTCTGTGGGGGCCTCGGTGTCCCGGCAGTCCGGGACCGCCGACGGTTGGTCCGTGACGGCGGGGACCGCGATCCTGGAGTCCGGGACCGCGGCGGCGGTGACGGGGACCGGCGCTTCGGGGTCCGGAACCGACGCGTCGGCAGCGGACGTCGGTCCGGGCTTCGTCCGCTCGAGCTGAGTGGTCTGGTTGGGCGGGTGGGGGTCGGCGCGGCCGAGTGCGATCTTCACCATCGCTAGGAAGCCAAGGGCCGGCAGGGCGGCGGCGATCCAGCCGATCACCGACGCCTCCGCCTCTACCACCTGCGCGGCCAGCGACAGCAGCACCGCTACCACGAGCATCGCGGCGGGAAAGGCGACGGATGTGCCGAGGCGCCGCTTGCGGCGCAGCTCCAGACCGGCGGCGATCGACATCAACTCCAGCACGATCGCGTCGGCCCAGGCCAGCCAGCCCGGCTGCCCGTGCGCGGCGGCGACGTCGTGCACGTGGGTGAACGACGCCGCGCCGGCCGCGCCGCCGATCAGCAGCATGATCGCCACCTGGGCGCGGTCCTCCCACCGCCCCCGCGTCGTAGTCACCGCGGTGGGTAAGTCGGGGTGTCGTTGGTCAGGTGTCGCCAACGGCCCACCACCTGGGTCCAGACGGCGCGTGCACGGCCGCGGTCGGCGTTGTCGTGTGACGGCGGTCCGGGATGGCAGCCGCCGTCACGGACGGGTTGGTGTGGTGCGGCATCACGTTTTGCTCCTCGAACTGGGTTGCAGGTTGCAGGTGCGGGCGTGGAAGGGATCGGCCCCGGGTCACGCCTGGCCCCTCGGATCAGCTCCCTGGCAGGCGCGACCCTGCCGGGTGACGCCCGGCCGGGCGGACCCCTCGTACTGCAGGGGACGGCAAACAGTCGCTATGGTCGAGTCAACGAACACGCCCCACCCCGGGCAGGGGCAGGGGCAGGGCAGCAGGCGTCGTCACAACCCGCACAGCAGGCTGCGGTCAACACGTGGACATAGGGCAAACGGCCAAGCCGAGCCACACCAGCTCAGGACTCACCACCGCCAGCGCTGTCGGAGCGCTCAGGTGGTGCGGCGGCTCAACTCGCCGACAGACGATCCTTCATGCGGGGCCCCCTACTCTCAACGCCCCGCGCGGCGTCGGCACGAACAACGGCAGGCACCCTGTCCGGGGTGCCTGCCCGCTGCGTGTGTGGCCGACCGCGCCAACCGGCGCTGCGGGAACGTAACTCCATTACGCCCCGGAAAGCCGATGAAGTCAACCACCAATTCGCAACAGATTGGCCACCGAGTCTTGCCAACGGTCCGAATAGGTGCTATCAGGTCCGCCTCCGTTCGTCGCGGTCGTCCTCAGTCCGGCCCGACACGGCAAAAAATTTTTGGCAGGCTCGCTTGTTGGGACGCGGCTTCTTGCACGTGGACTCGACGCGGAGCCAGTGGGCAGCCGGCGCACGCCAGCCAGCACGTCAGGGCGCTGTTACGACAGCTTCTGCGGTAGTTCGGTCGGTCAGGGGCGGGTGTCGGTAAGCGGCACCGGTGTGGTTGTCCACGTGCTGGACCCTCAGGTCGGCGAGGAAATTGCCGAGCCAGCCGGTCGCGTCCAGTGGCCAGTGGCCAGTGGGCCAGAGTCGCCCGCTTGACCTGGGTGTCGCCGGGACGGCTCTGCCGTGCGTACCTATGGGCATCATGCGGTTAGCCAGATGTGCACTGCCGGCATTGATCTCTCTCGCTACCTGCCGCATGCTGTAAGGATACGGCGGGAGGTCGGTCGATGACTTCGGGTAGCCATGGCGAGCTGGGTGGTTGCGGCATGTGCACGACCAACCCGATCCAGACGAGGGCGCATGGCTAGGAGCGCCCGCACCCGCAGCGCGGCCGAAGTGCCCGGTCCTAGGGGCTCTGCTGAGGCGTATGGCGCCGTGCTTGAGGCGGCAGTTTCTCGCTTCGGCGCTTCCGTCGCGCCGGTGCTTCAGCGGGGCCTGGCTGCTCCGGAGGACACTCTGCGGGCGCCAATGGTCGAGCTTCTCAGTGCGGCTGGACGGGCGATCGGCTGCCCGGTTAGGGCGCATGGCGAGGTCCGCCTCCCGGATCTTGCTATCCGCCCTGACTACTTGATCGACGTCGACGGAGCCCCGATTGGGTATGTGGAACTGAAGGCGCCGGGTCGGGGCGTTCCCAGCCACGGTTGGCATCCCACGGCGCGGGAACGTAAGCAATGGGCCCAGCTTCAGTTGCTTCCGAATGTTTTGTACAGCGACGGTCAGTCATTCGCGGTATATCGCTGGGGAGAGCTGCAGGGGCCAGTGGCACGGGTGGAAGGCGACCTGCACCGGGCAGGTGCGCGGCTTCGACCCGCAGACGCCAACCTGGCGCTCGCGCTCCATGCTTTCCTTGCGTGGCGTCCACGTCCACATCGCCGCCTCGAACATCTGGTCCGAGACGCGGCGCGACTTTGTCGATTGTTGCGCGACGAGGTGTTGGACACCCTTGGTCAAGAGCGGCTTGGCGGGAGGGTACGGCTCTTCAGTGATCATCTAGCCGACTGGCGCACCTGGCTATTTCCGCACTTGAGCGAGGAGTTGTTCGCCGACGCTTACGCGCAGACCGTCACATTTGGGCTGCTTCTGGCGCGCCGGTCAGGGATCGAGTTCGAGGGCAAGGAACTGCCGACGCTCGGGCGAGAGCTGGCAAAGAACCACCTTCTCGTCGGGCGAGCGTTGGCTATCCTCACCGAGGACCACGGTGGTCCTAGCATTGAGCAGCGCAGCGTGGCTCTGCAAACGCTGCGGCGCGCCATCGCGGCCAGTGACTGGACGGATTGGCGGACCGACACGTCCGACCAGCTGTATGAACACTTCTTGGAGCTGTACGACCCAGCGGTACGACGGGGAAGTGGCGCCTACTTCACGCCGCAACCAGTCGCAGACTTCATGGTCCAGTTCGTCGACAGCATCCTGCACGAAAAGTTGCAACGACGGCTCGGCCTCGCCGACCGCGACGTAGTCGTCGTCGATCCGGCTATGGGCACCGGCACCTTCCTGTTGAGCGTCATTGCACGTGTAGCGGAGACGATTGCAGCCGACCACGGAGACGAGCCGGCCGAACTCCGTGCCCTCCTCGGCCGATTAGTCGGCTTTGAACGCCAGATCGCGCCTTTCGCCGTAGCCGAATTGCGGCTGCACCAGGATCTCGCAGCGAGGGGATTAGAAGTCACCGACGAGAAGGTCAGATTCTACGTCACTGACACCCTGGATGATCCTAATGTAGAGACGCTTGTCAGCCCGTACGTATACCGCCCACTCGCTGATTCCCGGACGCAGGCGATCAAGGTCAAGACCGAGGAACGAGTCATGGTCGTTCTCGGCAACCCACCCTACCTCGAACGCGCCAAGAATCAGGGAGGGCTCGTACTCGCCAGCAACAAGGGAAAGTCGAGCATGCTTGACGCCTTTCGAGGCACGGGTACCGGTCGACTCGAATTCAAACTGCACAACTTGAACATCTACTTCTGGCGCTGGGCCACCTGGAAGGTATTCGAGGCGCATCCAGAGCACCCCGAGGGAGTCGTGGCATTCGTTTGCACGTCGGCCTATACGACCGGACCAGGCTTCGCCGGCATGCGCGAGTACCTGCGACGGCAGGCGGACTGGGGTTGGATCATCGATCTCTCTCCTGAGGGGCATCAGCCCGAGGTGCCGACGCGCGTCTTCCCAGACGTGCAGCAGCCATTGTGCATCGGCGTATTCGGACGTACCAAGACGGCCGATAAAGAAACACCTGCCAGGATTCGCTACATTGCCCTTTCCGGGACCAGGCAAGAAAAATTTGACGCCCTCCAGAAACTGACTGCCGCAAGCGGTCGATGGTTGGACTGCCCAACGAAGTGGTCAGCACCCTTCCGTCCCGCATCGCAGGCCGTATGGAACGACTGTATTGCGCTCGCCGACCTGATGCCGTGGCAATCCCCAGGTATCAAACCCAACCGAACATGGGTTTACGCGCCGGACGAAGAAACGCTGGCCGAGCGGTGGCGGCGCCTAAGCTTGGCTCCCCTAGCAGAACGACCACAGCTCATGAAGGAAACTCGGGATAGGATAATCGGCCTCGCACTCTCGCCGCACTTCGACGCCACCGGTCAGCCCGCGTCACTGGCTGGCGACATCGACCCGCGGGTATCCATCATGCGCATATCGTTTCGGAGCTTCGACCGGCAGTATGTCATCGCCGACCGAAGGGTCGTCGACTTCGCCCGTCCCGATCTGTGGTCCACATGCGGAACGCATCAAACGTATCTGACAACATTGTTCGCGGAATCGGTAACTTCCGGACCAGCCGTCGTGTTCGCCGCTGAAGTGCCCGACGCCCACCACTACATGGGCCACCATGGAGGCAAGGTACTACCTAAATACCGTGACGCCAGCGGTGATCAACCCAACATCGCGCCTGGCTTGATCGAGCACCTTTCTCGTCAGTTCGGGACCCACGTTACCTGCGACGACGTGCTCGCCTATGTTGCCGCAGTGGCGTCGCATCCCGGCTTCCCGACACGATTCCGTTCGGAGCTTCGTACCCCGGGAGTACGGATTCCGTTGACATTGAACCCCGACCTTTGGCGTAGAGCAGTCAGCCTCGGAGAACGAGTAATCTGGCTCCAGACTTATGGTGAGCGTTATGCCTGCTCAGCGGCCGGCCGTCCACAGGGACCTCCGAGAGAACTGCGGCCCGATGTCCTCGTGCCCGTACCAGGGGCACCAGACCACATGCCCGAATGCATCACGTACGATCGGGACAGCTCGACCCTGTACGTTGGCGAAGGAGCCCTCGGTCCCGTTCCCGCAGCGGTGTGGGATTACGACGTGTGCGGCACAAAGGTTGTCAAGAAATGGTTTGACTACCGCTCAAGAAAGCCCCGCGTGCGCAAATCGTCCCCACTAAACGAGATCGTCGCCACCAAGTGGGACTTCACTGACGACCTTCGAAATTTGCTAGCCGTACTCCATGGATGTGTGCTCCTCGAACCGCAGCAGGATGACTTACTGGAAGCCATCCTTGATGGACCGCTCCTCAGGGCGACAGGGCTTGAGGACTCCGGCATGCTGCCACCGGCAGCTGAAGCGAAACAGCCGATCATTGAAGCTCAGCCACCCCTCTTCTAATGACATGGTCAGTTGAACCGCGCCTCGCGCCCTGCCCGTCCATCCAGCACGAAGCAGCCGGCGCGACCGCGCGTCTCATCCTCGACTACGGCAAGCCCCGCGACGACGTCCAGCGCGCCAGGTTAGCAACGATCGAGCTGTGCCGCTGTAACACGCTATCGGCCTCGAACAGCGCCAGTATGTGTATGCCGACCGTGGTGGCGTCTGCGAGATTGCCGCGGCTTCTGGCGTTAACTCCTGCGGCCCGCTGCGTCAATTCCGCTCGTAGGGCACGCGGCACCTTGCATGCCATGCCATGACGGCGGCGCCGAGACGAACAGTCCGACGCCGCCGTGCACGATCAGGCCGCTTGGTCCTGCGGGCCAAACTTCCACCGCCAGTCCAAGCGGTGACGGCCGAACGTTCGGCGTTCACCCTTGAACCCGGCGCGTAGGAGTTTGATGTCGGCAACGAGTCGAATGATCTCCCGCTTGACCGGGATGTCGTCACCGAGTTCCTGCCACGCCTGCACCGCCTGATCCCCGATGCGCCCGCGCAGCACGGCGGGGATCCCGGCGTCGGCGGCGCGTTGCTCGTGCTCGGCGATCTGCGCCAGCAGGCCCTTCTCGGCGCGGGCGTAGGCGATCGCGGTGACCTCGCCCTCCTCACCCAACTTCCGCCAATCCTCCAACTCCCCCCGCAACCGCTGTGCCTCCGCGCGGGCGTGCGCCACTTCCTCGTCGCTGGCGCTGGCGGGGGTCAAGATGTCGTACACGTCGGGACGGGACAGCCACGCCACCACCGTGCGTTGCACATACTCATCGAGGAACTCGGCCTTCACCGCGGCGCACCGCTTGTGCAGGCACGAGCACACCTGGCCAGTCCAGCCATGCCGGTTGACCCGCTGCGACGACAACGGCCCGTCACACACGCCGCAGCGCACCAGGTAGGACAGCAAGTGAACCGCCCGCGCCGGTCGTGTTGTCGTGCGGGACGGGTCGCCTAGCATGCGCACCACCGACCAGTACGTCTCCTCCTCGACCAGGGCGGGCCAGATGCCGTCGCCGACAATCTCCCCGCGCAGCACCCGCTTGCCGATGTAGGCCGGGTTCATCACCTGCATGCGCAGGATCCCCCGCCGCCAGATCCCACCCCCGGAGGCGGGGATCCCGAGCCGGTTGAGTTCGGCCTCGAGCGCGGTAAGCGGCGTGCCCTCGGAGATCTTGCGGAAGTTGTCCCGCACTACCTGCGCGTGCGAGTACTCCGTCACCGTGCCATCGGCGGCCACCGCCATGCGGATCTCCGTGTCGGGTTCCTGGCGTAGCAGGGCTTTGGTGCGCTGGTCGTAGATCCGCCGGTACCCGTAGGTGATCTTTCCGTGCGGGCGGCCGGCTTCGGCGGCGCCGACGATGCCGCGTAGCACGTTGTCGCGGATCGAGTCGGCCATCCACTCGGCCTGCACGGCCTGGAAGCCGAGCATCATCCGGTCGTTCTTGTCCCGCAGGTCATACAAGACTCCGCCGACGAGCCAGAAGTACAGGCCGAATTCGTGGCACATGTCCCGGATCTTCACGAACACCGCGAGGTCCCGTTCCTTGCGGGAGATCTCCCAGACCACCAGCACGTCACCCTTGCCCGCGCGGCGGCGGTGCTGCGACTGGCGCTGCTCGACTGGCGCGCTGGCACGGTCGAACCGTACGCCGAACTGACCGAATGCTGGAACGCCATGATCGATGCCGACGGATTGATCGTGGCCGTGGTCGGCAACGAGGTCCGGCTCGTCGAGCCGCACGGTGGACAGCCGGTCGCCCGCGTCGCCATGCCGGCCGAGATTGAACCCTGGACACTGGCGATCAGCCCGGATGGACGCGTGATCCTCGCCGGCGACAACCAGGGCGGGGTGCACATCCTTCACGCACCGCCGGCCTGAGAGACCGATCGATCCAGAACGCCAGCAACGCAACCAGCTCCACCAAATCCGAACACCTTCACCAACCCACCGCGCCACCGCGGCCAAGTCAAGATCCTTCATCCCTCGACTTTCGCGCTCTATGCGGCTGCGAGTGCCCATGCTCGCTGGACCTGGCGGATTTCTGCGTTGGTGGGTTGGGCTGGGCGAGAGCCCATAAAGCGAGCGGCGATGAGGGTGCGTCGCAGCGTGGTGAGCATGTCCGTGAACGACGGGTCGGTCTTTGACAGATACCACGGTGCGTGGATCCGGCGGTCGGTGACGATCCCGGACCGGTGGCCGTGCATCGTGTACCACAGCACGACGAGGGTGTAGACGTACATCCCGAACGCCCAGGTGCGCGTCACCGCTTGTTCGGTGCGGTTGCGGGCCTGGCCGACGCCGAGGGTCTGCCGGGTGTCGAAGAACGTCACCTCGATCGCCCACCGGGCGGCGTAACGAGCCACCAGATCAGCGCCGGTGACGCTCAGATCGGTGGTGATCAGGGCCAGCATCGGCCCCTTTTCCCGGTCTCGGACGAGGACCATCCGTACCCGTTGGGGTCCGAACACCCGGTACCAGAGGCAGTCGAGCACCGCGATGCGCACTGTGTCGACCCGCCCGTAACGCGCCACAGCCACCGTCTGCCACGTCGCGGTAGCGGCGGCCTGCGCGGGGGTACCGATCCGGTCGCCCTTCAACCGTGGCCGTCCCCGCTTACCGGTGGGGGCCGGTGCACGGTGGTACACCACCGCGTTGCGGGGCAGCCGGGTCGTCCAGGAGATCTGAGCGGGCAGGTCTCGCAGGCCCTTGCCGTGGTAGGCGGCGTCGGCGACCACGTGGATCCGCCGGCCCGGCACCCGCCCAGCGATGGCCGTGACCATCTGCGCCGCGAGGTCGACCGTCGAGGCAGTGCCTTTACCCCGCCACCGCCGGCACA
>NZ_JBEYTI010000039.1:0-52143 GCF_040642975.1 Micromonospora sp. NPDC047548
GTGGGGCGGGCCGGTGGGGCGGGCCGGTGGGGCGGGCCGGTGGGGCGGGCCGGTGGGGCGGTGGGGCGGGCCGGTGGGGCGGGGCGGTGGGGCGGTGGGGCGGGGCGGTGGGGCGGGCCGGGAGAATGGGCGCGTGGACATCGACCAGTTCGCCGCGCTGCGTACCCCCGAGGGGTCGGCCGCGCTCGCTGCGGCGGGCGGGCTGGCCGGCGGCGACCCGCTGGCCGCGGCCGCCGCGCTCCGCGCCGCCGGGGTGCCGGCCGGGCTGGCCGCCGCCGCGCTGACCCAGGCCGAGCTGCGCCGCCGGGCGGCCGGCAAGTTCGGCCCCGCGGCGGCCGGGATGTTCCTCACCCGGGCCGGGCTGGAGCAGGCCACCCGCCGGCCGGTCGCGGACCGGCGCGCCGCACGGTTGCGCGCGGCCGACGTGCGCACCCTCGCCGACCTCGGGTGCGGCCTCGGTGCGGACGCGCTCGCCGCCGCCCGGGCCGGCATCCGGGTGTACGGGGTGGAGGCCGACCCGGTGACCGCCGCGATGGCCACCGCGAACGCCGAGGCGGCCGGGCTGGCCGGACGGTTCACCGTGGAGTGCGGCGACGCGACGGCGTTCGACGTGACCCGGGTGGACGGGGTCTTCTGCGACCCGGCGCGTCGGCGGGCGGGCACCGGCCGGCGGATCTTCGACCCGAACGCCTACTCCCCGCCCTGGGACTTCGTCACGCACCTGGCCGAGCGGGTGCCGCACACGGTGGTGAAGGTGGCCCCCGGCATCGACCACGCGCTGATCCCGGCGGGTGCCGAGGCGGAGTGGGTGAGCGTGGACGGCGACCTGGTCGAGGCGGCGCTCTGGTGCGGCCGGCTGGCCGAGGTGCCCCGCCGGGCCACCGTGCTGCGCGGCGACGTCGCGCACCGCCTCACCGGCTCGGGCGGGGCGGAGGCGACGGTCGGCCCGACCCGCCGCTTCCTGTACGACCCGGACCCGGCCGTGGTCCGCGCGCACCTGGTCGCCGAACTGGCCGACATCCTCGGCGCGACGATCGCCGACCCGAGCATCGCCTACCTGTACGCGGACACCCCGACCGCCACTCCGTTCGCCCGCTGCCTGGAGGTCACCGACGTGCTGCCGTTCTCGCTCAAGCGGCTGCGCGCGCTGCTGCGGGAGCGCCGGGTGGGGCGGGTGGAGATCCTCAAGCGCGGCTCGGCGCTGGAACCGGAGAAGCTGCGCCGCGACCTGAGGCTGGCCGGCGATGCGGCGGCGAGCCTGGTGCTCACCCGGGTCGCGGCGGCGCCGACAGTGCTGGTCTGCCGGCCCGTCGCGGGCCGGCCCGGGGCCGGGTTAGCGTGACCGGCATGGCGGGACAGGGCACTCCGGCGACGGCACTGCTGGCGAAACGGAAGATCCGGCACAGCACTCACCCGTACGACGTCTCCCCCGACGCGCCCCATTACGGCGCACTGGTCGCCGAGGCACTCGGGGTCCCGCCGCAGCGCGTGTTCAAGTCGCTGGTCACCGAGGTGGACGGGGCCCTGACGGTGGCCGTCGTCCCGGTCACCGGCGAACTGGACCTCAAGGCGCTCGCCGCGGCCGTCGGCGGCAAGCGGGCGACGATGGCCGACCGGAGCGCCGCCGAGCGGGCCACCGGTTACGTCCGGGGCGGGATCAGCCCGCTCGGCCAGCGCAAGCGGCTGCCCACGGTGCCGGACTCCTCGGCGCTGGCGTACGACACCATCTACGTCTCAGCCGGCCGTCGCGGCCTGCAACTCCAACTCGCCCCTGCCGATCTGGTCGCGCTGACCGACGCCACCACCGCCCCCCTCGCCGCCCACTGATCAGTTCCGGCGAAAAGGCACGGCTCAGTTCCGGCGAAAAGGCACGGCGTTCGGGTCCGAAACAGTTTTTCGCCCCGAAACTGATCGACCGGCGCAGTGGGGCCGGACCGGCGGTGATCCGCCATTCTTCGCGTTACGGGATCGTTACGGCGATCAGCGAAACTCTGACCTCGGCAGTCTTGCGCCAGCGACAGGGGTGGCAATACGTTGCCGCTCACAACAAACCGCCTGCCACCGCCCCACCCGAAAGGACCCGTGCAGATGCGCAAGGGCCTCCTCGCCTCCGCCACCGTCGGCCTGCTGGTCGTCACCGGCGTGGCCGGTTGCGGCGACCAGTTCGCCAGCGACAGTCAGGCTGGTGGCGCCAGGAAGCCGAAGGTCGGGGTGATCCTGCCCGACAGCAGGACCTCGGCCCGCTGGGAGGGCGCGGACCGCAGGTTCCTCGAGGAGGCGTTCGACGCCGCCGGTATCGACTCCGACATCCAGAACGCGCAGGGCGACAAGTCCCAGTTCTCCAACATCGCCGAGCAGATGATCACCAATGGGGCGACCGTTCTGATGATCGTCAATCTCGATTCCGGCACCGGCAAGGCGGTGCTGGAGAAGGCGAGATCGCAGGGCATCGCCACCATCGACTACGACCGGCTCACCCTCGGCGGCTCCGCGCAGTACTACGTCAGCTTCGACAACGAGGCCGTGGGCAAGCTCCAGGGCCAGGGCCTGAGCAGGTGCCTGACCGAGAAGGGCGCCGGGAAGCCGGTCGTCGCCTATCTCAACGGTTCACCGACCGACAACAACGCCACCCTGTTCAAGAAGGGCTACGACTCCATCCTCAAGCCCCGATTCGCCGCCGGGGAGTTCACCAAGGGCCCGGACCAGTGGGTGCCCGACTGGAACAACGCCCAGGCCGGGGTCATCTTCGAGCAGATGCTCACCCAGACCGAGGGCAGGATCGACGGCGTCCTCGCGGCCAACGACGGCCTCGCCAACGCGGCCATCTCCGTGCTCAAGAAGAACAAGCTCAACGGCAGGATCCCGGTGACCGGCCAGGACGCCACCGCGCAGGGCCTGCGGCACATCCTCGCCGGCGACCAGTGCATGACCGTCTACAAGGCGATCAAGGAGGAGGCGACGGCCGCCGCAGACCTGGCCATCGCGCTGGCCAACGGGCAACGGAAGGAGACCGGCCAGAAGGTCCGGGACCCGGAGAGCGGCCGGGAGGTGGACGCCCTCCTGCTCACCCCGCAGGCCATCTACCGGGACGACGTCAAGGACGTGATCGCCGACGGCTTCGTCACCAGGGACGAGGTCTGCACCGGGGAGTACGCCAAGCTCTGCGCCGCCGCCGGCATCAGCTGACCGCATCCCAGGCCACCCCGACACGCGAAAAGGAGAACCTCGTGTCCGCGACCCCCCTGCTGGAGCTGAGCGGGATCGACAAGAGCTTCGGTCCCGTGCAGGTCCTGCGTGACGTCGCTCTCTCCGTTCACCCGGGCGAGGTGACCGCGCTGGTCGGCGACAACGGCGCCGGAAAGTCCACCCTGGTCAAGTGCATCAGCGGCATCCACCCGACGGACTCCGGCGAGTTCCTCTTCGAGGGCCGCCCGGTCACCATCGGCAGCCCCCGGGACGCCGCCGCGCTGGGCATCGACGTCGTCTACCAGGACCTCGCGCTCTGCGACAACCTCGACATCGTGCAGAACATGTTCCTCGGGCGGGAGAAGCGCTGCGGGATCGTGCTCGACGAGCCCACCATGGAGCAGATGGCCGCCGAGACGCTCGCCGGACTGGGTGTGCGCAACGTCAAGTCGCTGCGCCAGCACATCTCCAGCCTCTCCGGCGGCCAGCGACAGACCGTCGCCATCGCGAAGGCCGTGCTCTGGAACAGCCGGCTGGTCATCCTCGACGAGCCGACCGCCGCGCTCGGCCTCGCGCAGACCGCCCAGGTCCTCGAGATAGTCCGCCGGCTGGCGGACAACGGCCTGGCCGTGGTGCTCATCTCGCACAACATGAACGACGTCTTCGCCATCTCCGACCGGATCGCCGCGCTCTACCTCGGCCAGCTGGTCGCCCAGGTGAAGACCACCGACATCACCCACTCGCAGGTCGTCGAGCTGATCACCACCGGCCGCTCCCGCCACCTCGGGCTGGGTGGCGAGCCGGCCGCGGGCGCCCCGCGCAACGGCAGCGAGCCAGCCCACCTGATCCCGGGAGCCGTCCGATGACCACCACCCTGCTGCCGCAGGAAGGCCCGGTGGCCGGCACCCCGGCACCGACCGTCGGCGACCACGTCCGCGACTACCTCGCCCGGGTACGCGGGGGCGACCTCGGCTCCCTGCCGGCCGTCATCGGCCTCACCGTGCTCTGCCTGACCTTCGCGACCGCCCGGCCGGTCTTCTTCTCGGCGGCGAACTTCGCGAACCTGTTCACCCAGGGCGCCGCGGTCACCGTGATCGCGATGGGGCTGATCTTCGTCCTGCTGCTCGGCGAGATAGACCTCTCCGCCGGCTTCGCCAGCGGCGTCTGCGCCACCGTCCTGGCCAACGTGGTCAGCGTGCTCGGCTACCCCTGGTACGTGGCGGTCCTCGCCGCGATCGCCACCGGTGTCCTCATCGGTCTCACCATCGGCTTCCTGGTGGCCAAGGTCGGCATCCCGTCCTTCCTGGTCAGCCTGGCCGGCTTCCTCGCCTTCCAGGGCATCGTGCTGCTCCTGATGAAGGAGGGCACCAACATCTCGATCGACGACAAGGTGATCATCGCGATCGAGAACAACTACGTGCCGCCCACCCTCGGCTGGCTGCTGGCCGCCGTGGCGGTCACCGGGTACGGCATCGGGCAGTTCCTCCGCCACCGCAACCGGGCCAACCGGGGCCTGGTCACCGAACCGGTCGCCGTGGTGACCGCCCGGGTCGCCGGGCTGGCCCTCCTGCTCGGCTCCGCCGTCCACGTCCTCAACGCCGAGCGCAGCATCAACACGCTGATCAGCTCCACCAAGGGGATGCCCGTCGTCGTACCACTCATCGGGGCCCTGCTGGTCTTCTGGACCTTCGTGCTCAACCGCACCGCGTACGGCCGGCACCTCTACGCGGTGGGCGGCAACCCGGAGGCCGCCCGGCGGGCCGGCATCAACGTGGACCGGCTGAAAATCTCCGCCTTCGTGATCTGCTCCGCGATGGCGGCCGTGGGGGGCATCATCGCCGCCAGCAAGGACCGTTCGGTCGACCCGAACACGGGCGGCAGCAACGTCCTGCTGTACGCGGTCGGCGCGGCGGTCATCGGCGGCACCAGCCTCTTCGGCGGCAAGGGGCGGATGATCAATGCGGTGCTCGGCGGCGCGGTGGTGGCTGTCATCATCAACGGGATGGGCCTGCTGGACCTCAGCTCCGGCCTGAAGTACACCTCTACCGGACTGGTGCTGCTGCTGGCCGCCGGCGTCGACGCGCTGTCGCGGCGCCGCTCGGTCGCCGCCGGCACGCGCTGACCACGGAGTACCAGGACGATGCGGGTAGGACCGAGCCAGGACGAGATCCGGCGGCAGAACCTCGGTGCGCTGCTGCGGCACGTCCACGTCCACGGCGCGACCTCCCGCGCGGAGCTCACCAGCACCCTCGGGCTCAACCGCAGCACCATCGGCGCGCTGACCGCCGACCTGGCCGGCGCCGGGCTGGTCAGCGAGGGGACGCCGAAGGAGACCGGCCGGGCCGGGCGACCGTCGCTGGTCGTCCGGCCCGAGTCGGCCCGGGTCTACGCGTACGCGTACAGCATCGAGGTGGACCGGTTGCGGGCCGCACGGATCGGTCTCGGCGGTGAGGTGCTCGACCGCCGCGGCCTGGACCGGCCGCGCGGCATGGACGCCGGGGAGACCGCGCCGCTGCTGGCCGGCGTGCTCAAGGAGATGCACCAGCACGTGCCGCCCGGCTCGCTCTGCGTCGGCGCGGGGGTGGCGGTCTGCGGCATGGTGCGCCGGGCCGACGGGCTGGTCCGGCTCGGCCCGACCACCGGCTGGGTGGACGAGCCGATCGGCGCCGCGCTCGCCGCCGCGCTCGGCACCGACGTACCCGTCACCGTCGGCAACGTGGCCGATGTGGCCGCCTTCGCCGAGCACGCCCGGGGCGTCGCGGCAGACTGCGACAACGTCATCTACCTGTACGGCGACGTCGGCGTCGGCGCCGGCATCATCGCCGGCGGGCGGCGGCTCACCGGCCACGGCGGGTACGGCGGCGAGGTCGGACACATGGTGGTGGTCCGCGACGGCGCCCCGTGCGAGTGCGGCTCCCGGGGCTGCTGGGAGACCGAGATCGGCGAGCACGCGCTGCTCCGGGCCGCCGGCCGTCGCGACGCCCATGGCCGGGACGCGTTGCTGGCCGTCTTCGACGCCGCCGACCGGGGCGACGCCCGGGCCCAGACGGCGGTACGCCAGGCCGGCGACTGGCTCGGCTTCGGGGTGGCGAATCTGGTCAACATCTTCAACCCGGAGATGGTCATCTTCGGCGGCACCATGCGGGACCTCTACCTGGCCGCCGCCGCCCAGGTCCGCAGCCGGCTCAACTCGATGGGGCTGCCCGCCTGCCTGGAGCACGTCCGGCTGCGCACTCCCACGCTCGGCGAGGACGCGGCGCTGATCGGCGCCGCGGAGCTGGCCTTCGAACGGCTCCTCGCCGACCCGCTCGACGCCGGCTGAGCGACGGCTCCCGCCGGCGCCCCGGGCCTGCGGCGGGGCGGCTGGTGCTCTTCGCGGTCGCCGCGGCCACCCTGCTGCTGCTCGGGGTCTTCATGGCACTGTCCCGGTGAACTGATCGGGTCGGTGATCCGTACCAGTGGACGGACGGGCAGCCGGCGGGTGCGGTCAGCGGTCGACCTGGGTGAAATCCCAGGAGTGCGGGGGCCGGGCGACCAGCATGGCCGGCGGCTCGGGCAGCGGTCGGGGGTTGCTCCGCCACTTGGAGATGACCACCACCCGGTGGTCGGTGGAGGAGAAGACCTCGCTGGACAGGTGCAGCGGGTCGTGTTCCAGCTCGGGCAGGGCCGTGTCGCAGACCCAGCTGATCAGGTCGCTGAAGCCGTACGGCTCCGCGCGCGCCTCCCACATCCGCACGATCACGTCGACCCTCCCCTTCCGTACCGTCACACGCTGACCGTGGTCAGCGGCAGCGCCGAGTCGGCGGGTAGGTCGAGCCGGCTCGGCGTCACCCCCGCCGCGACCAGGTGCGAGCCGAGCGCCGCGACCATGGCGCCGTTGTCGGTGCAGAGCTTCGGCCGGGGTACGCGCACCCGGATGCCGTGCTTCGCCGCGCGGTGCTCGGCCATCGCCCGCAGCCGCGAGTTGGCGGCCACTCCCCCGCCGATCACCAGCGTCCCGATCCCGTTGGCCCGGCAGGCGTCGAGCGCCTTGGCGGTGAGCACGTCGCAGACCGCCTCCTGGAAGGACGCGGCCACGTCGGCCACCGGCACCGGCTCGCCGGCCCGCTGGCGTGCCTCGACCCAGCGGGCGACGGCGGTCTTCAGGCCCGAGAAGGAGAAGTCGTACCGGTGGGCGGCGAGGTCCTTGGCGGCGGTGAGACCGCGCGGGAACCTGATCGCCGCCGGGTCGCCGGCCCGGGACTCCCGGTCGATGTACGGGCCGCCGGGGAAGGGCAGTCCGAGCAGGCGGGCCACCTTGTCGAAGGCCTCCCCCGCGGCGTCGTCGATGGTCGCGCCGAGCGGGGTGACCCCGCGGGCGAGGTCGTCGACGAGCAGCAGCGAGGAGTGCCCGCCGGAGACCAGCATGGCGACCGCCGGCTCGGGCAGCGGGCCGTGTTCCAGGGTGTCCACGGCGACGTGCGCGGCGAGGTGGTTCACCCCGTACACCGGCTTCTCGGCGGCCAGCGCGTAGCCCTTCGCGGCAGCCACGCCGACCAGCAGCGCGCCGGCCAGCCCGGGGCCGGAGGTGACCGCGATCGCGTCGATGTCGGCGAGCGTCACGCCCGCCTCCTTCAGCGCCCGGTCCATGGTGGGCACGATCGCCTCCAGGTGGGCCCGGCTGGCCACCTCGGGCACCACGCCACCGAACCGGGCGTGCTGCTCGACGCTGGAGGCGAGCGCGTCGGCGAGCAGGGTGTGCCCGCGCACGATGCCGACGCCGGTCTCGTCACAGGAGGTCTCGATGCCGAGGACCAGCGGTTCGTCAGCCATCAGTCGTCCGTCCCGTCCCCGGTCGGGGTCGCGACGCGCCGCATGACCAGCGCGTCGGTGTTGCTCGGTTGGTAGTAGCCGCGGCGGACGCCGATCGGCTCGAAGCCGTACCTGGCGTAGAGCTTCTGGGCGGGGGCGTTGTCCGCCGCGACCTCCAGCAGGACGGTGCGCACCCCGCGCCGCGCCGCCTCGGCGAGCAGCTCCTCCAGCAGCATCCGGCCCACGCCACGCCGCTGGGCGTCCCGCCGGACGGCGATGTTCTGCACCCAGGCCTCGTCCGGCTGGACGGTCAGCCCCGCGTAGCCGAGCACCATGCCGCCGGCGTCGGTGGCGACCCGGTACCACTGTCCGTTGGCCAGCTCGTTCCAGAACATCGCCGGGGACCACTGCTCGGCGCCGAAGAGGTCCGCCTCGATCGGCAGCACCTCGTCGACGTGCCACCAGCGGAACCGGGTCAGCCGTACCGGCGGGCTCACGGCAGGACCGACTTGCGGGCGGTCGCCGCCACGGCGTCCGGCCGGCGCAGGTAGAGCGGGGTGAGCGCCTCCGTCGGCGCGCCGGCCCGGATCCGCTCGGCGGCCAGCGTGGCCAGCGCGGTGGCGTCCGGGTAGCGCGGCTCGACCCGCAGCGGCAGGCCGAACACGTCGGCATACCGGTGGGCGCCGTCGCCCACGGCGGCGGTGGCGGCGAGGGCACGGGCCCGTTCGGCGGCGACCGCCGGCGCGTCGACGTTCGGCCCGGCGATCCGCTGGCCAGCGCCGTCGTAGACGGCCCAGTAGACCTCCCGGCGGCGGGCGTCGCTGGCCGCGAGGACCGGTTCGCCGGCCGCCGCCGGGTGGCCGATGGCGTCCAGCGAGCAGACGCCGTACGTGGGGACGCCGAGCACCTGGCCCATGGTGGCGGCGGTGACCAGGCCGACCCGCAGCCCGGTGAACGGGCCGGGGCCGAGGCCGGCCACGATCGCGGCCAGGTCACGCGGCCGGGCGTCGGCGTCGGCGAGCACCGCGTCCACCTGCGGGGCGAGCAGTTCACCGTGGGCGCGGGCGTCGACCGTGCACCGGTGCGCCCGCGGCACGACACCGTCCGCCGAGACCTCGACCAGCGCGGCGGTCACCGCGGGGGTCGAGGAGTCCAGCACCAGTACGAGCACGGTATGCCAGCCTAGTCGCCCGCCCGGTCACCCCCGGCCACACCCCGTCGAGGGCAGCGCGCCGTCACGATCGGTGACACCCGCCGGAGGACAGGACCGGTGCGAGCGCGATACCTCAGAGTCATCAATATGCGCCGCCGAGCTGCTGCGCCGCCACGGCCAGCGCCAGACCACCGGGAACGGGCCGGCGGGCGGGGCCGGGTCAGCCGGCTGAGCGCTCCCAGTCGACGGTGGGCAGGCCGGCGTCGGCGAGCGCCTTGTTGGCCGCGCTGAACGGGCGGCTGCCGAGGAAGCCGCGCGGGTTCATCGGGCTGGGGTGGCCGGCCTCCAGCACCACGTGCTGCGGGTTGGTGACCAGGGCCGCCTTCTTGCGGGCGTACCCACCCCAGAGCAGGAAGACCACCCGCTGCTCCATGGCGTCGAGCGCCCGGATGGTGGCGTCGGTGAACTCCTCCCACCCCTTGTTGCCGTGCGAGCCGGGAGTGGCCTCGCGGACGGTCAGCACCGCGTTGAGCAGCAGCACGCCCTGCGCCGCCCAGCCGTTCAGGTTGCCGCTGCGGGGCTTCGGCACGCCCAGGTCCTCGCCCAGCTCCTTGAAGACGTTGCGCAGCGACGGCGGCACGGCCACCCCTTCGCGCACGCTGAAGCTGAGCCCGTGCGCCTGCCCGGCCTTGTGGTAGGGGTCCTGCCCGAGGATCAGCACCCGGGTCTCCCGCGGCCCGCACATGCGGTAGGCCGAGAAGAGATCCTCCACCGGCGGGAAGACGGCCCGGGTGGCGTACTCCCCGGCGACGAACTCGGCCAGCGCCGCGGTGCGGGCCGGGTCGAGGTGCGGGGCGAGCGTGGCACGCCACGCCTCCGGCAGCAGCGCCAGCAGGTCGAGGGCGGGGGTCTCGTCGGGCATCGGCAACCTTTCGCAGTCGGTCCCAGGCACTCTAGGCAGCGGGTACGACAGCGCTCAGCGCAGGGCTTCCAGGCGCCGCGCCCAGTCGCCCCCGACCGGCTCCAGCTCGACCAGCCGGGTGTCGTCCTCCCGCCGGTCGAGGCGTACCCGCAGGTGGGCGTCGACCAGCTGCTCGACCAGTCCTTCACCCCACTCGACCACGGTGACCGAGTCGTCCACCGAGGCGTCCAGGTCCAGGTCGTCGATCTCGGCCCGGGGGTCGCCCGCGTCCCCCAGCCGGTACGCGTCGGCGTGCACCAGCGCCACCGTGCCGCCCCGGGCCGGGTCCGGCCGGTGCAGCCGGGCGATCACGAAGGTCGGCGAGGTGATGTCGCCGAGCACCCCGAGCCCGGCGCCGATGCCCTGGGTCAGCGCGGTCTTGCCGGCGCCCAGCGGCCCGGTGAGCAGCAGCAGGTCACCGGCGCGCAGCACGGCGGCCAGCCGGCGGCCGAACGCGTGGGTGTCCTCGACCGTCGGCAGCGTGACGGTCAGCGTCACAGCCCCTCCAGGAAGTCCCCGAGGGCCGCGTTGACCTCGTCCGCGTGTTCCAGCATCACCACGTGCCCACTGTCGTCGACCTTCACGTACCGGGCGTGCGGCAGCCGGCGCACGATCTCCTCCGAGTGGGTCACCGGCGTGATCATGTCCTTGTCCCCGACCACGACCAGCACCGGCGTGCCGCTGAGCGCGCCCAGCGCCGGGAAGCGCGAGTGCGTGGCGAGGGTACGCAGATAACGGGTGACCGTGTCGGCGGAGGTCCGCGAGTTCATCTCCTCCACGTACGAGACCAGGGCCGGGCTGGGCTTGCGGGTGCCGAAGCCGTACTTGCGGGTCAGCAGCCAGGCGACGTTGGAGGTCGACTTCCGGGCCCGGTCGATGACCGTGCCGCCGTACCGGGTGGCGTTGCTCATCATGTAGAGCACCGGCGAGCCGACCCGGCCGAGCAGCGCCGGGGCGACCAGCCTGGTCTCCGCGAGCATGCCGCCCGAGGTGGCCATCAGCACGGTGCCGACCACCCGGTCGCCGAACATCTCCGGGTACAGCTCGGCGAAGGCCATGATGGTCATCCCGCCCATCGAGTGGCCGACCAGCACCAGCGGCCCCTCCGGGGCGGTCCGGTCGATCACCCGGCGCAGGGTGCGGCCCAGCGCGGCGAGGTCGTACTCGCCGCTCTCCAGCCGCCCGGACCGGCCGTGTCCGGGCTGGTCGTACGCGACGATCCGGTGCTCGCCCCGCTCGGCGAGCATCTTGCGCTGGAAGTGGAACGTCCCCATGTCAAGACAGAAGCCGTGCACGAGCACCACGGTCGGCCGCCCCGGGGCCGGGCGGGTCGGCTCCACCACCTCGACGTGGATGTCGGTGCCGTCCGCCAGCTCCAGCCGGAACGCGTCGTCGTACCGCTGCTCGCCGAAGACCTCGTGCGCGTACCGGTCGGCGGGGTCGGCCTTGAGGCGGCGGACCAGGGCGCGCTCGCTCACCACGCCCGCGGCGAGCCCCGCGGCGGCGACGCCGACCGCGGCCCCGACCACGCCGGCGACCCGGCCGGCGGCGGTCCGCGGCCGGGGGACGCGGAAGCGGCGCGACGCGCTCACGGCCGTTCGCCGTCGTAGACCCGGGGCACCCGGCTGCTGCCGAACCGGGTGACGATCTCGTAGTTGATGGTGCTGACCGCCTCGGCCCAGTCGTCGGCGGTGGGCTCGCCGTCCGCGCCGCTGCCGAAGAGGGTGACCACGTCCCCGGCGGCCACCGCGTCCTCGCCGCAGTCGAGCACGAACTGGTCCATGCAGACCCGGCCGGAGATGGTGCGCCGCTTCCCGCCGAGCTGCACCGGCCCGACGTTGGAGGCGTCCCGGGGCACCCCGTCGGCGTAGCCGAGCGGCACCACGGCCAGGTTCGCCTCCCGTGCGGTGGTGTAGGTGTGGCCGTACGAGACGCCGGTGCCCTCCGGCACCCGCTTGGTCAGCATCACCCGGGCCCGGCCGGTCATCGCCGGCCGCAGCCCGAAACGCTCTCCCGCCACCGGCGAGAGCCCGTAGACGGCGAGCCCCGGGCGGATCAGGTCGAAGTGGGTGTCCGGGCGGGTCAGCGTGGCGGCCGAGTTGGCCAGGTGCCGGTAGCGCGGGCGCAGCCCGGCCCGCTCGACCATGGCCAGCCCCTCGTGGAAGACCGCGAGCTGCCGGTCGATGGTGGGGTGACCGGGCAGGTCCGCGTACACGAAGTGGCTCCACACGCCGACCACCTCGACCAGGCCGTCGGCCTGGGCCTTCGCGGCGGCCTCCAGCAGGGTCGGCCAGTCGGCGACGGTGGCCCCGCCACGGGACAACCCGGTGTCGATCTTGAGGTGCAGCCGGGCCGGGCGGTCCGCCCGGCGGCTCGCCTCGATCATCTCGTCCAGCTGCGGCAGGCTGGCGGCACCCAGGTCGACCCCGGCCGCGACCCCCTCGTGCAGCGGCAGCCCGGGGGCGAGCAGCCAGGCCAGCACCGGCGCGGTGATCCCGGCCCGGCGCAGGGTCAGCGCCTCGTCCAGCGTGCAGACCCCGAGCCAGTCCGCCCCGGCGTCGAGCGCGGCGCGGGCGGACGGCACCATGCCGTGGCCGTACCCGTCGCCCTTCACCACCGCCATCAGCTCGGAGCTCGTGCCCGATCGGAGTCGGGCCACATTGTCACGGATCGCGTCGAGATCGACGCGCACCTCGGCCTGCCACATACGCCCAGCCTACTTGCCGGGTGATCACCCGGCAGGCGCTCCCGCCCGGGGCACGGCCGGCGTCGGCGACGCGCCACAGGCCGGGGCGGTGCGGTCGCCGGCTCAGTCCACCAGCGGGGCCAGCACCGGGCGCAGGGCGGCCGCCACGTCGGGTGCGCTCACCGGGCCGCTCCGGGCCGCCTCCCGCCCGGCCAACCCGTGCAGGTACGCGGCCGTCGCCGCCGCCCGCTCCGGGGCCAGCCCGGCGGCGAGCAGCGAGCCGAGCAGCCCGGCCAGCACGTCCCCGGTGCCCCCGGTGGCCAGCGTGGGGGTGCCGGTCGGGTTGACGTACGCCCGGCCGTCCGGCGTGCCGATCACCGTGCGGTCCCCCTTGAGCAGGACCGTCGCGTTCATCCAGGCGGCCAGCCGCAGCGCGGCGGAGACCCGGTCGGCACCCGGCTCCTCCCCGCAGAGCCGGGTGAACTCGCGGTCGTGCGGGGTGATGACGATCGGCGCGTCCCGGTTGCGCAGCCGGTCGGCCAGTGAGCCGTCCACCAGCAGGGTGAGCGCGTCCGCGTCGAGCACCACCGGCACCGGCGCGGAGAGCACCGCGCGCAGCTCGCTGGCGGCCTCCTCACCGGTGCCCAGGCCGGAGCCGCAGACCCAGGCCTGGACCCGACCGGCGTCGGCGACCCGGCCGGTGGCGATCACCGACGGGTGCTGGTGCAGCACCTCCGCCCGGGCCCCGCCGGCGTAGCGGATCATGCCGGTCGGCCCGGCCAGGGCACCGCCCACCGAGAGCACCCCCGCGCCCGGGTACGTCGCCGACCCGGTCGCCACCCCGACCACGCCCCGGCGGTACTTCTCCGCGGCCGGGCCGAGCCGCGGCCACCAGTCGACGACGTCCGACCACTCGGTCACCCGCAGCGCCGGTGACCCGCGCAGCCACGGCTCCAGCCCGATGTCGACCAGCTCCACCTGCCCGGCGAGGGCGGCGGCCGGCCCGACCACCAGAGCCGGCTTGAGCGCCCCGAAGGCCACCGTCACGTCGGCGGGCACCGCGCTGGGCCGGCCGGAGGCGGTCAGCGGCACGTGCCCGGTGTCCACCGCCACCCCGCTCGGCACGTCCACCGCGACCACGGTCGCCCGCGCGCCGTCGCGCCCGCAGTGCCGGACCAGGCTGGCCGCGAGCTGCTCGGCGGTCTCCCGCAGCCCGCCGGCGCCGCCGATCCCGACGATGCCGTCGAGCACCAGGTCGATCGTGGCCGGGGGCCGGTCGACCAGCCGGCCACCGGCGGCGCGCAGCGCCGCCACCCCCTCGCCGTGCGCCCTGCCGGGGGCCAGCAGCAGGGCCGACACGGCGACGCCGCGCCGGGCCAGCAGCGCCCCGGCGTAGAGCGCGTCGCCGCCGTTGTCGCCGGTGCCGACCAGCAGCAGGACCCGCGCGCCGTACACCCCGCCCCGGTCGGCGAGGAGCAGCGCGCAACGGCGGGCCAGCCCGGCCGCGGCCCGCTTCATCAGCGTCCCGGGCGGGAGGGTGGCCATCAGGCCGGCCTCCGCCGCGCGTACGTCCGCGACCCGCCACACCGCTTTCATGCCACCTGAGTCCCATCCGTCACCCCTGCGGGCGGACCCGGGCGGCCCGCCGGCCGATCAGCGTTCCGCGACCACCATGGCCGAGGCGATCCCGCCGTCGTGGGACAGCGAGAGATGCCAGCGGTTGATCCCGCGCTCGACGGCGGCGGCGGCCACCGTGCCGGAGACGGTCAGCCACGGACGGCCGTCCGGGTCCGGCACGATCTCGCAGTCGTGCCAGCTCAGGCCGCCCGGGGCACCGAGCGCCTTGGCTACCGCCTCCTTGGCGGCGAACCGGGCGGCCATCGACTCCGGGGAGCGCGGGTTGCCGGAGCGGGTGTACCGCTCCGCCTCGGTGAAGAGCCGGTCGGCGAGCAGCGGGGTGCGGGCGAGGGCCCGGGCGAACCGGTCCACCAGCACGACGTCGATGCCGACCGCGACGATCACGAAGCCCACCCTACCGGCGGGGGAGGCGGCAGATTAGCTGCCCGGCTCGGCTGTGGGCAACGCCTGTGGAAAACCCTCGGGTACGACCACCGCCCGCCGTCCACAGGGCCTACCGGTGACCCGTGGCGCTGCCTAGCGTCGACGTCGTCTCGGCGAACGGAGGGGGCGTGGGGTGGACGGGGAGCCGTTGGAGGTGCGGCCCGGGGTGCTGCGCGAGGTGGCGGACGGGCTCGCCGACGAGGCGTACGCGCTGGCCCACGGTTTGATCGGGGTGCCGGGGCTGGTGCTGGCGGCAACCGAGTGGCGGGCCGCGACGGCGCTGGCCCGGCTGGAGTCCGCGGTGCACGACTGGCACGGCGCGCTCGGCGCGCGGGTGGCGGAGGCCGGCTCGGCGCTGCGCGCGGCGGCCGACGGGTACGACGCCGCCGACGACCGGGCGGCCGGACGGCTCGCCGGGCTCCCCCGGTGACCGGGTACGCGCAGCTCTGGCGCGCCGCCCCCGGCCGGTGGAGCGAGGCCGGGGCGGCCTGGTCCGGGCTGGCCGACCCGGTGCGGCGCCGCCGGGCGGCGCTGGCCGACCGGGCCGCGGCCCTGCGCACCGGCTGGTCGGGTGGGGCCGCCGGGGCGGCCGACGGTCGGCTCGGCGCGCTCCGGGGCGAGCTGGGCGGGCTGCTGCCCGCCCTGATCGAGGCCGACCAGGTGCTCGCCGAGTTCGCCGGCCGGCTCCGGGCGGCAAAGGCCCGGCTGGCGGAGGCAGTGGCGCTGGCCGACCGCAGTGGTGTGCTCGTCGACCGCCGCGGCGGGGTCAGCGCCGCTCCCGTGCTGGCCATCCCGCCCGGGCGGGAAGCGTGGACCGGCCCGGAGTCGGGGGCCTTTCCTCGCCCGGTCGCCAGCCGGGCGGCGGTTGGCCAGGTGGCCGGCGGGGTGCGGAACGCGCTGGCGCTGGCCGACGCGGCGGACCGGGAGGCCGCCACCCGCCTGGACGAGCTGGCCTCGGCGACCCACGCCGGCTGGGCCGATCCACCACCGCCGGGCCGCCCGGCGGCCGACGCCGATCCGTCGGCCGTCCGCGCCTGGTGGGCGGGCCTCACCCCGGCCCAGCGCCGCTGGCTGGTGCTGCACGAGCCGGGCCGGGTCGGTCACCTCGACGGCGTGCCGGTCGCGGCTCGGGACCAGGCCAACCGGCTGCTGCTCGCCGACCGGCGGGAGGCGCTGCTCGCCGAGCGGCGGGACCTGCTCGGCCGGCTGGCGTCCGGGCCGGCGGTGCGGGCCGGGCTGCGCCGGGTTGACGCGGCGCTGGCCGACCTCGACGGGCTCGCCGGGCGACTGTCGGCGGCCGAGCCGCCCCGGGCGTACCTGCTGGGGCTGGATCCGGCCGGGGACGGGCGGGCGATCGTGGCGCTGGGCAACCCGGACCGCGCCGACCAGGTGCTGACCTACGTGCCGGGGATGACCGCCGACCTCGCCGACGCCCCGGGCGAGCTGGGCCGGGCCGGGCGGGTGCTGTCCCGGTGCGCCGGCATCGCGCCCGGGCGGGAGACCGCGGCGGTGCTCTGGCTGGACTTCGACGCGCCGGACTTCCTGCCCGAGGCGGCCCGGTCCGCCCAGGCCCGGGACGCCGGGCCGGCGCTGCACCGCTTCCAGCAGGGGCTGCGCGAGACCCACGAGGGCCCGCCGGCCCGGCAGACGGTGCTGGGGCACAGTTACGGGTCGGTGGTGGTGGGCGCCGCCGCCCGGGACCACGGTCTCGACGCGGACGCCCTGGTCTTCGTGGGCTCACCCGGGGTCGGGGTGGACCGGGCCGAGGCGCTGCGCCTGCCGCCGGAGCGGGTCTGGGCGAGCACCGCGCCCGACGACGTGATCCGGCTGGTCGAGCCGCCCGGGCAGCTGGCCGGCCGGGCGGTGCTCGCCACGTCGCCGCTGGCCACGGCGGTCTCGCTGCTCCGCCCGGACGACCACGAGCTGTGGTTCGGCCACGATCCCAGCGACCCGGGCTTCGGCGGGCGCACCTTTCCCAGCGGCCGGTACGGCCACACCGGTTACTGGGAGGCCGGCAATCCGGCGCTGGACGGGATGGCTCGGATCGTGCTCGGCCGGTGACCGGCTCCGGCTCGCGCCGTCCGACCGGAAGCAGCGGGCCCCGCCGGCCGTGGTCACGGCGGGCGGGGCCCGGTGGACGTTTCCGTCCGGTCACTCCACGGTGACCGACTTCGCCAGGTTGCGCGGCTGGTCCACGTCGTGCCCCCGGGCCGCGGCGATCTCGGCGGCGAGCACCTGGAGCGGCACGGTGGTGACCAGCGGGGCCAGCAGGGTCGGCGTACGCGGCACGTAGATCAGATGGTCGGCGTAGCGGACGACCGCCTCGTCGCCCTCCTCGGCGATGACGATGGTGCGGGCGCCCCGGGCGCGCACCTCCTGGATGTTGGAGACGACCTTGTCGTGCAGCATGCCCCGGCCGACCGGCGACGGCACGATGCAGATCACCGGGGTGCCCTTGTCGATCAGCGCGATCGGGCCGTGCTTGAGCTCGCCGGCGGCGAAGCCCTCGGCGTGCATGTACGCCAGCTCCTTGAGCTTGAGCGCGCCCTCCAGGGCGACCGGGTAGCCGACGTGCCGGCCGATGAAGAGCACGGTCGGTTCGGACTTCAGCTCCCGGGCCAGCTCGCGGACCGGCTCGATCCGGTCCAGTAGCTCGCGCAGCTTGCCCGGCATCTCCTGGAGCTGGGACACCACCGCGCCCACCTCGTCGGCGAACTTGATCCCGCGCACCTGGGCCAGGTGCAGGCCGATCAGGTAGCAGGCGACGAGCTGGGTGAGGAACGCCTTGGTGGAGGCGACGGCGATCTCCGGCCCGCCGTGGGTGTAGAGCACCGCGTCCGACTCGCGCGGGATGGTCGAGCCGTTGGTGTTGCAGATGGCCAGCACCCGGGCCTTCTGCTCCTTGGCGTGGCGCAGCGCCATCAGGGTGTCCATGGTCTCGCCGGACTGCGAGATCACCACGATCAGCGTGGACCGGTCGAGGACCGGGTCGCGGTAGCGGAACTCGCTGGCCAGTTCGACCTCGCACGGGATCCGGGTCCAGTGCTCGATGGCGTACTTGGCGACCAGACCGGAGTGGTACGCCGTGCCGCAGGCCACGATGAAGATCTTGTCGACGTCGCGCAGGTCCTGGTCGCTGAGGCGGACCTCGTCGAGGGCGATCTCACCGGTCTCGGTGAGCCGGCCGAGCAGCGTGTCGGCGATCGCCTGCGGCTGCTCCTCGATCTCCTTGAGCATGAACCAGTCGTAGCCGCCCTTCTCCGCGGCCGAGGAGTCCCAGTCGATGTGGAAGTCCTTGCCGGTGGCGGGCTGGCCGGCGAAGTCGGTGATCTCGATGCTGTCGCGGGTGATCAGGACGATCTGGTCCTGGCCCAGCTCGACCGCCTCACGGGTGTGCTCGATGAACGCGGCCACGTCGCTGGCCAGGTAGTTCTCCCCGTCGCCGCGGCCGACGACCAGCGGCGAGTTGCGCCGGGCGCCGACCACCGCGCCGGGGACGCCGGCGTCGACGGCCAGCAGGGTGAAGGCGCCCTCCAGCCGCTGGCAAACGACCCGCATGGCCGAGGCCAGCAGCTGCGGGCTGTCGGCCTCGCCGGCCCGGCGCAGGTCGGCCAGCGCCGCCGCCAGCAGGTGGGCGGCGCACTCGGTGTCGGTGTCGCTGGTGAACTGGACGCCGTCGGCCTCCAGCTCGGCCCGGAGCTTCGCGAAGTTCTCGATGATGCCGTTGTGGATCACGGCGACCCGGCCGTCGGGGGCCAGGTGCGGGTGAGCGTTGCGGTCGGTGGGGCCGCCGTGGGTGGCCCAGCGGGTGTGCCCGATGCCGGTGGTGCCGTCGCCGATGCCGATCGGGCTGGCGGCGCAGTCCTCGGGGTTGCTGGCGGCGCGCTCGGAGAGGACCTTCTCCAGGTTGGCCAGCTTGCCGGCCTTCTTCTCGATCAGCAGTTCGTCGTCGCAGACGATCGCCACGCCGGCCGAGTCGTAGCCGCGGTACTCCAGCCGCCGCAGTCCGTCGAGCACGATGCCGAGCGCCGGGCGGGAGCCGGCGTAACCCACGATTCCACACATGGTCCGCAGCCTAACCCAGTTTCGCTCATCGCGTGTGCTCGGAAGTCGGGTAAACAATCACTGAATTTGAGCGATCGGCGAGCGTCGGGCGGCGCCCGGACAAACCTCCCCGCCCGGCGAACCCGCCCGGCGACCCGACGGGGTTGCGGGCCCGTCCCCGGTACGACAGTCTCTCGGCGGATCCGGCACGTCCCTGGGACGGCCCGTTCGTCCCGTTCCCTCTCCCCCGTTCCGGAGCAGACATGCCCGACGCGTCCCCGTCTCCCGAGCCGTCCCAGCCCGGCCCGCAGACTCCCGAACCATCGGCCCCGACGGGCGGCGCGGGCCCCACCCCGGCCGACCCGCCCGCGCCGCCGGCCTCCTCGCCGTACCCCTGGACCCCGCCGGACCCGCCGGCCTCCTCGCCGTACGCCTGGACCCCGCCGGACCCGCTGGCCGGGCCGCAGCCCTGGGCTGCGCCGAGCCCGTGGGCGCCGCCCTCGTCCGCCACCCCTGGGGCGCCGCCGTCCTCTTCGGCCGACCCGGACAGGTGGGCACCGCCCGCCACGCCGCCGACGCCGACGGGAACGCCAGGGGCGGGCGGGACCGCCGCGACGGAGGGGACGGCCGGGCCAGCGGAGACGGCCTCGCCACCCTCGCCCCGGCCAGCAGCGCCCGGAGGCCCGCACCGCCTCCCGGCCGGGCCGACCGGCCTGCCGACCGGCCCGCACGGCTTCCCCACCGGCCCGTACGGCTTCCCGACCGGCCCGCACGGCACGCAGCCCGGCCCCGGCACACCGTCCGCCGGCTGGCCACCGCCCGGCTACCCGCCGCCCTACGCCCACCCCGGGTATCCCCCAGCGCCCGCCCCGACCAACGGACGGCGGATCGCGGGGATCGTCATCGCCCTCGTCACGGTGCTCACCCTCGGGATCTGCGGCTGCCTGGTTGCGGGCGGCATGATGTTCGACCGGTACGCGCCCGAGCCGGTGGCCGAGGACCCGTACTACGACGACCCGTACTACGACGAGGACATCCCGGAGTCGACGTGGACCCCGCCCCCGCCCGTCCAGCCCTCGGCACCGGCCGCCACCCCGTCCAGCGGTCGGGGCAGTTACGCCGTCACCTACGAGGTGACCGGCCAGGGCCCGGCGGACATCCAGTACTACGACGCCAACGGCGACTTCATCCGGCTCGACCGGGTGAAGCTGCCCTGGAGGAAGAAGATCCGCACCGACGACCAGAACCGGGTGATCCTCATCGCCAGCAATACCGACGACGACGGAAGGTCGATCAGCTGTTCCACCACCGTGGCCGGCCGCCCACCGGTGACCGACTCGGTGGACGGCTGGGGCTGGCAGGTGACCTGCGCGGGCCGGTGAGCACGGCGGCGCGACCCGTAGGGTGGGCGTCGTGACGACACCCACCGATGTCGACCCGCTCGTGGCCCGGATGCGTCCGTTCGGCACCACGATCTTCGCCGAGATGTCCGCGTTGGCCGTCCGCACCGGCGCGGTCAACCTCGGGCAGGGCTTCCCGGACAGCGACGGCCCGCCGGAGATGCTGGCCGCGGCGGCCGAAGCGCTGCGCACCGGGCAGAACCAGTACCCGCCGGGCCCGGGCATCCCCGCGCTGCGCCGGGCCGTCGCCGACCACCAGCGCCGCTTCCACGGTCTCGAGTACGACCCGGACGGCGAGATCGTGGTCACCGCCGGCGCCACCGAGGCGGTCGCCGCCAGCATCCTCGCCCTCTGCGAGCCGGGCGACGAGGTGGTCTGCTTCGAGCCGTACTACGACTCGTACGCGGCCTCCATCGCGCTGGCCGGCGCGGTGCGGCGGCCGGTGACGCTGCGTCCCGGCGACGACGGCCGGTACGCCTTCGACCCGGCGGCGCTGCGCGCCGCGTTCGGCCCGCGGACCCGGCTGGTGCTGCTCAACTCTCCGCACAACCCGACCGGCAAGGTGTTCACCCCCGACGAGCTGGCCCTGGTCGCCGAGCTCTGCCAGGAGCACGGCGCGTACGCGGTCACCGACGAGGTGTACGAGCACCTGGTCTTCCCCGACGCCGCCGCGCCGCACGTGCCGCTGGCCACGCTGCCCGGGATGCGGGAGCGGACGCTGCGCATCTCGTCGGCGGGCAAGACCTTCTCCTGCACGGGCTGGAAGGTCGGCTGGGTGAGCGGCCCGGCCCCGCTGGTCTCGGCGGTGCTGCGGGTAAAGCAGTTCCTCACCTTCGTCAACGCGGCGCCGCTGCAACCGGCGGTCGCCGTGGCGCTGGCCCTGCCGGACGCCTATTTCACCGACTTCCGCGACGGCATGCGGCAGCGCCGGGACCAGCTCGTCGCCGGGCTGACCGACGCGGGCTTCGACGCGCTGACCCCGGAGGGGACGTACTTCGTCACCGCCGACGTCACCGCGCTGGGCGGGCGGGACGGGGTGGAGTTCTGCCGGTCGCTGCCCGAGCGCTGCGGCGTGGTGGCGGTGCCCACGCAGGTCTTCTACGACGACCCGGAGGCGGGCCGGCGGCTGGTCCGGTTCGCCTTCTGCAAGCGTCCGGAGGTGCTGACCGAGGCGGTCACCCGGCTGCGCCGGCTGAAGGAGCGGTGATGACCGACGGGTACGCCGACCGGGTCCGCCGGCTCACCGCGCTGCGCGGCTGCGCCACCGTGCTCTCCGGGGCCCGGCCACCCTCGGTCGCCGAGCAGCTCGACGCCATCCGGGCCGCCGCCCCCGACTAGCTGCTGCCGGACTTCTACGGCGAGGGCGGCGCGGTCGAGGCGGTGGAGCGCCGGGTGGCCGACCTGCTCGGTACGGAGGCGGCGGTCTTCTTCCCCAGCGGCACGATGGCGCAGCAGGTCGCCATGCGGTACGGCGCGGAGCTGACCGGCCGCAACGCGGTCGGCCTGCACCCGCTGAGCCACCCGCTGCTGCACGAGCGGGACGCGTACGCGGTGCTCGGCGGGCTGCGGGCGGTGCTCACCACGCCGGCCCCGCGCAACCCCACCGGCGAGGAGGTGGCCGCGCTCGACGAGCCGATCGGCACCCTGCTGCTCGAGCTGCCGCTGCCCGACGCCGGTTTCGTGCTGCCGACCTGGGACGAGCTGGTGGCGGTGGTCGGGACGGCCCGCGACCGGGGTGCCCGGGTGCACCTCGACGGCGCCCGGCTATGGGAGTCCACCGTCCACCTGCACACCCACCAGTTCCGGCTGTGGCTGCCGCATCCGGCCGGCGCGCTGAACGACGCCAACCTCGCCCTCGCCGAGGAGGAGAAGGCGTGGTTCGTCGGCGGCTGGCAGGACACCGAGGTGCCGGGGCTGGCGATGGCCGAGGTGACGGTGGCCGGCCCGGCCCTGGAGTTCGACGCGGCGCAGGTCGTGGAGCTGGGCGAGCGCTTCCTGCGCCGGACCGCGGCGACGGCCTGAGCCACCGGCGGCGACGGTCGGGCCTGGTCGGCCGGGAGCGGTCGCGGCTGGTCGGCCGGGAGCCGTCGCGCTGGTCGGTCGGCGGCGTCAGCCCGGTCAGCCGGCGGCGCGGGCCGGTCCGCCGTTCCCGGTCGGCGGGGCGGCCCGGCCTTCGTTCGGCGGGGCGGCCCGGCCTGCGGTCGGCGGGGCGGCCCGGCCTTCGGTCGGCGGGGCGGCCCGGCCTTCGGTCGGCGGGGCGGCCCGGCCTTCGGTCGGCGGGGCGGCCCGGCCTTCGTTCGGCGGGGCGGCCCGGCCTTCGTTCGGCGGGGCGGCCGGCGACCGGTCGGCGGCGAGTGTGGCGAGCAGCGCGCCGCCGTCGGCGAGCAGCACCAACTCGGCGTCGTCGACGAAGGCGAGGTCCGCCTCGACGTGCCGGCCGGCGGCGGCGAGCAGCAGGCCGACGACCGGGTCCTCGGCACGGCGCCGCAGCCCGTCGAGGTTGCGCAGTTCGCGCATCAGGTGCCCACGCTGGTTGCCGAGCACGGTCCGCACCGTCGCCGCCTCCCCGGAGCTGGCCGCGGCGGTGACCTTGAGGAAGAAGTCGTCCCGGAAGCCGCCGCTGCGGGGGCTGGGTTCGCCGAGCCACCGGTCCAGCTCCGCCCGGCCGTCGGCGGTGATCTCGTAGACCACCCGGTCGGGCTTGACCGGCTGGGTCTGCCGCTCGGAAACCACCAGGCCGTCCCGGGAGAGCCGGTCGAGGATCTGGTAGAGATGCCCAATGTTCAGCGGGCCCCACTGCGGGCCCACCGCCTCCTCGAAGGCGCCCTTCAGCTGGTAGCCGTGGCTGGGGCCGCGGGCGAGCAGGGCCAGGACCGCGTGCTGAATTGCCACCGTCTCCTCCTGTCCGGTCCGGACGCGTCCACCCGGACGGGTCTTGCATTGTCACAATGTATCGCGCAGAGTGTGGTCAGCACACGGGGAGGCGCGACATGGTCCGTTTCATCTGGGGGCAGCTACGCGGCCGTGCTGGGCGGTCGGTGGCGCTGCTGGCCGGCGTACTGGTGGCGACCACCGGTTTCGTCGTCCTGACCGGCGCCACCACCACATCCCGCCTGGACGTCACCGGCACTGTCGAGCGGAACACCCGTGCCGCGTACGACATCCTCGTCCGTCCGAACGGGACGCGCACCCCCCTGGAGGCCGAGCGGGGGCTGGTCCGGCCCAACTACCTCTCCGGCCTCTACGGCGGCATCACCTCCGACCAGTACGACCAGGTGAAGGCCGTCGCCGGGGTGGACGTGGCCGCCCCGATCGCGATGCTCGGCTACTCGACGTCGTCGGTGCCGATGCGGCTCGATCTCACCGACGCCGTCGACCGCTCGCTGGACCGGCAGGTGATCCGGATCGACCCCACCTACGTCGCCGAACGCGGCCTGTCCACCGCGTCGGGCAAGCCCCGGTACGTGTACGTGACCACGCTGCCGCTGATCCATCCCGTCTTCGACGAGAACATGCGGGATTCCGTCCGGTACACCGACGGCCGGACCTACTCCCTCGAGGACGTCTGCGGAATGGTGGTCCGCGAGGTGCAGCCGGACGGCAGCAGCCGGCCGGTCTGCGACCCGCAACGCGGCGGCCTGCTCGGCAACCGCGGCTCGATGTCGGAACGCGACAACTGGAGCGTCACCCCGGTCCGGCTGCTGCCCGACGGCCGGTTCGAGGCGGAGAACGGCGTCCTCGCCCGGAACGGGGACGCCCCGACGGCGACCGCCGAGCGGCTGGCGCTGACCGAACCACTGACCGTGCCGTTCCTGCTCGCCGCCGTGGACCCCGACGCGGAACAGCGACTGGTCGGTCTCGACGACACGGTGGTCGACGGCCGTCCGTTACGTCCCGACGACACGGTGACCGAGACCATGCGCGGCACCGCCCTCAACCGCGACGTTCCGGTACTCGCCACCAACCGTCCCTACCTCGACGGGGAGTTGCGGGCCGCGTTCACCCGGCTGCCCGACGCCCGGCCGGCCGGGCTGCCCGGCGAAGACCTGGAGGAGAGCCTCCGCCGGGCTCCCGGCACACCGGCCGGATCGGTGCGGGCGGAGCTGACCGACGGTTACCGAGCCCAGCTCGCGGAGGGCGTCTCCGGCCAGGGCGGGTGCTGCTTCGGTCAGCTCCAGATCGTCACGCAACCCGGCGCGGTGGCGTACAAGCGGTCGCCGGGCGATGTTCTGCGCGCTGGCGCGGTACCACCGGCCAGCCCGGAGGTCTTCGGTACCGAACGCGAGTTCAGCTGGCTCCCCCGTCCCTGGCTCACCGAGGACGTTGGCGCGCGCTCGCTGCGGCGCATCCCGCTCCCCGCCGGCGGGGCGATCACTCCATTCCGGCAGTGGCGGGCGGTGGGCGTGTTCGACCCGGAGAAGCTGATCGGGTTCAGCGACCTGGGCAAGGTGCCGCTGGAGACGTACGAGCCGCCGCGGGCCGAGGCTGCCGACGAGCGCAGCCGCACCGCGCTCGGCGGGAAGCCGCTGGAGCCGAGCGGCAACCCGGCCGGCTACCTCTCCACGCCGCCGCTGCTGCTCACCAACCTGGCCAGCGTGCCGAAGCTGCTCAAAGGCGGCACCACCCCGCAGCTCAAGGCCCCGATCAGCGCGATCCGGGTGCGGGTGGCCGACGTCGACGGCTACAGCGAACGCTCCGCCGAGCGGGTCCGGCTGATCGCCGAGCAGATCAACCGTGTCACCGGCCTCGACGTCGACATCACCCTCGGCTCCTCCCCGGCGCCGCAGACCGTGGAGCTGCCGGCCGGCTCGTTCGGCCGGCCCGAGCTGCGACTGACCGAGAACTGGTCCGCGCTCGGGGTGGCCTCGGTGATCACGAAGGCGGTCGACCGGAAGAGCGTCGCGCTCTTCGTGCTGGTACTGGTGGTCTGCGTGCTCTTCCTCGGCAACGCGGTCTCCGCCGCGGTCCGGGACCGTCGGCCGGAGCTGGCGGTGCTCGCCTGCCTGGGCTGGCCGGCCCGGCGGATCGGCGCACTGATCCTCGGCGAGGTCGCCACGCTGGGTCTGGCCGCCGGGCTACTCTCGTTCGGGCTGGCGTTCCCGCTCGGCGCCGCGCTGGGCATCGGGATCGACTGGCGGCGGGCGCTGCTCGCCGTACCGGTGGCCCTGCTGCTGGCGCTGGTCGCGGGCCTGGCGCCGGCGCTGCGGGCGGCGCGCGCCCACCCGGCCGCCGCGCTGCGCCCGCCGGTGGCCACGGCCCGATGGATACGCCGACCTCGCACCCTGCCCGGCCTGGCCCTGGTGAACCTGGTGCGCACCCCCGGGCGCACCCTGCTCGGCGCGGGCGCGCTGGCCATCGGGGTGGCCGCGCTGACCCTGGTCACCGCCGCCGCGTATGCCTTCCGCGGCGCGATCGTCGGCAGCCTGCTCGGGGACACCGTGTCGTTGAGCGTGCGCGGTGCGGACACCATGGCCGCAGTCGCGACGGTGCTCCTCGGCGCCGCCGCGGTGGCCGACGTGCTCTACCTGAACATCCGCGACAGGGCGGCCGAGCTGGCGACGCTGCGCGCGGTGGGCTGGACGGACGGCGCACTGGGCCGCCTGATCGGGTACGAGGGTCTCCTGCTCGGCACGCTCGGCGCGCTCGCCGGAGCGGCGCTGGGCCTGGGCGGCGCGGCGTGGCTGATCGGTGACCTGCCGCCGGCGCTCGTCCTGGTCGCCGCCGCCGTGGCGCTGACCGGGGTGCTGGTCACCTCGGTGGCCGCGCTCGTCCCGGCCGCGCTGCTGCGCCGCCTCCCGACCGCACGACTACTCGCAGAGGAGTGACCATGGACGCGACCACGGGCAGCACGGTCCGGACCGCCGGCCTGGTCCGTCAGTTCCGCACCGGCACCGAGCGGCTCACCGCGATCGACGACGTGACACTGGAGATCACCGCCGGCTCCGTCGTGGCACTGACCGGGCCCAGCGGTTCCGGCAAGTCGACGCTGCTGCACATGATCGGCGCCATCGAACAGGCCGACCAGGGCACCGTGACAGTGGACGACGTCGAGGTCACCGCACTGCGCCGGGCGTCTCTGGCCCGGTACCGGCAGCGGGTCGGCTTCGTCTTCCAGCGCTACCACCTGCTGCCCGCGCTGACCGTGCTGGACAACGTCATCGCGCCGATGCTGCCGCGCCGCGGCCGGGCGGACCACGCTGCCCGGGCCCGCGAGCTGCTCGACGCGGTCGGCCTGGCCGGGCGGGAACGGGCGCTGCCTGCGCAGCTCTCCGGCGGCCAGCAGCAGCGGGTCGCCATCGCCCGGGCGCTGATGGGCGCGCCCCGGCTGCTGCTCGCCGACGAGCCGACCGGCAACCTCGACTCGGCCACCGGCGGCCAGATCCTCGACCTGCTGCTGGACCTGCGGGACCGGCACGGGATGACGATCCTGCTGGCCACCCACGAACGGGCCATCGCCGCCCGGTGCGACCGGCTGGTCCGGCTCGGCGACGGACGGATCGTGGATGACCTCGACCTCACCGACGGCGAGGACCCGGCCGACACCTTCGACCGCGCCGCCCGACTGCGCCTGTAGACCGGCCGGCCGGCTCCCGTCAGGCGGTCGGGCTGGCGGACCGTACCTGCTCGGCGATCCGCTCCGCGACGGACCGGGCGGTCGCCTCGGTGGCGGCCTCCACCATCACCCGGACCAGCGGCTCGGTGCCGGACGGGCGCAGCAGCACCCGTCCGGTCTCGCCCAGTTCGGCCTCGGCGCGCTCCACCTCGGCCCGGACGGCGGGCGCGGTCGCGCCGACGGTACGGTCACCGACCGGCACGTTGATCAGCACCTGCGGCAGCTTGGTCACCACCGAGGCCAGCTCGGCCAGCGACCGGCCGGTGGCGGCCAGCCGCGACATCAGGTGCAGCCCGGTGAGCACGCCGTCGCCGGTGGTGGAGTGCGCCGGCATGACGATGTGACCGCTCTGCTCGCCGCCGAGGGCGAGGCCGGAGGCGCGCAGCTCCTCCAGGACGTACCGGTCGCCGACCTTGGTCTCGACCAGTCGGATGCCCTCCGCGGACATCGCCAGGCGCAGCCCGAGGTTGCTCATCACGGTCGCGACCAGGGTGTCCTGGGCGAGCGTGCCGGCCTCCCGCATGGCGAGGGCGAGGATCGCCATCACCTGGTCGCCGTCGACCTCGTCGCCGTCGGCGGTCACCGCGACGCACCGGTCGGCGTCGCCGTCGTGCGCGATACCCAGGTGGGCGCCGTGCTCGACGACGGCGGCGCGCAGCCCGTCGAGGTGGTTGGAACCGCAGTCGTCGTTGATGTTGAGCCCGTCCGGCTCGGCGTGGATGGCGATCACCTCGGCGCCCGCCTCCCGGTACGCCACCGGGGCCACGTCGGCGGCGGCGCCGTTGGCGCAGTCCACCACCACCTTGATCCCGTCCAGCCGGCGCGGCACGGTGCCGACCAGGTGCTGTACGTAGTGGTCGGCGCCGTCGAGCAGGTCGTGCACCCGGCCGACGCCGGCCCCCACCGGCCGGTCCCAGGCGGTGGTGGCGTTCGCCTCGACGGCCGCCTCGATCCGCATCTCGATCTCGTCCGGCAGCTTGTGCCCGCCGGCGGCGAAGAGCTTGATCCCGTTGTCCGGCATCGGGTTGTGCGACGCGGAGAGCATCACGCCCAGGTCGGCCTTGGCCTCGGCGGTGAGGAACGCGACCGCCGGGGTCGGCAGCACGCCGACCCGGACCACGTTGGCCCCGGCGCTGGTGAGGCCGGCGACCACGGCCGCTTCCAGCATCTCACCGCTGGCCCGGGTGTCCCGGCCCACCACGGCCAGCGGGGGATGAGTCTTGTCCGACTCGGCCAGCGTGTGCGCGGCGGCCACCGCCACCGCGAGCGCCAACTCGGGCGTGAGATCCGCGTTCGCCCGCCCGCGTACGCCGTCCGTGCCGAACAACCGGCCCATACCCGCCAACCTCCGATAAAACGGTCCCAGGGAAAAGGCGAACGGCCGGGCCACCTCCCGTGTGGGGGAGGTGGCCCGGCCGTCCGTCAGAAGTACAACGTGCCGCTGATGATCAGCGCTTCGAGTACTGAGGAGCCTTACGGGCCTTCTTGAGGCCGTACTTCTTGCTCTCCTTGACCCGGGCGTCCCGGGTCAGGAAGCCGGCCTTCTTCAGGGCCGGGCGGTCGTCCGGCTCGTTGACGATCAGCGCCCGGGCGATGGCCAGCCGCAGCGCACCGGCCTGGCCGGTGGTGCCGCCGCCGCGCAGGTTGGCGATGACGTCGAACGCCTCGGGCTTCTCGGCGGTGACCAGCGGGTCCTTGATGAGCTGCTGGTGCACCTTGCTCGGGAAGTAGGCCTCGAGGTCGCGGCCGTTGCAGGTGATCTTGCCGCTGCCGGGGACGATGCGCACCCGGACGATGGCCTCCTTGCGCCGACCCACGGTCTGGATCGGGCGGTCGCCGCGGGGCGCGCGGGCGACGGGCGCCGGCGCCTCGGTGGCCTCGGGGGCGACCTCGGTCTCGGTGATGTCGGTCATGCTGCTTCCTTCGCCCGCGCTCACTGCGCGATCTGCTTGATCTCGAACGGCACCGGCTGCTGCGCGCCGTGCGGGTGCTCGGCACCGGCGTAGACCTTCAGCTTCTTGATCAGCTGACGGCCGAGCTTGTTGTGCGGGAGCATCCCCTTCACGGCCAGCTCGATGGCCCGCTCGGGACGCTTGGTCAGCAGCTCGTCGTAGCCGACCTGCTTCAGACCACCCGGGTAACCGGAGTGGCGGTAGGCGATCTTCTGCTGGCGCTTGTTGCCGGTCAGCGCGACCTTGCCCGCGTTCACGATGACGACGAAGTCGCCCGTGTCGACGTGCGGCGCGAAAGTCGGCTTGTGCTTGCCGCGCAGCAGCGTGGCGGCGTGGGTGGCCAGGCGGCCCAGCACGACATCAGAGGCGTCGATAACGTGCCACTGACGCTCGATCTCACCCGGCTTCGGGCTGTACGTACGCACAGGTCTACCTTGTCTCGTCGTCGGTCTGGGGTCGCGCGCCGAGGTGACCAGCGCGCACGAACGACCAAGCGTACCTGATGCGGCACGCCTCTGGATGTCGTACAACAGCAGGCAACGATACTCGCCGCCCCGTCGCCAGGTCAAAACGGGGGGTCACCCCGCATGGCCGGGGACGCCACAATGACGCAGCTCACGCGCCGGACCGCCGGCGCGGCCCCGACCGCGGGCAGACCGCTCAGGTCAGCGCGAAGGTGAGGCGGTCAGAGCTGCTGCAGGATGCGCAGCGCTCGCCCCACCCGCTGCATGGTCTCGGTGTCGGCGACGTCGACGCACTCGGTGAACCACTTCTTCATCGGGGAGGAGAGCCGGTCGGGCATCACCACGTACCCGCCCATCGGCACGGCCAGCGGGGAGTCCCGCAGCAGCGCCGTCTCGACCACCTCGGCCACGATCACGATCGGCACGTCGGTGGAGTTGTAGACGTCGGTGCTGATCACCAGCCCGAACCGTTCCCGGGCGCCCTCGATCCGCCAGATCTCGCCCCTACGCAGCACGTGGACGTCCGCCGAAGAGCGCGTCGTCGACCATGTCGACCTCCCGGGCGTCGGCGAGCGCGGCGGCCTCGAGGTCGAGCCCGGCCCGGCCGACCGCGGCGGCGTGCGCGGTGAAGACCTCGCGCAGCGCCTTCTCCCGGGCCGCCTGGTCCATCCAGGCGGAGAGCGACAGCCCCTCGCGCTTGGCGAACCGGCGTGCCTCCTCGATCGTCTCGTCGGAGAACGACAGGGTCACCTTGGCAGTCATGCCGCCGAGATTACCCAGTGGTATGACCACTAGTCATCCCGCTTCGCGCCGGTCGCCGAAGCGGTCAAACCACCAACCCGGGTGATCGCGCTCTGCGGCGGGTCGCGGGCTCCCCGCACCTGGCTACCGCGACCCGCCGTGAGCGGCCGAGCCCGGGTCGACTGGAGCCGGTGAGATCAGGCGGACGCGCACCGACCCCCGAACACTGCGAACCGCCACGCCTTGAAGAAGCAGTCGACGTCGACCAGGCCGGCCTCGACCAGCCAGCCGCACTGGTCGGCCACGGGCGCCGGCCGGTCGTGCCGCATCCGCTCCCGGGCGGCGGCGATCTCCGCGTCGTCGGAGCCGAGCGCGCCGGCCTGGGCGACCCAGACCTCGTCGTAGCGGCGGTCCAACTCGGGGGTGGGGCCGGCCACCTGCTCGGCGTTGACGAAGACCCCACCCGGCAGCAGCACCGCCGCCGCCCGGCGGTAGAGCGTGCGCTTGCCCTCGTCGTCCAGGTGGTGGATGGCCAGGGCGGAGACGACCGCGTCGTACCGGCCGGCGGGGAGCGGGTCGGTGAGGTCGCCGACGACCGTGCGGTGGGCCACCCCGCGGGCGGCCAGGCCCTCGGCGGCGACCGCGAGCATCCGCGACGCGCCGTCGAGCAGGGTCACCCGCACCCCGGGCACCGCCGCGGTGAGCAGCAGGGAGAGCAGCCCGGTCCCCGCGCCCAGGTCCAGCACCTCGGGGGTACGCCCCGACGCCAGCGCCGTCCGCAGCGGCGGGGCGGCCACCTCGACCGCGGTGCCGTAGAAGTCGTCGAAGCGGGGCACCAGGCGTCGCCGGGCCTGGTCGTAGCTGCCCGCCACCGCGTCGAAGGCCGCCGTCACGCTCATGCCACGCCTCCCATATTTCAAGAAAGTCGTCTCACATCATAGACCCTGCGGATCGGTCGCGTGCCCCCGCGCGGGTGTGCGTCGCTCTTGACAGGACCGAAACAGAAGGGACCCGGCGCGGAAACCGCCCGGCGGCACGCTTCTCGGGCATAGGAGGAGTGATGCGGGACGAACTGGCCGGCTTCACCATCGGGGTCACCGCCGACCGGCGGCGCGACGAGCTGGCCGCGCTACTGCGACGGCGGGGCGCCCGGGTGGTGCTCGCCCCGGCCCTGCGGATCGTGCCGCTGGCCGACGACAGCGACCTGCGCGAGGCGACCCGCGCCTGCCTGGACCGGCCGCCGGACGTCCTGATGGCGAACACCGGCATCGGGATGCGCGGCTGGCTGGAGGCGGCCGAGGGCTGGGGGCTCGCCGGACCGCTGCGGTCGGTGCTCTCCCGGTCGTACGTGGTGGCCCGGGGGCCGAAGGCGCGGGGCGCGATCCGGGCCGCCGGCCTGCACCACCGGTGGTCGCCGGACTCGGAGAGCTGCGACGAGGTGGTCGACCACCTGCGCGAGCGCGGGGTGGCCGGTCAGGTCGTCGCCGTGCAGCTGCACGGCGACCGGCAGCCGGAGTGCACCGAGGCGCTGGAGGCTGCCGGGGCCATCGTCATCGAGGTGCCGGTCTACCGCTGGGCGCCGCCCACCGACCCGGCACCGCTGCACCGGCTCATCGACCTGGTCGCCGGCCGGCTGGTCGACGCCGTCACCTTCACCTCGGCGCCAGCGGCGGAGGCGCTGCTGCGGGCGGCCGGTGACCGTGCCGAGACGGTGCTGGAGGCGCTGCGCGGGGAGGTACTGGCCAGCTGCGTCGGCGCCGTCACCGCGGCACCGCTGGTCCGCCGGGGGGTCCCGGTCAGCGCACCCGCCCGGGCCCGCCTCGGGGCGCTGGTCCGGCAGATCGTCGACGAGCTGCCCCGGCGTACGGTGACCGTCAAGGCCGCCGGGCACCTGCTGACCCTGCGCGGGCACGCGGCCGTGGTCGACGGCGAGCTGCGGCCGCTCGCGCCGGCCCCGATGACGGTGCTGCGGGCGCTGGCCGCGTCGCCCGGCCGGGTGCTGTCCCGCACGGCGCTGCTGCGCACCCTGCCCCGGGGCGCGGACGAGCACGCGGTGGAGATGGCGGTGGCCCGGCTGCGGGCCGGGCTCCGGGCACCCCGCGTGGTGCAGACCGTGGTCAAGCGGGGTTACCGCCTCCGGGTCGACTGACCCGGAGACGGTTCAGCCCACCGGGGCGTAGCCGCGGCCGTGCTCGGACTCCAGCCGGAGCATGGCGTGCTCGACCACCGTCACCAGCACCTGCTTCACCGAGTCGCGCCGCCGGGCGTCGCACATCACCAGCGGTACGTCCCGCGAGATGGCCAGCGCCTCGCGGACCTCCTCCAGCTCGTACTGCGGCGCGTCGTCGAACCGGTTCAGCGCCACCACGTACGGCAGGTTCCGGTTCTCGAAGTAGTCCAGCGGCGCGAAGGCGTCCGTGATCCGGCGGGTGTCCACCAGGACGGTGGCACCCACCGCCCCCCGGATGATCTCGTCCCACATGAACCAGAAGCGGGTCTGGCCCGGGGTGCCGAAGAGGTACAGGATCAGGTCCTGCGCCATGGTGATCCGGCCGAAGTCCATGGCGACCGTGGTGGTCTCCTTGCCGGGCACCTTCGACGGGTCGTCGATGCCCACGCCGGCCGCCGTCATCAGCGCCTCGGTGGTCAGCGGCTCGATCTCGGAGATGGCGCCGACCAGTGTCGTCTTGCCCACGCCGAAGCCGCCCGCGACCACGATCTTCGCGGAGATGATCTCCCGGCTGCGGCGCGCCCCGGCGGGGTCATAGTTCGCGAAGTCCACTTAGCACCCTTCCCAGCAGGTTCATCCGCTCCTCGTAGCCCTCGGCCGGAGCGGCAGTGTGTAGCGTCAGCAGGCTCTCGGCCACCATGTCGGCGACCAGCACCCGGGTGACGCCCAGCGGCATCCGGGTGTACGCGGCGATTTCCGCCAGCGACTGTGCCCGGCCCTCGCAGACCGTGGCGATGCGGTACTTGTCGTGCCCGGCGAAGCGCGCCTCGGTGGCCTGGGTGAGGCTGGCCGACAGCACCGCCTCCAGGGCGATGTCCCGGCTCGGCTCGGTACGGCCCCGGGTGACCGCGTACGGCCGTACCAACGCCCCGCGTGGGTCCCGCCGTGGTTCCATTCGCCATCACCTCCTCCCGCCCGGAGCCCACCGGCACCGGATCGCCTGTCCCTCGCCGGGCGCGAGCACGCCCGGCGTCGTACATCCCGGCTACGAGCGCACGGCGTCGCGTGGCAGCGGCACCAGCGCGGCACCCACCCGCTCGACGAGCAACGCCATCTCGTAGCCGACCTGCCCGACGTCACAGCTGCGCGCGGCGAGGACCGCCATCGACGACCCGTCGCTGATCGACATCAGGAACAGGTAGCCGCTGTCCATCTCGATCACCGTCTGGAGCACGCCGCCCGCGCTGAACATCCGGGCGGCTCCCTCGGTCAGGCTCACCACCCCGGAGGTGATGGCGGCGAGCTGGTCCGCCCGGTCCCCCGGGAGATCCCGTGAGGAAGCGAGCAGCAGCCCGTCCGCGGACACCGCCACCACGTGGGCGATGCCCGCCACGCTGTCGGCGAAGTTGGTGAGCAGCCAACCCATGTCCTGCATGGCCGCTGGCCTGTTCATCGGCGCGTCTCCTTGGTCGAGGTGCTGTTCTGGTCCGTACCGGCCGAACGGCCGCGCTGCACGCCGCGGTGGTAGGCGGAGAGCAGGCCGCGGACCTCGTCGGGGGTACGGCGGCTGCGGTCCCGCCCGCCCTTGGGCTCGACGCCGCCGGGGACGAGCTGGGCCTGGGGCACCCGCTTCGGCAGGCCGGAGCGGGTGGTTCCGGCGTTGGCCGGCTCGGCGGCCCGGGTGGCCCGGGACCAGCCTTCGTCGGCCGCCGTCCGCCAGGCGCCCGGCTCCGCGGGTGGCGGGGTGGCAGGCTCCGTGGGCGGCGGGGCGGTGCGGGCCGCCGGTGGCGCGGACGGCACCGCCGGCGGGACGTACGACGGGGGTGGCGGCGCGGCCGGCGTGTGCGCGGCGGCCGACGCCACCGACGGGGTGCCGGAGGCCGTCGGGGCGCTCGGCACCCGGGTCGGCAGTGGCGGCCGGGTGCGCTTCGCGACGGCGCCGTCGGCCGGCGGCTCGTCGAAGCTCGGCCGGGTGAAGATCGCGGTGGCGTCGTCTCCGTGGGAGCGGAACCACACCGCCTCCATTTCCCGGAAGATCGGCGAGTCGGCCGGCCGGTCCGGCGGGGCCACCACCGGAGTGGCCGGCACCGGGGCCGGCGGGGTGTACGGCACCGCCAGGGCCCCCGGGGTCGTCGGGGCGAAGGGCGCCGCCGGGGCGGGCGTGAACGGGGTCGCCGGGGTGAACAGCGCGGGCGCCGTGGCGAACGGTTCGGCCGGTGCCGACGGCACGCCGGCAACCGGTCCACGGGGCAGTGCCGGGGCGGCGTCGGCGGCCGGGGCCCGCTTCGGCAGCGGGTCGAGGACGGGCTGGGTCGCCGTCGGAGCGCCGGCCGAGTAGCCGCCGCCGTACGCCGGCTCCGCCGGCACGGACGAGGCGGGCACGGCGGACGCCGGCACGGACGAGGTCGGCACGGACGAGGTGGGCGCGGACGGCGGGACCTGGCCGCCGAGGGTCACCGCCGGAGCGGTGTCCCGCGCGTCGACCGGGGGCTGCCAGGGCGCCGGCACCGGCGGGGCGGCCCGCCACTGGTCGGTCAGCGTCGCCGCGCCGGTACGCCCCCCGGCCAGCGAATCACCGAGGCCGGCCGTGGTGAGGGGCGCCTGCTCCACCGCCAGCGGCTGGCGCGGCCGGTGCAGCGCCAGGTCCCGGCCCCCGTGGGCGGGCAGCACCACCGTCGAGTTCGGCAGCGTCACCTGGGCGACCGTGCCGCCCTCGACGTTGCGCCGCAGCTCGACCCGGATGCCGTACCGGGAGGCGAGCCGGCTCACCACGGCGAGACCCATCAGCCGGAACGCGGCCACGTCCACGCTCGGCGGCGCGGCCAGCCGGCGGTTGAGCGAGTCGAGCTGCTCCTCGGTGAGGCCCAGGCCACGGTCCTCGACCTGGATCAGCACGTAGTCGCGGATCCGGCGGCCGTCGGCGACCACGGTGGTGGTCGGCGGCGAGAAGCGGGTGGCGTTGTCGAGCAGCTCGGCGACCAGCCGGACCACGTCGTTGACCGCGTGGGCGGCGACCGAGATGTCGGTGTCGACGGTGCCGAACTCGATGCGGTTGTAGAGCTCGACCTCGGACTGGGCGGCCCGCAGCACGTCGACCAGCAGCGCGTCGTCGCGGCGGGGCGCCGTCGAATCGGCGCCGGCCAGGACGAGCAGGTTCTCGTCGTTGCGGCGCATCCGGGTGGCCAGGTGGTCGAGCTCGAAGAGCTGGGCGAGGCGCTTCGGGTCCTCCTCGCTGCGCTCGATCGCGTCCAGCTCGCCGATCATCCGGTCGACCAGCGTCTGGCTGCGCCGGGCCAGGTTGAGGAACATCGCCGAGACGCTGGTACGCAGGGCGGCCTGTTCGGCGGCGACCCGGACCGCCTCCCGGTGCACGACGTTGAAGGCCGAGGCCACCTGCCCGACCTCGTCGCGGTTGGTCAGCCGGATCGGGTCGCGGACCTGGCCGACGATCTCCTCCACCCCGCCGTCGCCGACGCTGCCCATGCTCTGCAGCCGCCGCACCGCGTCCGGCAGGTCGTGGTTGGCCACCGACAGGGCGCCCTCCCGCAACAGCCGCAGCGAGTGGTTGAGCGAGCGGGCCAGCACCACGGCGAGCGAGACGGCGATGATCAGGGTGAGCAGCACCAGCACCGACTCGACGACGGCCTGCCGGATGACGTCGCTGCGGGCCTGCTCGGCCCGGCTCAGCAGGCGGTCCTGGAGCTGGATCTCGGCCCACCGCATCAGGTCGTTGACCGCGCCGATCGAGGCGCTGGCGTCGGTCGCGCCGACCAGCGGCTGCTGCCCCACCGAGCGGGTGATGTCGCTGGCCACCCGGTCGGCGAGCCCGACCGCGTCGCCGGAGACCGTGCCCTCGACCAGGGCCCGCTGCTCCGGGTCGGCGGCCAGGGAGAAGGAGACCAGTGCCTCCTGCTGGCTGGTCAGCGTGGTCACGAAGGCGGAGAACTGCTCCTCGTCGAGCCGGCCGGCGCTGAGCGCGGTGTACGCGACCGCCTCCTCCTCCGCGACGGCCGCCTTGGCCCGGCCGAACGCGGCCACCGCGCGACGGGCGTCGGCGAGGCTCTCCTGGCCGGCGAGCTGGGCCAGGGTGTCGCCGTACGAGACGAGGTCGGTGAGGACGATGCCGTACCGCAGGGTGGCCTCGGCCACCGGCATCTGCCGGCGGTCGAGCACCTCCTGGCGGGTGCTGTTGAGCGTCTCCAGGTGGTCGTCGATGACCTTGAGCCGGTCGCGGACGGCCGCCGGGACCTCGCCGATCTCCGCCCGCTCCGCGCGGTACTCCGTGATCCGCTGGTCGGTGGCGCGGACCCGCAGGTTGTAGTCGTCGACCTTCTGCTGCGGCGTGGCCAGGTAGCCGGCCGCCGCCATCCGCTCCTTGTGCAGGTCCTGGGTGAGCGCGGAGATGTCGACGGAGAGCGCGGTCAGCGACCGGATCCGGGTCGCGTCGTACGCGCCCTCTCCGGTGGAGATGAGTCGGATAGTTGCCAGAGCAATAACTGCGGCGACCGGAACCACGAGAATGAGGGCGAGTTTGGAGCGGATCCGCGCGTCCCTCAATCGGGGCAGCCGCCGCCCCCGCTCACGCTGAGCGGCGTCGCCAATTTCGGGCAGGGTCGTCGGTCCGGTGCTCACGACATCGCCTCCGTCGTTTCTTCCACGCCTGCCCGCCGACCCGTGCCTGGTGCAGCGGAGAGCGCCACGCGCGGCACGGCCGCGATTTCATCAGAGATGATCGCGTTTGGGAAGCCGCAGTGAGGCAGGAAACGGCCAGCCGGCAACCTGGTCACCTTTTAGCCTCTTTCTCGCCCACGCTCTGAACAGGCATTGTCACTCCAGAGTGGTCGGTTGCCTCTCCGGAGTGAGCATCCGTAAATATTTGATGACCCCAACATGTGGGAAAGCCGTCCCGAAACCACTCCGGACTCCCGCGCTTGACCGCGAGGCCCGGCATTGGCAAGGTTTTGCAGGCTTCGCGCACACCGTACGGCAGACGATCCCGTTTCTCCACTGAGGACGGACTAGCGGCGGTGACCGGGCAGCGCCCGCGCCGCACCTGGAGGACTGAGTTGAGCCCCATCCGCTCCGCGACCATCGCGGCGCTCGCATCGGCCGTGCTGGCCACCACGCTCACCGCCTGTTCGTTCGGGGCGGGGCAGGAGGAGGACACGAGCCCCATCGTCATCGCCGCGGACCTCGAACTCTCCGGCGCGGCGGCCCCGGTCGGCAAGGCGCACCAACGCGCGCTGGAACTGAAGATCGAGCAGCTGAACACGTCCGGCGCCCTGGGCAGCCGGAAGATCCGGCTCGAGGTGAAGGACAACCGTTCCGACGCCAGTGAGTCACTGCGCAACATCGGCGACTTCAGCAACGATTCCAAGGTCAGCGCGATCATCATGGGTGGTTGCAACGAATGCGCCGTCGGCGCCGCCCGCGCCATCAACGAGAAGAAGATCCCCACCATCGCGCTCGCCCCGTCCAGCGCGATCTCCGACCCGGTCGCCGACCGGCGGTACGTCTTCAAACTGGCCCCCAACGCCGCCGACAGCGCGGGGACGCTCACCACGGAACTGCGCCGGAAGGGCATCCGCAAGGTCGCCGTCCTGCACAGCGACGACGACTACGGCCGGGAGGGTCTGACCGCGCTGAAGGGCGAGTTCGCCAAGGCCGGGCTGCGGCTGGCCCGCAGTGAGGCCGTCCGCAGCACCGACACCGACGTCAGCCAGCCGGTCCGCCTGCTCACCTCTCGCGAGCCCCAGGCGCTGGTCATCTGGACCCCGCCGGAGCAGGCCACGCTCGCCGCGATCAGCGCGCAGGAGGCCGGCTTCTCCGGGTCGCTCTACTTCGACGCGGCCGCCGCCGGCGACCTCTTCCTCGGCAACGCGGCCCGCTCCACCGAACGGGCCACCCTGGTCTTCACCCAGACCATGGTGATCGACGACGTCATCGCCACCACCCCGGCGAAGGCCGCCCGCCGGCAGTGGTTCCAGGACTACACCGCCAGGTTCGGCACCTACAACGGCTTCTCCTCGTTCGCTGCGGACGCGGTCCAGCTGATCACCGACGCCGTCCTGCGGGCCGGCGGCCCGGCCGGCCGGGTCAACCGGGACGGCATCCGGGACGTGCTGGAGACGTCGCAGATGGACGGGCTGTCCGGGCCGATCCGGATGACGCCGGACAACCACTCCGGCCTGATGCCGCAGGCGCTGACCACCCTCGTCGCGCGTGGCGGGCGCTGGCGCCTGGCGGGCTGAGCGTTTTCGGCGTCTCGCCGGCTTCAGGGGGCGCTGTGGGTGTGGTCACACCTCGGTCGGCACGCGTCGTCGGTCACCGGCCGGCTCCCTGTCGGGGGCCGGCCGGTCGTCGTCCGATGACCCGCCGGGGTGCCGCCCGGCGTCAGGTCGGGTGACCGGGGTGCTGAGCGTCATCAGGGGGTGCGGCACGCCCACGACGGGGTGACGGGGAGCCGGCGTGTCGCGGCGGGGACGGCGCATGCCGGGTCTGCCGTCGGCGGCGCGGCCGGGGTCAGCGGGCGCTGGTGGTGGCCCGCACCCAGGGCAGGGCGAGGCGCTCGACCAGGGACAGGGCGGCGTAGAGCAGGATGCTCATGGCCGCGATCAGCACGATCGCCGCCCAGGCGGTCGCGGTGTCCCCGATGCCGTTGTACTGCAGGATCTGGTAGCCGAGCCCCGGCTTGTCGGAGTAGAACTCCCCGATCACCGCGCCGATGGCGGCCAGCGGCATCGCCACCTTCAGCCCGACGAAGATCTGCGGCAGCGCGGCCGGGAAACGCACCTTGCGGAACGACTGCCACCACGAGGCGTTCAGCGACCGGGCCAGCTCGGCCAGGTCCGCGGGGGTGGTGGTGAGCCCGGTCGCCGTGGAGAGCACGATCGGGAAGAAGCAGAGCAGGAAGACCATGGTCAGGATCGGCTTCTCGCCCCAGCCGACCGAGACCACCAGCAGCGGCCCGAGGGCGATCTTCGGCACCGCGTTGACCGCCACCAGCAGCGGCGCGAACATCCGCTCGATCCGCCGGGAGGCGGCCAGGGCCATCCCGATCAGCACCCCGGCGGCGGCGGAGAGCACGAAACCGAGCAGCGTCATCAGCGTGGTGATCCCCAGCGCCGGCAGCAGCACGTCGACCGCCGCGGTCAACGCGGCCCACACGTCCTGCGGGGGCGGCAGGGACGCCGGGTGGACCAGTTCCAGCCCCGAGGTGACCAGCCACCAGGCGGTCACCGCGACCACCAGGCCGAGCAGCGGCAGGCCGACGGTCGCCGGGCGTGCCCCCGGGCGCCACGACGCCGCGGCGGCCGGTGGTGTGGTCGGGGTCGCCACCCCGGGCGCGTCGGCTGCGGCGCCGGTGGCGACGTCGCGCTCCGCCTCGCCCGCCCCGGAGCGGGTACGGATCTCCGTCACGTGTCCCATCCTCTCCTGCCGGCCAGGGGGCCGGCACGGTCACGGGGGCACGGCCACCGGTCAGCCCGGTGACCGCACCCCCGTGGCGCGGTCGGTGCCGATCAGGCCTTCGGCGCCAGGTTGAAATCGATGATCTGGTCGGGGGTGATGTTCTGCTTGAGCGCGCCGGCGCCCTGCAGGAGCGCGATGCTCTTGGCCACCCGCTCGCTGTCCAGGGTGCCGATGGCGGTGCCGGAGTTGCTGGACCGGACGTACCCGGCCATCAGCTGGAGCTCGGCGGCGGCCGCGGCCGGGTTGGTCGCGTCGACGTTCTTCTTCAGCAGGTCGGCGGCCTCCTGCGGGTTGTCCAGGGCGTACGCCAGGCCCTTGAGCAGCGCCGCGGTGAAGCGCTTGACCATCTCCGGCTTCTCCTTGGCGATCTTGGCCGAGGTGATCAGCGCGTTGCCGTAGAGGTCCTGCATGACCTCGCTGTACGGCAGGACGACCGGCTTCTTCTTGGTCACCGCCTCGACCGTGGGCTGGCCGACCACGAACTGGCCGATGCCGTCGACCGTGCCGGAGGCCAGCGTGCCCATCAGCGTCTGCGCCTCACCGTTGACCCAGGTCACCTTGCTGGCGTCCACGCCGGCCAGCCGGGCGTACGTCGGGAAGAGCTGGCGGACCACGGAGGTGGGGGTGTCGGCGAGCTTCTTGCCCTCCAGGTCCTTCGGCGTGGCGATGTTCTTGCCCTCGACGGTGACCACGGCGGCCATCGTGCGCTGCTGGATCGCCGCCACCGCCACGAAGTCCTTGGCAACGCCGTTGCCGAGCTGGAGGAGGCCACCGGTCAGGTCGATCGGGCCGAAGTCGGCCTTACCGCCGACGATGGTCTGGATGACCGCGCCGGTGCCCTGGCCCGGCTTGATCTCCACGTCGAAGCCGGCCTCCTTGAAGAAGCCCTTCTCCTTCGCCACCCAGGCGTACGAGTCACGGCCGAAGTTGCCGAACGAGGTGAGATAGGTCACCTTCTCCAGCGCCTTGCCGTCGCCGCCCTTGGCCTTGGACTCGTCGGAGCCGCTGCTGCACCCTGAAACCAGGGCGAGGGCGGTGGCCAGGGCGGCCGCGGCGACCGTACGGGTCAGCCTTCTCATCAGTGCACCATGTCCTTTCCGACCGGGTGATGTGCCACCCGGAGGGGTTGTCGGTCCGGCGGTGCCGGCGTGAGTGGGGAGCCGACGCCACCGTCGTGAAGGGACTCTTCGCGGGCACAGCGTACGAGAGACCCACCGTCACCACGCCAGGCGCATCGGGTTGCGGAACGGAAACAACCAGGGTCCACCCCGGACTGTTGGCAAGGGACACCCGCCGGATAGCCTTTGTCGGATTCCTGACCGCCCACTCAGTGGAGGCCCGCCGGACATGATCCGACTCGCCGACGTGTCGCGTACGTTCGACGGCCGCTCCGGCCGGGTCGAGGCGCTGCGCGGCATCGACCTGGAGGTCAGCGAGGGCGAGTTCGTCGCGGTGCTGGGCCGCTCCGGCTGCGGGAAGTCGACCCTGCTCCGCATGGTCGCCGGGCTGCTGCCGGTCACCAGCGGCGAGATCACCGTGGGCGGCACGGTGATCACCCGGCCGCGCCAGGACATCGCGATGCTCTTCCAGCGCCCCGCCCTGCTCCCCTGGCGCACGGTGCTCGACAACGTCCTGCTGCCGGTGGAGATCTTCGGCTGGAGCCGGGCGAAGCACCGGGAGCAGGCCCGCCAGCTGCTGGAGATGGCCGGCCTCGGCGGCTTCGAGAAGCGGCTGCCGCACGAGCTCTCCGGTGGCATGCAGCAGCGGGTGTCGCTCTGCCGGTCGCTGATCGGCGAGCCCCGGGTGATGCTGATGGACGAGCCCTTCTCCGCCCTGGACGCGCTCACCCGGGAGGAACTCTCCGGCGAGCTGCAACGGGTGCACGTCCAGACCGGGGCCACCGTCGTCTTCGTCACCCACTCCATCGACGAGGCGGTGCTGCTGGCCGACCGGGTGGTCGTGCTCAGCCCGCGCCCGGGGCGGATCCGCAAGGTCGTCGAGGTGGCCATCCCCCGACCGCGCACCCTCGGCCGCAACGCCCACCTGGCGGACGTCGCCCGGGTCAGCGCCGAACTGCACGAACTGCTGATGGAACGCGAGACGCCGGCCGTGGCCGAGAACCGATGAGCATGCGGGTCGCGGTCTTCACCGAGCCGCACCGTGGCGCCAGCTACGACGACCAACTCCGGTTCGCCCGGCTGGTCGAGGCGGGCGGCTTCGACGGTTTCCTCCGGGCCGACCACTACCAGGCGATGGGGGACGAGTCGGGGCTGCCCGGCCCGACCGACGCCTGGCTGACCCTGGCCGCGCTGGCCCGGGAGACCACCAGGATCCGGCTCGGCACGCTGGTCACCTCGGCCACCTTCCGGCTGCCCGGGCCGCTGGCGGTGATGGTGGCCCAGGTGGACCAGATGAGCGGCGGCCGGGTCGAGCTGGGCATCGGGGCCGGCTGGTACGAGCGCGAGCACACCTCGTACGGCATCCCGTTCCCCGGGGTGGGCGAGCGGTTCGACCGGCTGGCCGAGCAGCTGGAGATCATCACCGGCCTCTGGCGGACCCCGGTCGGCGAGACCTACAGCTACCTCGGCGACCACTACCGGCTGGTGGACGCGCCCGCACTGCCCAAGCCCGTGCAACAGCCCGGCCCGCCGGTGATCGTCGGAGGGCGCGGCCCGAAGCGCACCCCCGAGCTGGCCGCCCGGTACGCCGACGAGTTCAACATGCCCTTCAAGTCGGTCGAGGAGACCGCCGGCGCGTACGAGCGGGTCCGCGAGGCATGCGACCGGACCGGCCGTACCGAGTCGGGGCGGGGCCCGCTGGTGCTCTCCGCCGGGGTGGTGGTGGCGATCGGGCGTACCGACGCCGAGGCCCGCCGCCGGGCCGAGCCGCTGCACGTCAAGAGCGCCCTGCCGCCGGAGGACCCGGTGGTGGGCTCCCCCGCGCAACTGGTCGACCGGCTCGGCCGGTTCGCCGCGATCGGCGCCACCCGGGTGCACCTGCGGCTGATCGAACTCGACGACCTGGACCACCTGGAGCTCATCGCCGGCGAGGTGCTCCCCCAACTGAACGGAACGCGATGACCGACGTGGTTGACGACACCGAACTCGGCCCGGTGGGCCAGGAGATCGTCTACGAGAACGACCGGGTCCGGGTGTGGCACATCCGCCTGGAGCCGGGTGAGCGGCAGCCGCTGCACCGGCACGACCACCCGTACCTGGTGGTGGCCGTCCAAGGCGCGAAGAACGTGGTGCAGACGGTCGACGGCACCCGGATCGACGCCGACGAGCCCACCGGCGGGGTGGTCTACCGGGATCCGGGTGCGGTCCACATGCTCACCAACATCGGTGACACGACGTATCTGGCCCGTCTCGTCGAGTTGAAGTAACCCCAGGCCGCCGCCCCGCCGCGCCACAGTGGCGATCGGGCGCACCGGGCCGTAACGTGCGCCACATGGCCTTTCGGACGTGGGGCAGACTGCTGCTCACCGCACTCGGGGTGAGCGTGCTGGCCGGGGCCGGCCAGCTCGGCATCGCGTACGGGTTCGGCATCGTACGGCTCACCGGCGCCTTCACCGACGTCAACCGGTGGCCGGCGCAGCTCGCCTGGGTGGGCTGGTTCGCCGTGACCGCCGCCGTGGTCGGCGCCGTGGTCACCGTGCGCCTCGCCCGCCGGGACGGGCTGCCGGCCGGCACCGGCGTGCCGCTCGCCGTCTCCGGCGCCGCCGCGCTCGGCGCCACCGTCGTCGCCCCGCTCTGCATGCAACCCGCCCGGGCCGCCGAACTCAGCACCGTCGACCCGGTCTGGGCGGTCGGGATCTGCGCGGTCGTCGGCGCGGTGATCGGCGCGGGCGCCGCCTCGGCCGTGCTGCTCCGGCCGCCGCTGGGCTGGAACGTCGCGCTGCTGGTCGGCGCGGTCTGGCTGATCGCGCTGGTCTCCGTCGCACCGGCGCTGCTGTCCGCCGGACCGCCGCGCAGCGTACGCCTCGGCGTGCTGGAGCCGTCCTGGCTGGACGCGGACGCGGCGCAGCGGCTGGCCATGCTGGTTCTCCCCGCGGTGGCGCTGCTGGCCGGCGCGGCGACCGGCAGGCTGGCCCGCCGGCGCGGGCACGTCCCGCTGATCAGCGGGGGCGCCGGGGCGGCCGGTCCGGTGCTGCTCGCCTTCGCCTACCTGACCGCCGGCCCCGGCGACTCCGTCGACCGCTACCAGCTCGCCCCGTACTACGGCGCGGTGATCGCCGTCGCGGCCGGCGCGCTGGGTTCGGCCGCCGCCGCGCTGCTGCGCTGGCCGATCTTCGCCGCCACCGGAGCCGACGCCGCCGTCGAGCCGACCGACATCCTGCGCCCGCTGCCCCACGCCCCGGCCCTGAGCGCGGCCTCCGGCGAGGGCCCGACCACCGTGGACCTGGCCGGCGTCGTCGGCGCGGCCACCTCGCCGGGCTACGGCACGCCGCCCGGCCCGGGCCGGACGGGCGAGCCGACCCCGGCGCACTGGGACTGGCCGGTCACGCCCGGCACCCCGACCACCGCGCCGGCCCCGTCCGGTACGCGCCTGGACGCTGGTTTCGCACTCGACGCCCCGGCCACCGAACCGGTGTCGGCGAGCTGGGACGAGCCATCCGGCCGGGGACCGGAAGAGCCGTCGGACGGCGACCTGCCGGTTGGAGAGCCGTCGGACGGCGACCTGCCGGTGGGCGGGAGCCGCGCGGCGGAGGGCGACCCGCCGGCCGCCACCCCGGCGGGCGCACCCCAGCCGCGGGACCGCCGCACCACCCCGGCGGAGTCTCCGCGGGCGTCGGAGCCGGCCGCTCCCGCTACCGAGCCGAGCCCGGCGACCACCTGGGCCGCCGAGCCGGCCGACACCGCCGCGGCGGTCACCCCCGGGCCACGGCCGAAGCGGACCCGCAAGCCCCGCTCCGCCAGGTCGGACGAGCCGGCGGACGCGGTCTCTCCCACCACCGCCCCCACCCCGCTCGACACGGCAGGGCTCGACACGGCAGGGCTCGACACGGCAGGGCTCGACACGCCCGCAGGCCGCACGCCGGCCAGCGCCGGCACCGGTGCCACCCCAGCCGCCGACGAGCGGGCACCCCGGCCCCGGCACCAGCTGCCCGACTTGAATAGCGCGGTGAGCTGGAACGCCTTCGCCGCTCCCCGGCCAGCGCCGGCGCCACCCCGGGCCGAGCTGCCCTTCCCGGACCACGATCCGGACGAGGAACCAAAGCCGGTCACCTTCCGCTGGAACGCGGGCGACTCCCGGCCCGGCACCCCGCGTACGCCGGGTCGGGCGGCCGACCTGCCCGCCGCCGAGGTGCCCGGCTCGACGGTCGACGCCCGCCCGGCGGAGCCGGCGGCTGGCAACTCCCGGCCGAAGCGTGGGCTGTTCCGCCGGAACAAGGCGCCCGGCCCCGAGCAGCCGGCCGAGGCCCCGGAGGCGGAGCCGCTGGCCGTGCAGGACGAGGAGTACGTGGACTGGGTCACCGGCCTGAGCCGCCCGCTGGCCGACAACGAGCCGGAGACGGAGCGCGGCCGCCGCTCACTGCGCTCCACCGGCCGTCACCACCGGGACTGAGCACCGCCGCAGGGCACCGGGAGCCGGGCGAGCGGCCCCGCCGTGTTCGCACCTTTCCTCCGCGCGCGCCGGAAAGGCCACTCGCCGATATCGAATCGTTACATGCCCATGCCTTGCTGGAAACCGATCCGGCGGCGCTAATTTGTTCAATCGATCGACATATTTCGGTACGCGGCCTCGGCGTGGCCCCGGACCGACCCGACCGGCGCGTGCCTCGGCGTGGCCCGCACCGACCGACCGGGGATGGACTGCGGCGAGTCGTCCCCATGCACACCGCTGTCCCACCAGGACAAGGAGCATGGAGTGTCCTCATCCCGCCGACGCCGCCGGTTGCGCGGCTCGCTGATCGCTGCCCTATCGACCCTGACCCTGCTCGCCGGCGCCCTGACCGGCCCGACCGCCGCCCAGGCCGACGCCCAGGCCGCCCAGGCCGCCGCCCAGCCGCTTCCCGCAGCGGCCCCGGCCGCCGCCGAGCCCTTCGCGGTGCTGGTCTTCTCCAAGACCGCCGGCTTCCGGCACGACTCCATCCCGGCCGGCCTCGCCGCCATCCGGAAGCTCGGTGCCGACAACGGGTTCACCGTCGACGCCACCGAGGACGGCGCCGCCTTCACCGACACCAACCTGGCGAAGTACCAGGCGGTGATCTGGCTCTCCACCACCGGCGATGTCCTCGATCCCGACCAGCAGGCGGCGTTCGAGCGCTACATCCGCGCCGGCGGCGGCTACGTCGGCGTACACGCCGCCTCGGACACCGAGTACAGCTGGGCCTGGTACGGCGACCTGGTCGGCGCGTACTTCGCCGGCCACCCGGCCAACCAGCAGGCCACCGTCAAGGTGGAGGACCACGCGCACCCGTCCAGCGTCACGCTGCCGGACCGCTGGTCCCGGTTCGACGAGTGGTACAACTTCCAGTCCAACCCGCGCGGCGACGTGCACGTGCTGGCCAGCCTGGACGAGACGAGCTACGCCCCCGGCGCCGGCGCGATGGGCGCCGACCACCCGACCGCCTGGTGCCAGGACTTCGACGGCGGCCGGGCCTGGTACACCGGCGGCGGCCACACCCAGGAGTCGTACGCCGAGCCGGAGTTCCTCACCCACCTGCTGGGCGGCATCCGGACCGCGGCCGGGGTGGCGAAGGCCGACTGCGGCGCCTCGAAGACGTCGAGCTTCGAGAAGGTGACCCTGGACAGCAACACCAACAACCCGATGGAGCTGGACGTCGCCCCCGACGGCCGGGTCTTCTACGTCGAGCGCGACGGCCGGGTGCAGATCGTCAAGCCGGACACCGGCAACACGGTCACCGCGCTCCGGCTGAGCGTCTTCACCGGCAACGAGGACGGCCTGATCGGCCTCCGGCTCGACCCGGACTTCGCCGACAACGGTTGGGTCTACCTCTACCACGCCCCGAACGACGGCGTGGCGCGCAACCTGGTGTCCCGGTTCACCGTCACCGGGGACACCATCGACCCGGCCAGCCGCAAGGACGTCCTGCGGGTCGACACCCAGCGCAACACCTGCTGCCACGCCGGCGGCAGCATGGTCTTCGACCGGGCCGGCAATCTCTACCTGGCCACCGGCGACAACACCAACCCGTTCGAGTCGGACGCGTTCACCCCGATCGACGAGCGCCCGGGCCGGCAGGACTACGACGCCCAGCGCACCTCCGGCAACACCAACGACCTGCGCGGCAAGGTGATCCGGATCCACCCCGAGGACGACGGGACGTACACCGTGCCGGCGGGGAACCTCTTCGCGCCGGGCACCGCGAAGACCCGTCCGGAGATCTTCGCGATGGGCTTCCGCAACCCGTTCCGGATCGGCATCGACCCGGCCACCGACACGCTCTACGTCGCCGACTACGGGCCGGACGCCGGCGCGGCCAACCCGAACCGGGGTCCCGAGGGCACGGTCGAGTGGAACATCGTCGACCGGCCGGGCAACTACGGCTGGCCGTACTGCACCGGGGCGAACTACGCCTACAACGATTACCAGTTCCCGTCCGGGCCGAGCGGCGCGAAGTTCGACTGCGCCGCGCCGGTCAACGACTCCCCCAACAACACCGGCCTGACCAACCTGCCCCCGGCGATCGCGGCCACCGTCGACTACGACTACTCCGGCAACCCACGCTTCCCCGAGATCGGCGGCGGCGGCGCCCCGATGGGCGGCCCGGTCTACCGGTACGACGCCGACAACCCGTCGAATCGCAAGTGGCCGGCCTACTACGACGGCAAGGCGCTCTTCGGTGAGTGGAACCAGTCGAAGATGTACACCATGCAGGTCGGCGCGACCGGCCGGACGCTGGTCGACATCAACCAGCTGCTGACCGGGATGACCTTCATCCGCCCGATGGACTTCGAGTTCGGGTCCGACGGCGCGCTCTACCTGATCGAGTGGGGCAGCGGCTTCGGCGGCAACAACGACAACTCCGGGGTCTACCGGATCGACTACATCGCCGGCGAGCGGGCCCCGATCGCCCAGGCCAGCGCCGATCCGACCTCGGGGCCCGCGCCGCTGACCGTCAGGTTCTCCAGCGCCGGCTCCCGCGACCCGGACGGTGGCACGCTCACGTACGCCTGGGCGTTCGGCGACGGGCAGAACTCCACCGAGGCGAACCCGACGCACACCTACGCCACGGCCGGCAACTACACCGCGCAGCTCACCGTCACCAACCCCAGCGGTCGCACCGCGGTGGCGAACGTGCCGGTCACGGTCGGCAACACCGCCCCGACGGTGACCATCGAGTTCCCCCCGAACGGTGGCTTCTTCGACTGGGGCGACCAGGTCCGCTACACGGTCAAGGTGACCGACCCGGAGGACGGCGCCGTCGACTGCGACCGGGTGAAGCTCCAGGTGCTGCTCGGCCACGACGAGCACGCCCACCCGCTGGAGCAGCACACCGGCTGCTCGGGCGTTGTGCAGACCTCGCTGGCCTCCGGGCACGGCGCCGAGGCGAACGTCTTCGCCGTCTTCGAGGCGACCTACACCGACGACGGCGGCGCCGGCGGCGCGGGCCCGCTCACCGGCCGGGCGATCGAGCAGTTGCAGCCCAAGCGGAAGCAGGCCGAGTACTACACCGCCACCGGCCGGGCCCCCGGCAGCACCGGCGGCGGTGACCCGGGCGTGCAGAAGGAGACCACCTCCGACTCCGCCGGCGGCGGCCAGAACATCGGCTTCATCGAGGACGGCGACTGGTGGTCGCTGGCCCCGGCCAGCCTGACCGGGGTCGACTCGATCCGGTTCCGGGTCGCCTCGGCCACCCAGGGCGGGCGGATCGAGGTCCGCACCGGGGCCGTCGACGGCCCGCTGGTCGCGTCCATCGACGTGCCGGGCACCGGCGGCTGGCAGCAGTACGTCGACGTGAGCGCCCCGGTCACCGGCAGCGGCGGCGGGACGCTGTACTTCGTGGCCCGCGAACCGGCCGGCGGCGCTGGCTCGGTGTTCAACGTCAACTGGATGGACTTCCTCGGCCGGGGCGTGACGGAGAACGCGCCGCCGCAGGTCACGGCCAAGGCCACCCCGGCCACCGGCACCGCGCCGGTCACCGTCGCCTTCGACGGCACGGCCACCGACGCCGAGGGCGACACCCCGCTGACGTACGCCTGGGACTTCGGTGACGGCGGGACGGCGACCACGCTGGACGCCACCCACACGTACCCGGTGCCGGGCACCTTCACCGCCACGCTGACGGTGACCGACAAGCGGGGCGCGAAGTCGTACGCGAACGTCCCGGTCAGGGTGGACGCGCCGAACACGTCCTGCTTCGGGGCGCGCTCGGACGACTTCCTCGGCACCAGCCTGGACAAGACCCGCTGGACGGTGGTCCGGGAGAACCAGCTCTACTCGGTCGCCGGCGGCGCGCTGCGGCTGCCCACCTCGTCCGGTGACCTCTACGGCGCGCGCAACGACGCCACCAACCTGGTCCTCCAGCCCGCACCCAGCGGCGCCTGGCAGGCCACCACGAAGATCACTCTGCCCACCACGGCCGACTACCAGCAGGCCGGCCTGCTGCTCTACGGCGACGACGACAACTACGCCAAGCTGGACCTGCTGCACGCCGGCAGCCGCCGGGTGGAGTTCATCCGGGAGACCGCCGGCACCCCGCGCAACGAGGCGGCCGACAGCACCGCCGCACCGGCCGGTGACAGCGTCTTCCTGCGTCTGACCAGCGACGGCACGAACCTGACGGCGGCCCTTTCCGCCGACGGGACGACCTTCACCCCGGTCGGCCGGGCGGCGGCGCTCGCCGGCATCACCAACCCGCGGCTGGGGCTGTTCGCGCTCAACGGCGGCACCACCGCCCCGGTGGTGGACGCGGCCTTCGACTGGTTCCAGCTCTCCCCGGACGCGCCGGCCGAGCCGGTCGACCCGTCCGACGAGTTCACCGGCGCCGCGCTCGACAAGTGCCGGTGGAACGCGGTGCTGCGGGAGGACCCGGCGGCCTACCGGGTGACCGGCGGCGCGCTGCGGATCGACGTGCCGAAGGGTGACATCTATGGCACCAACAACACCGGGCCGACGAACTTCATCCTCCAGACCGCGCCCGCAGGCGACTGGACCCTGGAGACGAAGGTCGACGGCAGCCTGCTGAGCGAGCAGTACCAGCAGGCCGGCCTGATCGTCCACGCCGACGACGACAACTACCTCAAGTTCGACTTCATCGTGGACAACCAGCCCGGTCAGCCGGTGGCCCGGCGGATCGAGTTCCGCAGCGAGGTCGGCGGGGTGGTACAGAACCCGCAGCCCCAGGTGAGCAACCTGACCGGGGCGGCGTGGCACCTGCGGCTGGCCCGCGCCGGCAACACCTTCACCGCGTCGTACTCGGCCGACGGGCAGGACTGGACGACGCTGCCGGCGTTGACCAGCACCGCCGTCGGGGCCACCCCGAAGGTGGGTCTGTTCACCCTCGGGGCGAACGCGACGGCCTCGAAGACCGCCTCGTTCGACTACTTCCGGCTCGGCACCGAACCAGTCGACACGACCGCGCCGGTGACCACCGCCACGGTCTCCGGCACCCCGACCGGGGGCTGGCACACCGGGCCGGTCACCGTCACGCTGGCTGCGGTCGACGAGGCCGACGGCAGCGGGGTGGCGGGCACCGAGTACCAGCTCGACGGGGCCACCGACTGGACCGCGTACACCGGCCCGGTCCAGGTCACCGGGGACGGGACGTACGAGCTGCGGTTCCGCTCCACCGACGGGGCTGGCAACGTGGAGGCGACGAAGAAGGTCGCCGTGAAGATCGACGCCACCGCGCCGGTCAGCTCGGCGGCGTTCGCCCCGGCGAACGACGACGGCTGGCACGCCGGGACAGTCCCGGTGTTGCTCACCTCCACCGACGCCGGCTCCGGGGTGAAGCTGCTGGAGTGGTCGCTGGACGGGGGCGCCTGGACGGCGTACACCGCGCCGGTCGAGGTGACCGGGGACGGCGCGCACGAGCTGCTCTACCGGGCCACCGACGCCGCCGGCACCGTCGAGACGCTGAAGTCGGCGGTGCTCCGGATCGACGGCGTGAAGCCGACGCTGCTGGTGTCCGGGATCGCTGACGGCCAGCTCTACGGCGACAGCCAGGACGTCCGGATCTCCTGGCAGGCGGTCGACCCGACCTCGGGCATCAAGGTGACGACCGGCGTGCTGGACGGCCGGGCGTACGCCAACAACACCCTGCAGGCCATGTACGAGCTGCCGCTCGGCCTGCACGAGCTGACCGTGACCGCGACCGACAAGGCGGGCAACTCCACCACCTCGACGGTCCGGTTCTTCGTCACCACCTCGTTCCGGGACCTGCAGAACCTGCTGGACCGGTTCAAGGCGACCGGGCGGCTCTCGGCCAAGGCGCACCAGCAGCTGTCGAACAAGCTGGGCGCCGCCCGGACCGCCGAGGCGGCCGGCAACGACGCAAAGGCGATCAAGCTGCTGGGCGAGTTCCGGACGCTGGTCGCCAAGTCCGGTCTGATCGGTGAGGCGGAGGTCCGGGACGTACTGACCCGGGACACCGACGCCATGATCGTCCGGCTCGGCGGCGAGGCCAGCCGGGCGGGCGTGAGGGCGAACGACGGCAAGCCGGTCGAGGGCGCTGGCCGGCTCGGTGACGATCCCACCCGGATCGCCCGGGGCCGTTCGCTGTAGAGGAAGCGGGGTCCGTTCCCGTAGTCGACCCGTGACGGCGGGAACGGACCCCACCCACACCGACCCGAGTGGAGCCGACTTCGATGCGTACCTGGAGGATCTTCGCCGCCGCACTCACCACGGCGTGCCTGGTGGCACTGCCCACGGCCCCGGCGGCAGGGCACAGCGGCAAACTCAAACTGGCGGTGGCGGGAGACGGCGCCGGCGGGGTCACCGTGCAGGCCACCTGGGCCGACGGCCACCGGCTGGACCAGCCGGTACGGCTGACCCTCACCGCCGAGGGTGAGGGCGGCCGCAAGGCCGGACCGCTGCAACTGGAACCGGCGGCGGAGGGCCAGGGCTTCTACGCCAGCGGCCCGCTGCTCTCCCCCGGCAGTTGGAAGGTCACGGTCAGCTCGCCGACGCCGTACCAGAGCACGGCGACCGCCCAGGTGCAGGCGAAGGCCGCCCAGTCACCGCCCCCACCGCCCATCGCCGGGCCCGCGGCGCTGGGCGCCGGCGACCCGGCGCGGCCGACGGAGCGGGGCGGCACCGGCTGGTGGCCGGTGCTGGCGGGCGCGCTCGCGGCCGTCGCGCTGGCGGCGGCGGTGCCTCTGCTGCTGCTGCGCCGCCGCCGCACCATCCCTGACCCGGCCGCCCGGCCCTGACGCTGGCCGGGCGGCGCCGGATCCGGGCCGGGTGGATTCCGGCGAGGTGACGCCGGGCGGGCGGGCGGCCGGGGCCGGCGGCCGGGCGCCCGGGCCCAACCAGGTATAGG
>NZ_JBEYTI010000040.1:0-50449 GCF_040642975.1 Micromonospora sp. NPDC047548
GCAGACCGCGTGAAACGTTGAACTGGCTCAAACCGATCGAAGTGTTCAGCGATTTGGTAAGGAACGCAGTGTCGCCATGATCACTTGAATCCGCCCCCGGTGCTTGCCGGAATACCACGCGTCAATCGTGTCGCCCTTGACGCTGATGGTGGTCTCGGCCACCCGGTCGCAGTCGAACAGCTTCCCGTCCAGGATCACGTACGACCAGCCGTCGGCGGCGACCCGCCGCAGCGCGGTGTGCAGATCCTGCGCTTGGCCGGCGAGCACGGTGATGCCTTCGTGCAGGTAGCGGTAGGCGGTGGCCCGGGAGATCCCGAACCCGGCGCCGAGCAGGGCCACGTCCTCGCCCTTGCGGAACCAGATCAACACCAGCAACGCCTGCTTGAAGCAGGTCAACGCCCGGGTCCCGGTCCGAGTGCCGCGGGCGCGACGTTCAGCGGCGAGCAGCCGGCCGAGGTGCTGCACGAGTTCCCTGGGAACGTCGACCATGGCACGATATGCGATCACGTGGAGTCCTCGGGTTGATGGATCTTGTGGTGAGAACTCATCTACCGTGGGCTCCACGCCCATTTCCAGCAGCACCCGGATCGTCCGGCTCGTCCGTGTCGCACCAATCAACACTTTTGCGTTGCTGAGATCACCTCAGTGCTGCGGCACGTCGAATAGCTAGGACGAAAGGAGAATCCTCATCCTGGGTTTCTTCGTCGAGGTCATCGAATGGGATCGAGGAATCATGGGAAACTCCTCGAATGTGCATCCAGGCCACCCAAGCATCGTGAACATCCGGCGCTGTCACGGTTTCACCCTTGGCCCGCAAGAGAACGGCATATATCAAGAACAGGTCGCTGGAGTCGGGGGGAACTAGCGATTCGTCAACTTGCGACCGTATCAACAAGGCGTCATTGCTCAAGTAATCCGTCATCCGGCAATTCTCCCGACGACTAGGAGCAGGTATAGGCAGGAGAAGAGCCAAGGAACCGTTCGTTCGATGGCGCCTAGCTCTGCATACCTTGGGCGCCATTTCTTGATGGGGTCCTGCTTCAGAATTTCCCACTCATCCGCGAAAACCCTCACGGGTAGCTGTTCTTCAAGGGTACTGATGACGCGAAATTTGGCTGAGTTTAGTTCGCGGTAACTGCGGAGCTGAAGCCACCAGGATGCAGACAGGATGAGCCCGGCAGCACCTATCGCCACGACTATCCATAGCGGGGCTGCCGATAGGGAGGGCATGGCGATCCCTAGAACCGCCACGAATGTCGTCTGCGCCGTCAAGAAGAAGGCATTGGAGGTGGCACGCCGTACAGAAATGCGATCCGCCATTTCGGCCGCCATCTTGTAGAGATCCACAACTATCGGATCAGTTACACGATGTGGCTCCGTCAACGAGCCCCGCCGATAAGTCGCTTCAAGTTATCCCAAGTCCACTTGTAGATCTTATCCGTCGACTCGGCAGCCCTTGGCTTCTTGGCAGCACCGTCCTTGTAGCCCTGAAGCAGGAAGTAGGGGATACCTTCGTCGCGCGCAATCTGGACCTCTTTGGAGACGCCGACAGCCGTGTCGGTGTGGAGGCCGCAAATTACTGGAACCACGTCGCTCGCTCGTATCCGCTTCCGCGCCCTCTCCTCCCAATCGGCTGATGCAATCTTGATTGACCAGTCGTGAATCTCGAAGGGCGAATCGGGCAACTTTGCCTGGCCGACGAGAAACTCCTTCAGAGTGACGTCGTGATCATAGTCGAAGCTGATAAACGCGCGCTTTGCCACTTCCGCTCCAAAAGCCACACATTGTTCCATCACGGACTTGCTGGTTATCGGCCTAAGGCCGACCGAAGTACCGTACCGGACCATGGCCGACGTCCAGGCGATGCTGTCGGGTGCCGGACAGAGGCCCGTAACGCTGGGCTTCCACTCCACTACGTTCGACGCTCATGAAGGGTCTGGGACGATACTGGGGCTATCTGGCGTTCGTCATCCTCATCACGGCTTGGTGGACACGCGCCGCCGGCCCGGTGGCGCTGCTTGTGTTGTCGTTGTTGGTGACGGCGTTCTTCCTGTTTCAAGCCCCGGTTTGGTGCTGCGCAGTCAACCGTGACGGGTCCCTGTGCCGGAACAACTCTTCTGGCCTCTTGCTCGGATGCAGCAAGCGGCAGCGCAAGTGGCAGAAGCTCAGGATGACCATCGTTCCGCATGCCTGGCGGCAGATGAACCGCGGGCTCTGGGCGTCGCCGAGAGAGGCATTGACGACTCTCGGCGCTGTCGTGGCTATCGTGTCCGCACTTGCCGCAACGGCTATCAGTGTTGCCGGGCAGGTGTCTGGTAAAGCGTGAGTGGTTCGACCGCCGCCGGTGCCTCACCGTGCGCGAAGATGAGACGGCGTAGGCCGCACTGCTATCGCCCGAGGCGGATGCGGTCGGCGGGGTACAGCTCGCGGGAGCCGTCGACGCGCGCTGGTGGCGGGCTAGCGGCTCTAAGTTTCGCTTCAACGTCTGACCCTCGGGCTGGGTGACCAACTGGGTGACGACCGGGGCGGCCGACGCCGGACGCCCACGGACGACGGTGGACTGTTCCGGCAGCTCACCCCGGCTACTCGCCCAGCTCGTCGACGGCTGATCATTCTTTCGGGACGAAACAGTCGTACTCCGCCAGCGTGAGAGCCGGTTGACATCCATAGGAGCATCAGTGATGGCTACAAGTAGGTTCTTGTTATCCGTCCTCGTTTCCGCTAAATGCATTGTTGACGGCGTGTCTCAGTGCATTGTTGTCCCCGAACCCATACCAGGTGACGAGCTCCGTGGGATGTTTCACGTATCTGGCGTCTTCCTCAAAAAATGCTGCGGCGTTGGAGAACGGAATATTCGTCACAATTACGCAGCCCGAGTCGAACGATTTCGCAGCGTCAAGCGCCTCCGCTATATCTGTGATCGTAAACTTCCCGCGCTCGCGATACTTGACAATGATGCCCGCACGACCCTCGGGCGACGCCACAAGTAGATCTACACCAGAGTCCGCGCGAGGTCGGCCTACCTCGAACCTTAGATATGTGAGCATGTCGGCAACCATCGCCTCATAGATAGTTGCCGGATGTAAAAGGGTAAGGACGGTACTCGAAAGGACCGCGAGGTAGTCCTGGGCGTCCAGAGAACTTATCTCATTTGGAGAGTGCAGGGCGGAGTTTCTTAGATGGCGCAACCTATCGATTGCAACTGTGACACCTGAGCCAATCAGACCCTTACTTGCAAGTTGGCGTGTAATTGCAAGGACCGAATTGCCGCCAGCTTCAAGTGGACGAACTCGGGCTGCATAGGCGAAGTCTTCCAGCGTCTGTTCGAGAAGGGAGAAACCCATCAATACTGCGCTTTGGGGGGAGGTCTTCGATACCTTCTTGAACTCATTCAGTAGCTCAGACGCGTGTTGCCTGAGTTTGCCCGAGGAGGTCATCAGCATGCCGAATTCGCGAGGGCGGCCTCGCCGATGAGCGGGCTCGGGTTTTCGTTCGGTGACGACCTCTGGCTTGCCCTCTTGTCGGGGCTCAGGCTCAGGCTCCGGCTCCCGTTCAGGCTCCGGCTCAGGCTCAGGCTCAGGCTCCGGCTCCCGTTCAGGCTCCGGCTCCCGTTCAGGCTCCGGCTCAGGCTCCGGCTCCGGCACCCGTTCAGGCTCCGGCTCTCGCGCTGCGCCAAGGTCAGCCGGCTGCTCCGGGGCGATCGCCTCCTGGGCTTCTCGGATGCCGATATCCCACTCAGCCTCAACCGGCCCAGCCCTTAGCTTCGTGAGCGGCTGGTTAAGCAGCGTATTGATCTTGCTGCGAAACAGGAGGACGATGATGATGGCGGTCAGGGGCCATACCAACGTTTGGATGAGGGCCGCTATAAATTGACGCCAGTTCACGGGTGGGATCGTATCCCCCGGCGACCCGCTGCGGCGCGCCCGCTCTGCCGCGCAGCGAGTACCAAGACGTTCAGCCGCGCGAGCCCCCAGCGTTGGCATCCGACCGCCACGGGTACCTAAGTCGGCGTGCCCGAACGTGCGGGGAAATTCACCGGGCCGTCGCTGGGCCGTCTGGGCCGCCGTCGGGCCGTCAAATGACGACCAAAGATGACCGACGACGACCAGCAGCACCCGAAGAACCAGCAGGCCAGCCACCACTTGTTGGCGGCTGACCTGGTGGGCGACGGACGAGTCGACCTGTACGCCGGATTCTGGGTCTTGGATCTCGGGCACGGTGCTGCAACGATGCGACGGTCGGGAGGCGGCCGTGGTTGGACGTCTCTTGGGCCAGTGACGAAGGAGCCGGAGTTGCGTCTGCCCCGTAAGCCTCACCCAGTTGACCGGCCGAGCCTCTTGATCGTCATGATCATATGTGCCGCCCTCGGAGTACTCGCGGTGAGCGGATGGAACGGCGATGGGGGGCGGTTCCAGCCGATCGCGGCGGTCCTCGCCATCGTGCTGTTCGCGTGCTTCCTGATCCTGTTCGCTGTCTTCTGGGCTGGGTGGCTGATGCGGGGACACGAGTTGTGGCGCGAGGAGCGGCAAGAAACGAGAGGCGGCGACAGCGACTGAGAGTGGTCAGGCAGGCGAGCGGGCGCATCCGGCTGTGCTCCGGCGGGTTGCTGCGCAGGCGGAAGCTCATGCTCGATCCGCGCCCACACCTGCAAAGGTTGCGGCGACAGCACCCGAGGCGTGTTGCCCCAGCCACAGACTGGACTCGGCCGTCACGACAGCCAGGGCGACACGAAGACGGCCATCCCTCGTTGTGTGCCTCTTAATCCGCTGGTCCAGGGGATGCCCGGTGTAGCAGCGCCTGTAGCAACGTCGACGGACGACGGCGCACGATCACGTGCTCTTGGCGGGTTGGACCGGGAAGGGCCGGCCGGGGATGGACGCGGTCGGCAGGCTGCCCAGAACTTACAAACGAGGGGTCGGAGGTGCTAGCGGACACTGAAAAATCCTTGTTGACGGACAGTTGAGTCCCTGCTCGCGGACAGCAGAATTCCTGCTGGGCGGTCAGGTGATCTCCGTCTCGGCCACGTGAAAGTGGATCTCTCCGGCCGGTTGGCTGCGGGTTGCTGACCTTGCAACCGACCGACCGGAGAGACCGTGACCAAGTCTGACAGGGAGATCATGGAGATCCTGGAGTCGTACGACCTGACCAGGTGTCCGCATTCCGCGGCGCAGCTGGCGGGGTGTGATGCGAAGACGGTGCGCCGGTATGTGGCGCTGCGCGATGCCGGCGGCGGAGATCCATTGCTGGTCCGGACGGCGCCGCGGCCGAAGCTGATCGACGTGTTCATGCCGAAAGTGGAAGAGCTCGTGGAGGCGTCGAAGGCGAAGATCCGCGCGGACAAGGTGCATGAACGCCTGCTGGCGATGGGGTTCACCGGCACGGAACGCACGACCCGGCGGGCGGTGCGTCAGGTCAAGGTCGCGTGGCGGGCCGGGCGGCGGCGTGCGTATCGGCCCTGGCTGGCCGAGCCTGGGCTCTGGCTGCAGTTCGACTGGGGTGACGGGCCCCGGGTCGCCGGCCGCAAGACGTATCTGTTCTGCGCCTGGCTGGCGTGGTCACGGTTCCGGGTGGTGATCCCGGTTTACGACCAGACGATGGGCTCGTTGATCGCCTGCCTGGATGCGACCCTGCGCCAGGTCGGGGGTGTGCCGGCGTATCTGCTGGGCGACAACGCGAAGACGGTCACCGTCGAGCACGTCGCCGGGGTGGCGGTCAGACACCCGACGGTCGTCGCGGCCGCACGGCACTACGGCACGACGGTCCAGTCGTGCGAGCCGTTCGACCCCGAGTCCAAGGGCGGGGTCGAGGCCACGGTGAAGATCGCCAAGGCGGATCTGGTGCCCACGGACGCGAACCTGCGCGGCGCGTATGCGACGTTCGCCGAGCTGAGCGCCGCATGCGAGCAGTGGTGCGAGCACATCAACGCCCGCGTTCATCGTGAGACCGGCGCCGCGCCGGTGGATCGGCTCGCGGTCGAACGCGGCCATCTGCACGTGCTGCCCGCCGACCCGCACACGGCGGCGCTGGGCGAGGAACGCCTGGTCAGCGAGGATCAGACGGTCCGGTTCGGGTCGGTGCGGTACTCCACGCCGCCCGGACATGTCGGCACGAGGGTGTGGTGCCGTGCCGTGGGCACCGAACTGGTGATCGTCGCCATGACTGCGACGGGCACGGCCGAGATCGCCCGGCATCAGCTGTCCACGCCGGGTAATCCGCGCATCATCGATGCGCACTACCCGCACCACCCGGGCGGCAACCACCCGCGTCCGCCTCGCCCACGGGCCCGCACGAAAGCCGAGGCCGATTTCCTGGCCATCGGCGACGGCGCCCACGCCTGGCTGATCGAGGCCGCCGCGACCGGCACCAGCCGGGTCCGGGCGAAGATGGCCCGCGCCGTCGAGTTCGCCACCATCCTCGGCACCGGCACGGTCGACCAGGCCCTCGGCCTGGCCGCGGCGGCCGGCCGGTTCGACGAACACGACCTCGGCTCGATCCTGGACCACCTCGCCACCCGAGGCGAGCCCGGTGACCTGGTCCGCGTCGACGAGACCTACTCCGCGCAACCCGGCACCGCCTCCTGGGAAAGGTTCGGCCGATGACCCCCACACCCCCCACCCCGGCCCAGTCCACCCCGACATCCGCCGACGCGGGCGTGGTCCTCGACCTCGACGAGGCCGCAGACCTGGCCCGGCTGCTCGACCTGATCGAGGACTGGCTACGTCACGCCGACGACGACGCCCACGCGGACCTGGCCGGCTTCCTCGACGGCAGCGGCCACGGCCACCTCGCCGCGGCCGGCCTGGCCGCCACCGTCGAACAGAGCGCCCTGTCCCTTCACCGCCGACTCAGAAAGGCCCACCGGTGACCCGCCCCGCCCCGGCCCTGCCCGACGACCTGGACAAACTTCTGCGCCGGATGCGGCTGCCCTACCTGCGCGCCGCCGCGCCCGACGTGATCGCCACCGCCAAGGCCCAACGGTGGGACCCCGCCGAAGTCCTCCGGGTGCTGATCAACGAAGAGGTCATCGGCCGCGACGCCGCCACCCGACGGATGCGCCGCAAGACCGCGAACTTCCCCACCGGCAAAACATTCGGCACCTGGCGGCCCGACGAGTCGTCCATCCCCACGCCCACCCAGCAAGCGTTGTCCACCCTGGAATGGATCAGCCGAGCCGAAAACCTGGCCGTGGCCGGCCCGTCGGGCACCGGCAAGTCCCACTTCGTCGAAGCCCTCGCACAGCAGGCGATCGAGGCCGACCTACGCGTCGCCTGGTTCACCCTCGAAACACTCACCGCCACGATCGGCCGGGCCAAAGCCGACGGCTCGACCGCCCGCACCATCACCCGGATCTGCCGCAGCGACCTGATCGTGGTCGACGACATCGGAATGCTGCCCGCCGGTCAGGACGCCGCCGAAGCGTTCTACCGCATCGTCGACGCCGCCTACGAACGCCGCTCGATCGCCGTGACCAGCAACATCCACCCATCCGGCTTCGACACGATCATGCCCAAGACCCTCGCGACCGCAACGGTGGACCGGCTCCTGCACCACGCCCACCTGATCACCACCGAAGGCGACTCACACCGCCTCCAGCAAGCCCTCACCGGCAAGGGAGTGAAAGCCTTGACCTAACCCCCACCGGAGATCACCTGACCGTCAGCACGGAATTCTGCTGTCCGCCCACAAGGAAAACCTAAGGCCATCGGACAGGACTTCGTCCTGACCCTTGACAGGAGGTGGGGTGGAGCTGCCTCACCGCGCATCGACGATGAGGACCAGGTCCAGGCCGTCACCAGCCCGTCAAGGCAGACCGAGGCGACCAATGATGACCACAGGGATGCGCGGCGGTGAGTACGCTTCTCGGTCATGCCCTCGGAGAACGTCACGGCTCATCCCGTGCAGCTGCACTACACCCTCACGTCGGACGATCTACTGGACGGCTTTGCCGCCCAGAACCGCAGCATTCCGCGTCCCTGGTATCTGCGGTGGCTGAGCGCCCTACTGACGGTCGGCTTGCTCGCTGTCGTCTTCGTTTCCTCTGCGGTGTCTGGGAATGTGGCGGCGGGCACCGCTGTGGTAGGTGCCGTCGTCGTGTTCGTCGTGGTGGTGCCCGTCGTCGTCGGGTTCAGCCTGCTGCTGCGCCGGCTCTTCGGCGGCTCCCGCTGGATCTACCGGCTTCCTGTTCGGCAGATCATGCGCGGCAATCCTGCGCTGTCCCAGCCCATGCAGGCCACGGTTACCGACACCGGGGTGTATCTCAGCAGCGCCGCCGGACAATCGACGACAAGTTGGGCTCAGTACCCGCTGCACGTGGAGACGGATCGATCGTTCGTCCTGCTTGCGTCGGAGCGGCGCGGCGGGGCAGTGCTCGTACTGCCGAAGCGGGGGCTTGATGCGGCGGGCCTGGCACCGCTGCGGTCGTTGCTCTCCGCCCACTCCCGCCGGCTTTCCTGACCCGGACAGCGCCGTATCTGGGCGGACCTGTTGAGCAGGACCGGCGAGGCTGACCGCTCCTGTGCCGACTCCTGCCGGTGTGGGCTGCCGAAGAGGTCGTTGGTGCCGCGCGACCCGTAGGACGTGCCAGACCTGTGCCAGGTCGACAGGTCATGCCAGGGATTGACGGGCACTGACGGAGAGAGTGGTTGGCTGGCCGCAGGTCAGCGCCACGCCAGAGCAGGAAAGTTCGAGAGATCCCCCTGGCATTGTGGGGGTCACGCTTTGCCTGACATCCGCAGCTGACATCAACGGAGCCGACCGCCGGCGAACACTAGCGGACGGATGAGGGGGAGGTCGCGGACGTCCCGAACGACGGCGGACGCCGTGACGATCGCCGGACGCGCCTTGTAAGCGAGGCGTCAGGCAGCGAGGCAGCAAGAAGGCAGCGAGAGCATCGGTGCGGGTCGACCCCGAACGTGAACAGACGACGCCCGGCACTTGCTCGTCGACGCGGGTCGTCACCAGCTGGCACCAGCCGACAGCTTGAGTCCGCATCCCCCCGACGGGGATCGGCGTCGGGTGTTCGTCTGGGGCCTCGCATCGGGAGATGCGCCCAAGAGGTGCCGCCTACGGCGTGGTGTGGGTTCGGCGCGGATACTGGCGGGGTGGTGGAGAAGCAGGCGACGGAGTTGACCCGGTGGACTGTTCACGGCGAGCGGGTGGTGGACGACACCAGGCGGGCGCGGCTGAGCATCGCCGAGGTGGAGTTGCCGGACGGGGTGCGTTTCGAGCAGTACGTGATCCGGGCTCCCCGGTCGGCCATGGTTGCCGTACTCGATGATCGGGAGCGGCTGTTGTTGATGCGGCGGCATCGGTTCGTGTTCGACCGGTGGGTGTGGGAGTTGCCCGGTGGCTACGTCGATGGCGAGGAGCTTCCGGCGGTGTGTGCGGTGCGGGAGGTCGAGGAGGAGACGGGCTGGCGGCCTCAGGGGGTGGAGCCGTTGCTGTCCTTCCAACCGTGGGTCGGTACTGCCGACGCTGAGAACTTGCTCTTCCTGGCCCGGCAGGCTGAGCACATTGGTACGCCCGTGGACGTGAACGAGGCAGAGCAGGTCGCCTGGATTCCGCTCGACGAGGCGTACGGGCTGGTGTCCCGGGGTGAGATCGTCGGTGCTGGCACGGTGATTGCGGTGCTGGAGCTGGTGGCGCGGAGGGTTCGGGGGGAGCTGTGATGGTCAGCGTCGGGGGCCGAGGGTGGCGTCGATGCGGCCGGTGAAGTGCTGGACGGTGGGTAGTCGCCGGTGTGGGGCGAGTTGGGTTTGCAGGTCGCGGAGGTAGCGGACGGCTCTGGCGGATCGTAGTTGGGTGGTGAGGGTCAGGGCTTCTGCGCCGATGGTGCAGGCCTGGTCGGGTTCGCCCTGTTGGGCGTGGACGCTGGCGAGTAGTGCGAGGTTGAAGGCTTTGCCGCGTACGTAGCGGTTGTCCATGCGTAGGGATCGGGCGGCGAAGCGTTCGGCGTGGGTGTTGCGGCCGAGGGCGTGGAAGCAGTGTCCGAACTTGGCCGACAGGTATGCCTCGTCGAAGTAGCTGAGCCATTGTGGGTCGGTGCTGCGGTCGGCCCGGTCGAGGGCTTGTTCTGCCTGGTGCAGGGCGGCGGCGCAGGCCCGTTCGTCGTTGGCTTTGGCCAGGGCGTGGGCTTCCATGACGTGGGCTTCGGCGGTCAGGACGGTAATCCCGGCGCGGCGGGCGGTCTGGCCGGCGGCGCGGGCTAGGTCGAGGCCGGTGGTGGTGTGGCCGAGGTAGGTGGCCTGGTGGCTCATCGCGGCGAGGATCTCCGCGCCGAGGCCGTCGTCTCCGGCGGCGTGGGCGAAGTCTAGGGCGAGGGTGAGGTACCGCTGGGCGATGCCGTGTTCGGCCGTGTCGTATGCCTGCCATCCGGCGAGTTGGGCCAGTTCGGCGGCGGCGCTGAGCAGCCGTTGACCGGTGGGGTGGTCGTACCGGCCGTCGGTGAGCAGCGGGGTCACCTCCTGGTGGAGGTAGCGGGCGACGGTGTCGCGGGCGTGCCCGCCGCCGTACTGGTTGTCTAGCCGGCGGTAGGTAGCGGTCATCGCGCGGATGGTGTCAATCTCCGGTTGACCGACCGTGCTGCGTCCGGGTTGGGTGACCGGGGCCGGGTCGGGTGCGGTAAACCAGCGCAGCGCCGGCAGGGTGTAGCCGGCGGAGCTGAAGGCCACCTGCCGGAGTACGTCTCGACGGTTCACGTCACCTCGCCAAAGCTCTGCGGCACTACGTACGTCGTCTTGCCAGGTCCGGTTGACCGGCAGCTCGCTGGGTCGACTGGGGGTGAGCCGGCCGGGGTCGGCCGGCGGCGCGGCCTGTCGGGGTGCCAGGCCCATCGTGATCCGCGCCTGGTCGGGCATCCGGCATCCGTCGGCGATTCGCTCCAGGACGTCGATCGAGGTGACCTTGCGTCCGGCCATGATCCGGCTGACGTAGCCCTGTTCCAGCCCGACGGCGGCCCCGATCCGGCTCTGACTCGCTCCGGTGAGACGGGTGATCCAGCGGAACAGGCCGCCGATGTCGCGGGCGGCCAAGGCGGTCAGTACCTCGCCGTGCGACCACGCATCCTCCGGTATTCGCAGTGGATCGAGCGGATCGAGCAGCACGGCGGCTCCCAGCGTCGCGTTCCGACTACTCAAGGTGTTCAGGCCGACAGCCTAGGGCGACCGTTTGCGCTGGTCGAGCCGTCCCATGTCACCGTGACATGACTGCTGGCCATGGAGCGGCCCGTCGACGGACGGGATGGTCGGCGCATGTCCTTCGATGTCGAGAACCCGCCCGTGGAGCCGCCCGCCGAGTGCCAGCACCGCCTGCTGTGGCGACTGGCCCGCGCCCTCTGGGAGGCCCACCGGCCCGACAGCGCCGGCTTCTGCGTGGTCGCTGGCTGCTGGCACACGAACCAACGCGACCCCTGCCGGCTGGCCCAGCTCGCCCAGGAAGGGATGCGAACCGCCTGCGGCGAAGCCACCCCCGCCTCGCCGCCCTGGATCGCCGTCACCCGCGAGCGCCTGGCGGCCGGGGACATCGACCCCGCGGACGCCGTCGCCGAAGCCCTCTGGCATCGCCGCCACACCCCCAGGACGGGGCGGTGACCGATGGGAGCCCTCTACACCTCAGCAGCCTTCCGCGAGTACGCCAAGGCGCAGGTGGCCCATGCGGACATCCTGCTGGCCAAACACGCCGAGTCGGCCCTAAGCCTGTGCCGGTGCGGCCGACTCCACCCCTGTGACGACCGCCAGCACTGGCTACGGATGCGAGCCCACTTCGGGCGGTTCCTCGTCGAGCAGCGGTACAGCAGCGAAGTACAGCAACCCCACCCACCGAACCCGACTCGAAGCGACCCCAGCAGGCCGGACGACCTCGCATGACACCCGATCCGACCGCCCTGCCGAGAGTTCACACCGAAGAGGTCACTGGTTCGCGGCACCTGGGACCGAGGGCTCATCCCGCCGACGGGCGATGCGTGTCGACTGCCCGGCCCATGCGGGCGACGGCGTCGGTGAGGATCGCGGGCGAGGTGGCGAAGTTGAGCCGGACGAAGCCCGCCCCGCCGGTGCCGAAGACGTGCCCGGAGCTGAGAGCGACCCGTGCGCGATCCAGGAACATCTTTGCGGGCCCGTCGACGTCGCTGGCCACGCCGGGTTCGCCGTCCGACTGTCCGGTGTCGATGCCCAGCGCCGTGCAGTCCAGCCAGGCGAGGTAGGTGCCCTCGGGCCGGTGGTACCTGACGGACGGCAGGTGCTTTGCCAGCAGCGTTTCCAGCAGCGAGCGGTTGGTGTCGAGGCCGTCGAGGAGGAGGTCGAGCCACTGCCCGCCGGCGCGGAACGCGGCGGTGTGCGCGATGACGCCCAGGTGGCTGGGCCCGTGGCTGACCTCTTCCGGCATGCGGTTGAGGTCGACGGCGGCCTGCGGCCCGGCGACCGCGAGGGCCGCCTTGAGGCCGGCGAGGTTCCACGCCTTCGAGGCGGAGATCAGGGCGAACGCGTTCTCGGCGCCGGCCACCGTGAGGTACGGGGTGAAGTGCGCCCCGGGGAGCACCAGGGGGGCGTGGATCTCGTCGGAGATCACCCGCAGGCCGTGCCGGCACGCCAGTTCGGCGACGGCCTCGAGCTCGTCACGGCGGTGGACGACGCCGGTCGGGTTGTGCGGGTTGCATATCAGGAACGCCGGCCGGCGGCCGCAGGCCCGGGCCCGGCGGAAGGCCTCGTCGAGAGCGGCGAGGTCCATGCGCTGGTCGGGTCCGAGTGGGGCCTCGATCACCTGCCGGTCGGCATGGCTGACGAAGGCGTAGAAGGGCGGGTAGACGGGGGAGCAGACCACCACCGCGTCTCCGGGGTCGGTCACGAGCCGGAGTACCTCGACGACGCCCATCATCACGTCGGGTACGACCGTGGCGTGGTCGACACGGAAGTTGTGCCAGCCCCAGCGCCGGGCGGCGAAGTCGCTGAGCGCCTCGGCGTACGCCGTCCCGTGCGCGTATCCGGTGTCACCGAGGTCGATCGCGCGGCGGAGCGCGTCGGCCACGGAGGGAGCGAGGGGTACGTCCATCTCCGCGACCCAGAGGGGGAGCACGTCGGGCGGGTGCATGCGCCACTTCACGCTGGTGCGCTGCCGGAGTTCGTCCAGCGTGAGCAGGGTGAGCGGATTCTGGGCCGCGGAGCCGTCGGCGACGGGGGCAGGGCTTGCCATGCCGCCCACCCTAGGCCGTATGTCGACATCGCCGTCCGGCCCGGTGCCGACGAGCGCGCGGCCCGGTGCTGTCGCTGTCGCTGCGCCGGCCACTGACCCTCCGGTCAGCGATGTCGGGACGGGCGGACACGTAGCCGGCTCTGATCGTGAAACTGCGTCCGTACCGGCGGCCCTCACGTTGACCGCGCTTCCGGCTGTAGGCCTGGACGAGGTGGCCAGCGCGCCAGGCAGCCATGACGACCCTCCACGGCGAGGCGGGAAGGAACCGGGCGAGCGCGGCGGCGACCGGTTGCCGCGTTAGCTTCGAGGAGGGGTGCATTTCGATGGCCGGTGCGCAGACCTTGGTGTTGGGGGCGACCGACGGTCAGGGCGGCGCCGCCACCGAGGCGTGCGGCCAGGAAAGCCTGCGACAGCGCGGCGTGGTCGGGCAGGAGCGCGGTCAGAACGGGCAGTTTGCACCTCCATGCTGGCTACCCGCTCACCTTTGAGGGTCGCTGACTGCTTTACCCGGGTTGCGGGCCATACCTCAACACCTGCTTCCGCCTGCCGATTTTGCACAAATTGAATCGCCGTTTGGACGTGCCTGCGTGAAATGGCGCGGTCGCAGTTTTGGGCGTATGAGCACTATGCTGCCGCCATACCGGAAGGCCGACGGCCGGCGCGAAAACGACGGATGGAAGCGCTGGCCTTGACCCGGTCGTCCGAGAATGCCCCCATACGTCCGAAGCGACGTGGAGAGACATGACCAAGAAGATGCGAGGTTTGGCCGCTGTCCTGCTCATTGCCCTTTCTGCTGCGATGATCATAGGACGAATCACCGGTGCGAGCCCGTTCGACATCAACTTCGGGGCGGCGTGGCCCAAACTTGAAGCCATGTCCGACCCGGATCTGACGAACAACGGGCAGACGGCCGCGGCGGCCGATCTATTCAGCGGGACCGCAACCCTCGCCCAGCCGAGTGGGTCCCCGTTTCCCGACGCCATCGGCGGTCACGCCGAGAGCACCTCGGTCATCTGGAACGGCCAGTACCTCATGTATTACCGGACCTTCATCAGCCCGGCGGGGACCACCTGCTCCATTCCGCAAGGCGTGGCGATGGCGACTTCGAGCGACAGCGGAGCCACCTGGACACCGGTGAACGGAGGACGTCCGTTGCCTGCCCTGCAGACGGTGCAGCAGGGCCAGAGTTGCAGCTTTGACGACAGCGTCAACAGCACCTGGGTGTACGCACCCGACGTCATCGCCGACGGATCCCGCCTCGTAATGGTGTTTGAGCAGCGTGACCACGACCCGAACTACGTCGCTCCCGGGCAGGGACGGAGCCTGCACTCCATTCGATACGTCACCAGCACCGACGGGCGCAACTGGTCGAACAGCATGCTCCTGCTTCGACCTGGAGCGGTCGGTGCGTGGGACGATGAGGTCGGGACGCCCGATATCGAAAAGGATGGGACCGGCTACCTCCTGACGTTCCACGGGCACGACGCGACTGGGCGTCTGAAGCAGATGCGCGGGGCAATTTGGCTCGACGCGCTGGCTGGTGAATACACCGGCGCCCGTCAGAAGATCAACCTGTCGCCGACGCCGGACTGGGCCAACTTTGGAGTAGGTAGGGCGGACATGACTCGCGGGCCCGACGGCTACTGGTACATCGTCTTCGAGGCATTCTCGGGCGCCAGCGGAGAGTGCGGTCGTACGGACACCAAGACGGTGGTCGGCATCGCGCGTAGCACTGACGCCATAACCTGGTCGGTGGCACCAACGCCGTTGATCTACGGCCGCGACGGGCTCAGCTGCGGTTACGACATGCCCTCCTGGCAGATCCTCGGCAGTGTTCGAAGCATCGTCACGCCCGACGACCCGCCGGAGGGTGGCAGCCTGGTGCGCTGGGAAATTGTCAGCAAAGCAGCGCTGGGCGAGCCGTAAGCTCCTTAATGAACTTGCGGGTGCCCTCGCGCCACGCGTTGAACTCGTCCGACCGGCCACTCGCGAGGATCCACAACAACCACCGGGTACCCGGTGAACGTTGGTGGACACCGCACTAGCCGGGCGGTGACGGCGGCTCGGGTGGGCGCCCGCGGGTGCGGGCCGCGTCGGCGATGGCGATCGCGGTGAGGACTGCGATGGCGGCGATGGCCGCGAGTAGGGGCGGCATGAGGAGCATCGGCGGTGTCAGGGCGGCCAGCACGAGGACGCCGATCGGCTGATCTCGGGACACGCGGGCGAAGACGGCGAATTCGAAGCCGGCACGACCGGCCAGGAACAGCGCGGGTCCGCCGAGGATGACGGCGACCCAGGCTGGTTGGGTGTGCCCGAGCGGATGGGCGATGACGAGTTCGTTGCCGACGGAGCTGGCGACGATGCCGGCCAGCATGACCAGGTGGGCGACGAACGCCGATCGGGCAAGGCGGTCCGGGTCGCGGGCGGCAGCGATGGCGGCGGGTAGCAGTTCCCCGGCCCGGTGGACGTAGATCCGCCAGAAGAGCGCCGTGCCGGCGAACGACACCACGAACGCTGTCGTCCGATCAGCCGCGAAGCCGCTGTCGCTGAGGGTCGACGCGGTGACCAGGATCAGCTCGCCGAGCGCGATGATGAAGAGCTGCCGGATTCGCTCGGCCAGGTGCTCGGCCAGAATCGGGTACTCCGTTTTGGGCGAGCGACCCAGCCCCGGCGTCGGGTAGCGGAGCATGCCGCTCGTGTAGTCCACCGCAACCGCCAGCGTCCACAGGGCCCCGCGCGCCGTACCCGGCACGAGGGCACCCGCGATCCACGGCACCGCCGACACGCTGAACCAGAACAGCAGCCGCATGCTTCTGCGTTGCAACTCGTGGCCACGCAGGGCGAGGGCGAGGAAGAGTTGGCGACCGATGTGGATGGTGACGTATGCGCCGGCGAAGGCCAGACCTCGCTCGCCGAACGCGTCGGGCAGCGCGACCACCATCACCAAGGTGCCGAGCATGGTCGCGGTGACCAGCAGCTGTATCGCCGGCCGTCGCGGGTCATACAGGTCGGTTATCCACGCTGTGACGGCCCAGACCCACCACATGGCCACCAGCAGTACCAGCGTGCGGAAGGCGCCGCTCCACCTGAGATCCTCGGTCAGCCCGTGCGAGAGCTGGGCGAGCGCGACGACAAACACGAGGTCGAAGAACAGGTCCAGGAAGTTTCCCGGTCGCGGATCCCCGGGTCTTCGCAGCAGCTTCGCACCGCGCGTGGTCGTCATCGGCTCGCCCGTTCTGCCATCTTTCTCCCAGATTAGAGGGCATTCGTACCACGTGCAGCGCGTTGACGACGGGTGTGCGGCCGCCGTACCTGGGCGGACGACGGTGGAGGCCGGCCCGGCGCCCACGCCGTGCCCACGTGTGTCGCGATCCTCGCCCGGCATGTGGGCGGGGCACAGCGGTCGGACGTTGGCCCACAGCCAGGAGCCACACGACCCACCCGGAGCCGGCCGGACAGGCCGGGACGTGAGGGACGCTCGTCGTACGAGCGCCCGCCGAGCACCCACTCGTCACTGGGCGTCACTGACAGCGCGACGACGGTTATCCGGTTTGGGATGAAGCAGGGTCTGGTGCCGTAGTCGTCCGCACCCATGGGCAGACCCGGCACCCGGTCGCGCCTTTCGCCGCCGGCTGCGACCGACGGGGCGCGGCGAAGCTCAAGATTTTCTCAACTGCGCACGCCAAGATCCATTCAGGTTCACTGACGCCGTTAGTCTCTCCGCATCCGATTGCGCGGCCGCCCTGCCGGAGACCCGTGTCCAGGTAAGACGTTGCTCGAAGAGGGGCTCGGGCGAATTGAAGGCTGTCGTGAGGCCAGGGTGGAGGGAGGGCCCGCTTCCTGATCACGGCGGTCGCGCTCCCGGCCTTCCGACCCTCTGCCCACGCGCGAACGCCCAGCCGCACCCAGCTCGCTCACGGCCCTCCCGAACGTTTTCACGACGGCGACCATCGTCGTACCCAGGCAGCCCGGTAGCGAGCTCAGTACGACCGTCCTGAATGCAACGGCCGACCCACACAAGGGTCGGCCACCACCTCAACCACACGCCACAAGCAGAAGGAGGGGAGATGCGACGCACACAACTGCGCATCGCGCTTCTCGCGCTGCCCGCCCTGGTGGGGAGCGTCCTCATGGGGACCGCGCCTGCGCCCGCAGGCGCGGAACCCGCGGAGTCGACAGCCACGGCGGGCTCGGGGCGATCCCACCTCGAGAATCCGGAGCTGGCACGCCTCGTACGCATCCAGCTGACCGGCGCCGACATGCTGGACAAGGTCGTCGCCGCCGGCTTCGACATCGAGCACGGCCTCAAGCGCGTGCCGACCGGCATCGAAGGCGAGGCGGTGGTGACCGCCGAGCAGATCGCCGAACTCGAGGCGATGGGCGTCAAGATCCTCGGCGACGACGAGAGCTTCGCATGGAGCGACGAGACCGACAGCCGCATCCAAGCCTTCGGCGCAAAGGCTGTCCAGCCGTTCAGCCACGAGGAGACGGTACGGATCGCCCGCGCCGACTGGTTCACCACAAAGGGCCAGGGTTTCCTCTACGTCGAGGCCCGTACCACCGAAGGGCAGCAGACGAACCCGATCGTCACCATGCAGCTCGAGAACGACTCGGGCCCGGGCCAGTCGTTCGGCTTCGCCCGGACGATGAGCCGGTTCGTTGACTCCGGGCAGTACATGTTCCACCGGAACCTGTTCAAGCTCGACGCACGCCCGAACCAGATCCGGGTCACGAGCTCGACCGGCGGCGTCGCCACCGGCTTTGTCTCCAACTGGCTGGAGGACGGTGCGCCGCCGCTGACGGCGAACCCGGCCTACAAGTGGAACTTCGTCGACGGCTACAAGCACCCGCAGCAGCTCTACAGCCGCGCCGAGGAGATCGCCCGCCAGTACCCGGACATCGCCGAGATCGTCTACCTGCCGAACAAGACGAACGGCTACCAGCGCAAGGCGGAAGCCACGATCGGCGGTACCGGGCAGGCTGCGGTCGTGGTCAGCTCGGCGGCGTGGGGCCACGAGGGTGGCAACGACATCACCGTCGAGTTCGTGGACCGGCCGGGGGCAAACCTCCCGCTTGCGGTCGAGGTGGTGGGCAAGGCGGTCCGTGTCCTCCTCGCGAAGGACGCCTCCGGTGGGCTCGCGAGTACGGCCGCTCAGGTGGCGGCGGCGCTGCGGACCCATTCCCAGGGCCTGATTGACCGGGCGCACCCGTACCGCACCAACGCGGGCACCGGCATCGTCGCGTCGACGTCCGGCCCGGTCGCGCTGACCGACTTCCTCGACCAGAAGCGCGCCGGCGCACCGGAGGGCGAGGTGCCGCGCGGCTCGGCCACGATTCCCGTGCTGCGGATCGGCAAGCACCGCGACGGCAGGAACCCAGGCGTCCTGATCCAGGCGCAGGACCACGCCCGCGAGTGGGTGCCCGCGACGACCTCGCTGGAGTCGGCCGAGCGTCTGGTGCACAACTACAAGTCCGACTGGGAGACGAAGAAGATCGTCGACAACACCGACGTCTTCCTCATCCTGTCCAACAACCCCGATGGGGCGAACTACAGCTTCTACAACTTCGCCTCGCAGCGCCGGAACATGACGAACCACTGCCCGGACGACAACGCCGATCCGGCCCGGCGTAACTCCTGGGGCGTCGACCTGAACCGGAACTACCGGGTCGGGTCGGCCCACGACGGCTACTCGGGCGGGTCGACCAGCTGCGTCAGCGACACCTACCAGGGGCCGGAGAAGCTGTCCGAGCCGGAGTCGAAGAACATCATCTGGCTGGTCGAAAAGTACCGGAACATCAAGTTCATGATGTCGGTGCACTCCAACGGCGGCCAGCTGTTCTGGCAGCCAGGCGCCTACATCGCGGACGGGCGGATCACCACGCCGCGCCCGCCGCTGGGTGACGAGGCGTTCTACTGGCAGTCGGCCGCCCGGATCCTGTCGCAGGTCAAGGCGCACCGGCAGACCGTCGTCACGCCGGAGAACGTCGGCGGCTCGTCCGACGTCCTCTACTCCTCCGCGGGCAACGTGCGCGAGGATCTGTACCACACCTACGGGATCTACGCCTTCGGCTGGGAGGTCGGCGGCTCGATCTACAACCCGGCCACCGGTAACTGGCAGGGCGGCTCGTTCCAGCCGGCGTGGGTGGGTAACCCGGAGCTCGTCAGCGGCCACGCCGAGACGATGGAGTACGCCAACGGGATCATGGAGATGTTCCGGGTCGCGGCGGACTGGGGCAAGGACAACAAGAAGCCGACGTCCAAGCTCGTTCCCGGCGCCGGGAAGTACACCGGGTCCGTCGACGTGCACTTCGAGACGAGCGAGCCGGCCACCATCTACTACACCACGGACGGCAGCCGGCCCACGCTCGAGTCGCCGCGCTACGCGGCGACCGAGTTCCGTGAGCCGGGGCAGGCGTTCCACGTGACCGGGACCACGACGTTCCGCTGGTTCTCGGTCGACACCGCCGGCAACATCGAGCAGAACTACGACCCGACGAACAACGACACGCGCAACAACTACCGCACGGCGACGATCACGGTCGTCGAGCAGTAGTCGTGCCGTGCGCCAAGCCGCACATCCGGTGATCATTGCCTCGTCAGTGAGGGTTCGCCCGCACTGACGAGGCATGGTCGCGCATGCTCAACCTGGCTGGCGCGGTGGCAATCCAGCATGAGGTAGATCGGCTCTCGGTGACCTCTTCGGCGGCCCCGATGGAGTCAGCTGCCCTGTAGCCATCCTCGCCTGCGAGGAAGGCGCAGATGAAGCAGCGGCCGGAGCGGACGTGCTGCTCGTAGGCTTCGTGGTCCATCGGTACGCGAGCACCAAGGTCGCCCATCTCGGGGATCGTACTTGAGGACTGGCGCCCGACGGACCGCCGGGCCTGGGATCTGCTCGCGGTCCGGCCCTGCCGCCGTCCCCATTCGGGCCTCCGCAGCAACGCCGGGGAGGAGGCGCGGAAGGGCCGGGGGCCGCCGCAATGGCCAGGCGCGGGCGCGTGTCCAGGTCAGAACGTCGAGATAGGAGCGCTGGTCGAGGTTAGGATGCACAAGGGGTGGCGAAGGCTGCCCGCAGGGTGAGGGGCGCCGATGGGCGCCCTGGGCCCCAGATGTCGGTGTGCCGAACACTCGGGGGAACCATGTTCGAGCGGCTGGGTAGATTCGTTGTAGTCCGGGCGTGGTGGGTGATTGTCGGCTGGGTGCTCGCGGCAACCGCCATCATCCTCGCCACACCGTCGCTGAGCGACATCACCTCCGCCGATCAGGGCAGCTTCCTGCCCCGCTCGTACGAGTCCGTGCAGGCCATCGAACTCGGGAAGAAGGCGTTTCCGCAGCAGGCCACAGCGACGGCGACCATCGTGGTCAAGCGCGCCGACGGGCAGTCGCTCACGCCGGCCGACGAGGCGACGGTGGGCCAGCTCGCCCAGTCGCTCAAGGCCAGGAACATCTTGCGCACCTCCGGCTACCTCACCGGCCCGCAGGCCGTGGCGGCGGACAGGTCGGTGCAGGTGGTGAACGTCGGGCTTGATGCGGTAACCCCGGACGACCCGGCGCTGCTCGACGCCGTACGCGATCTGCGGGTGGCTATCGGTCCGGAGCTGGCGGGCAGCGGGCTGACCGCGGGTGTGGCCGGCGACGTAGCGAGCTTCGTCGACAACGAGGACACCTTCAACAAGGCATTTGCCGTGGTCGGCATCGCGACGATCATCCTGATCATCGGGCTGATCCTGATCATCTTCCGCAGCCCCATCGCCGCGCTGCTGCCCGTGGTGGTCATCGGCGTTGTCATGGCCGTCACGAGCGGGCTCGTCGCCGCGGCGGGTGAGGCGTTCGATCTCAATGTGAGTCAGGATCTGCAGACGGTGCTGCTGATCGTGCTGTTCGGCATCGGCACCGACTACATTCTGTTCCTGCTCTTCCGCTATCGCGAGCGGCTGCGTGCCGGTGACGACAAGCGTACGGCGATGATGGTCTCCGTCGAGCGGGTCGGCGAGGTCGTCACGTCGGCCGCCGGAGCGGTCATCGTCGCGTTCCTCGTGCTGCTCCTCGCTTCCCTTGGCTTCTTCGGCTCACTCGGCCCGGCGCTCGCGATCGCCGTCGGCGTCATGCTGGTCACCTCGCTCACGCTCATCCCGGCGGTCGTCTCGTTGCTCGGCCGATACGTCTTCTGGCCCTCCAATGCGTGGCGGCGTGCCCCTAGGGCCACTGTGTCGCGCCGTCTCGGGACCATCATCGGGCGCCGTCCGGCGCTCGTCGCGGCGGCATCCGGCGCCCTGCTGGTCGCGCTCGCCGCAGGCGTGTTGACCTACAAGGCCGACTACGACTTCAGCGCCGGCTTCCCGCAGGACACCGAGTCGGCGAAGGCCGCCGCGGACATGCAGCGCGGGTTCGCCGCCGGTGCGCTCGCCCCGACCGAGGTCTACCTGACTACCGGCGACGGGTCAGCGCTGACCGAGCGACAGGTCAGCGACTTCGCGGCGGCCGCGGCGGGCGCCCCGGGAGTGGGCCGGGCGCAGCCCCCGGAGCAAAGCAGCGACCCGAGTGTGGCCCGGGTCAACCTGTTGCTCAATGAAAACCCGGTCTCCAACGAGGCGATCACGCTCGTCCGCGAGGAACTGCGCGACGCCCTGCACGCGGCGGCCCCGCCCGGCACCCGGGCGGTGGTCGGCGGACCCACCGCGATATTCGCGGACATCAACTCGGCGAACAACCGCGACCTGTCGGTGATCCTGCCGGTGGCGGCCGCCCTGATCGCGCTTATCCTCGCGCTGCTGCTGCGCAGCCTGGTCGCGCCGATCTACCTCGTGATAGCGGTGCTGCTCAACTTCGCCGCCACGCTGGGCGCCACGGTCTATCTCTTCCAAGGGCTGCAGGACAAGCCCGGGGTCACCTTCCAGCTGCCGATCATCCTCTACCTCTTCGTGGTGGCGATCGGGACCGACTACAACATCCTGATGATCGCCCGACTGCGTGAGGAGGCGCGGGAGGGCAATGAGCCGCACGAGGCCGCCGCAATCGGAGTGGAACACGCCGGCCCGACAGTCGCGGCGGCGGGGCTGATCCTTGCCGGGACGTTCGGGGTGCTGATGCTCGCGCCGATCTCGTTCCTGCAGCAGATGGGCTTCGCGGTGGCGATCGGCATCGTGCTGTCGGCGTTCGTCATGTCGATGTTCTTCGTCCCCGCCCTGACCGCTCTGATCGGGCACCGGGCGTGGTGGCCGGGCCACGGCGACGAGCGGCCGGCCGGTGGGTCGCAGGCACAGCCGGAGCCGGCGAGCCCGGCGAACGCGTAGCGGGCGGCGGGTCACACGGGGCGAGTATTCCGCAGGTCTCCGGCCAACGGTCGCCGATCCCGCAGGGCTGGAAGGCCGGGGGAGGACTCGCCGCGTACGCCGGGACATCACCGGATCAACTCAGCCCCGGCACAGGGGCACGTCCGGCTCGACGACGGTCCGGTTGACGATGTCCTTCTTGAGGAAGTCCGCCTCCTTCGGGATGCTGACCTTCAGTACCCTCTCGATCGCCTTGGCCAGCGGTTCTGACATATTGATGCCTTCACCGGCTCGCACGGTCAGGACGAGCGTGGATCCCCGGCATTTCACGGCTGGTCCGGCCAGTGGCAGTCCCACCCGGCCGGCCGCCGAGCCGTTGGTCAATCCGATCGAGGCCACGACACCGACGAACGGCCCGGCGCCCGCGACCGGCAGGCCGATCATGAATCCGAAGCGGAACTCCGCCGCCACGACGATGGCCTCGACGCCGATCGACACGCCGCGCAGCGACTCCACGATGCTCTTCTTCACCGAGAAGGTAGGCGTCAGGAGGGATGAGCCGACGTACCCGATAGGGCCGTCGAGCCCCCATTGGCCGGTGGCCTTCAGGTTGCCGTTCTTCGCCGTGAACGCCGTTTCGACGAGGAACTTGAACGTCTGCTTGAGGGTCGCGGGGAAGCCCCCGATGATGATGGGCTGCTTGACCTCGATGGGAAACTCGATCTTCGCCTTCTTGTTGTCGCTCAGCCCGCCCTCCGCGCCGGCGGCGATTGTAATGGCCAGTCCCTGGACCCCGTCGATGCGGAACGCCGGGTGCGGAACGACGCCGTTCGTCACCCGGATGTCTCCCCAGACACGCAGGTTCTTGACGAGCAGCTGGATATCGAAGTCGACCTTGAGGCGCGCCGCAGCCGTCGAGTGCTCTGCGGACAACCCCAGCTTCGAGTTGTCCTTGTACGCCGACACGTCCCAGTCGCCGACCTTGCGCTGGATGCTCCTGGCCGCCGGGTCGGGCCCTGGCCCGCGCGCCGGGGCGAGGATGATTGGCGGCGCGGCGAGCCGGAAATCGGTCGACCTGATGGCGTTCAAACCCAGTCCGGTTGCCTTCGCGGCATCCGGCATGACCGGCGTCGTCCCGGCCGGGGCCCCGTTGACGACCTCCCCGAGCAGATCGGGGAGCGGGCTGAAGGTCTGCGACTCGAGATCCAGCGCCTGATCAATCTTGAAATGGCCGTCCCGCACCACATCGGTCAACTCCACCGGGGCCAGGGTGACGGCCTTGTCGCCGCCCGCCGGCTCAACCTTCGCCACCCGGCCAAGTGCCTCGTTCGTGGCGAACATGATCTTACCGGGCGCAAGGTCGGCTACACCCTTGGCGTCGCCATCGATCACGTAGGTGAACCCGTCCTCGCTCACCGAGCGGATGACATTGCTGCCGCCAGATACGAGCACAACGTCCGGCTGATAGACCACCGACCCGTCCGGCTTTGGGGCGTACCCGTACTGACTGCCGGCCGCACCGGACCCGCCGGAACCGGCCTTGCCGCATCCGGCGGCCAGTACGACGAGGCACATCAGTGCCGCGATGCCGCCGAGCAGGCGTCGAACCACACCGTAACCAGGCGTGCCATCGTGGCCGCTGTCGCGTTCCGTCAGGAACGGATGTGTCGTCATGTGCCAAACGCTAGGCCCTCGGGGCCGCCGCCGAATCCGGTGTTTCCCTATGCATGATGAGTCGGCACGCATGCTGCCGTCGGATCGGTGACAGTGCGTTGCACCGCACCGGTACCTGATCAACGATGCTTGCCTACGGGTCGATCCCCCGATAGGTGTTGGGCGAAGGGTGGCATCGGTGAGCTCAGGGATCCTGCTTCTGGCCGTGCTGGCTGTGCCGGTGTTGATCGTTGTGGTGGTGATCGGCTGGGCGGTAGCCGCCTACAACCGGCTGGTCCGGTTGCGTACCCAGGTACAAGCGTCCTGGGCGCAGGTCGACGTGCAGCTCAAGCGGCGGCGCTCGCTGATCCCCAACCTGGTGGAGACGGTCAAGGGCTACGCGGCGCACGAGCGCGGCACTCTGGAGGCGGTCGTCGCGGCCCGGTCCGCCGCGGCGGGCAGCGCCGGCCGGGGCCCGCAGGAGCAGGCCGGCGCGGAGAGCGTGCTGACCCAGGCGTTGGGCCGGCTGTTCGCCCTCGCCGAAGCGTATCCGCAGCTCAAGGCCAACGAGAATTTCCTGGCCCTGCAGTCCGAACTGTCCGGCACCGAGGACAGGATCGCCTACGCGCGGCAGTTCTACAACAGCGCCGTGCAGTCGCTCAACGCGGCGGTGCAGTCGGTGCCGACCAACGTCATCGCCAGCATCGGCGGCTTCCACATCGAGCCGTACTTCGAGGCGGCGGGTGACGAGCGTGCGGACGTGTCGGTCCGGTTCTGACCGGACGGCGCGGGATCGGGTGACACAATGATCAACCTGATGGTGGAGTTGGGTCTGCCGGCAGTGAGCCTGGCGCTGTGGCTGGCCGCGTACGCCGGCGCCCGGGTGCTGACCCGTCCCGCCGCGGTACCCGCCGGCCCGGCCATGATGGACCTGCCCGGCGCGGAGCCGCCGGCCGTGGTGAGCCTGCTGGCCAACCGGTGGGAGTTCACCGTCGACGCGGCGGAGTCCACGTTGTTGGACCTGGCCGCGCGCGGCCACCTCGAGCTGCGCCAGGCCGGCGCGGATCCGCGGCACACCACGGTGCACGTCACTGGCGGGCCTCCGGCGCAACTGACCGCGTACGAGAAGCAGGTTTTCGACCGCGTCGTGGAGCGCGCGGTCGGTGGCGTGGTCCCGTTGACCGCGCTGGGCTTCGCCGATGCCAGCCGCTCCGCTACCTGGACCCGCCGATTCCGGCTCGCCGTGATCGCCGACGCCCGCCGGTCAGGCCTGTCCCGGCGGCGGTTCTCGCCGGCCATCGTGACCGCCCTGTCCGTGCTCGCCGGCTTCGCCGCCGCCGGCGTCACCACCGGAGCGGCGCACTACCTGCACCGCGACAACGGTGACTTCGGCGCTGTTCCCGGATTGTTCCTGGTCGTCACCGCAGCCCTGTGCGGCGTCGCGGCGAAGGTCGGTGGCGAGCGCGACACCGCAGCCGGTCGGGCGGTCGCGGCCCGCTGGCTGGGCGTACGCGCCTGGCTGGCCGCGCACGAGTCGTTCGCCGATCTCCCGCCCGCGGCGGTGGCCGTCTGGGGCCGGTATCTGCCCTACGGCGCCGCGCTCGGCGTCACCCGGGTGGCGAGTCAGGTCATCGACCTCGGGATGGCGGACCGCAAGCGGATCTGGTCGTCCTACACCGGGGGGTGGCGGCAGGTCAGCGTGACCTATCCCCGCATGCTGCCCCGCTACGGGCAGCGGCTCGGCTGGATTGTCTTCCGGGTGGCCATCGCCGCCCTCATCGGCTGGACCTTCGCCTCGCCCAGGGACCTGTGGCACAGGTTGTTCGACGCGGATGTGGTAACCGTCGGGTTCACCGTGGTCGGGCTCGCGCTGCTCGGGTACGCGGTCTACACCGGGGTGCGGGTGCTGCTCGACGCCGTCGCGCCGGCGACGATCACCGGCGAAGTGTTGTGGCACCAGGTGTGGCAGACGCGCGAGGTCGGCAGCGACACCAGTCGGCGTCGTATCCCGAGCCTCTACCATCTGGCCGTCGACGATGGACGCCTCGACCGGACGCGAGCGTGGATCCTGCCGGCGGAGATCGCCGACCGCTGCCGGGTCGGCGACGTACTCACCGCCCGGGTCCGGCCGTGGACCCGGCGGGTTCTCGGCGTCGACGTGCGGCGGCGCGGATCCGACTGGTCGCAGCAGGAGGTGACCGCAGCCAGCGGCGAGGCGTCGACTGGGCTTCCCCCTGAGATGTGGACACCCTGAGACTGGACGCTGCTCCAGAGGAAGGGGTGTCCCGATCTCGACTCCCGTCGCGCCCGGCTGCCGGTGTCGGCCGTCGTCAGCCGTCCCGGAGGGCGTCGTCGATGCCGGTCTCGCGGCGGCCGAGATGGACCGGGTCCCGGCCGGTGAGCAGGTCCAGCGCCGCCTTCACGCAGGCGCCGTGCTCGCGGGTGGAGCTGATCCACCACTGCCGGGCGTACCGCTTGGCGGTCTCGTCGCCCACGCCGTTGGCGTCGATGCCGAGGCGCCGGCACAGCGCCACAGCCCGGGGCAGGTGGAAGGACTGGGTCACCACGGTCGCGCGCGTCACCCCGAAGATCCGCTTCGCCCGAGCGCACGAGTCGTACGTGTCGAAGCCGGCATGGTCCAGCACCACCTTCTGTGCCGGCACGCCCCGGTCGACCAGCCAGCGCAGCATCGCGTCGGGCTCGTTGTAGTCGGCGTTCATGTTGTCGCCGGACACCAGGATCGCCCGAACCTTGCCGCCGTCGAACAGCCGCTGCGCGATCTCCAGCCGGGCGGCGAGGAACGGTGATGGCGTGCCGTCCGCGCCCACCTTGGTGCCCAGGACCAGGGCGACCGGCGCGTCCGGCACGCCGGCCTCGCTGTAGATGTGGCCATCCGCGCCACCGCGGATCCACGCCACGCTGGCCACTGTGCCGCCGCTCACCAGCACCGCACCGACGACCATCGCGAGGAGCGTACGGCGGACGACCCGCCTGTGCTCCCCGTACCACCGTCCGACCGTGGCGAATCGCCTCCGCATGCCGCGGGATTATTCCTGTTCTGCCGCCCCGCCGGTACTGACGGGCGCCGGCCGACCTCTACCCGGGGTGTGTCGTTGCCGGGGGGTCAGGGGATCGTCGGTTCGAATCCGGCCGTCCCGACACAGCTCAGAAGGCGCACCCGATCGATGGGCGTGCTCTCTTGTCGTCACTGGGTGGTCGACTGAGGGGCCAGCCCTCAGCGTCGAAGAACCCGTCCACGGCAACGGCACCACTCAGGAGCGCCGGTCGCAGTTGGTGCGGCGAACGCTATTGGTGACGGTAGACGCCCAACGATGACTGGGCCGTGGCCCGCGAGAACCTGATCGTCGTCCTCCGCGGCGCCATCGTCCGCGGGGGCCTGGCTGTCTTCACGGCGTCGCCCGGTGCGCCGCGAAGCCGGGCTCTGCCGTCGAGGCGGCTGACGCGGCGTTCGAGCCGCAGCGGCTGGGACGCCCGCTGCGGTGAGAGTCCGGCGGGGTAGGAGTCGCGGATGCGAGCGATCTCGGCGGTGGTCAGTGGACGGGCAGGCTGCGCAGTAGCACGCCGTCGATGTCGGCAGCCTTTGGCAGGCACCCGGCTCAGGTCCACCATCAGCTGCAGGTTCTCCCGCCCGGTCAGCAACTCGTCCACCGCCGCGAACTGACCGGTGACCCCGATCGCCGCGCGCACCGCCTTGGCCTGGGTCGCGACATCATGTCCGGCGACGCGTACCGTCCCACCGTCGGCTTTCACCAACGTGGTCAGCACGTTCACCGTCGTCGTCTTACCCGCCCCGTTCGGGCCGAGGAGGGAGAAGACCGTGCCCGCACGGACATCCAGATCGATGCCGTCGAGCACGACCTTGTCCTTGTAGGCCTTGCGCAGTCCTGAGACTGCAATCGCTGGACTTGTCATGCAACCACCATGGGCGCCCGGCCTGTCACCCGCCTGACACGACCCTGACACGGCGTTCTACCTCGGCACATCGAATGGCCATCAGCCCCGCGCGCCTGCCGGGTTCCAGCGGCTGACCCTGCGCCGGCACCTGGTACCGATCGGGGAAGGTCCGAATACCAGGTGTGCGAGAGGTGCCGGTGCGGCTACCTCAAGAAGGTCAGCGTCGACGGGGCCGCCCCAAGGACTACGGGATCGGCACCGCGCCATACTCAAGCTGTACCAGCAGGACCAGGGCCTCGCCTGGTACGCCATCAACCAGTACGACACCGCCGGCACGGGAGCCGGCGTCCGCCCGCTGGTCGCGGAGACGCCGGCTCCAGTCCGCGGGATACGTCAGTACTCGGCGACGAAGTAGCCCGCCCGACGAGGACGCCGCTCGCCGTCGGCGCGTGGCGGCCACCAGCGCCGCCCACGCGTCGGTCAGCGCGTCCCCCTCTCCGCCTTGAAGGTCGGCAGGGTGGTGTCGCCGACGACGGCCTGCGCGGTGGTGGTGGCGGTCCACCCCAGCCGGTGCACGCCGCGGATCTGCAGGGTGTGTGCGCCGGGCGTCACCGTGACCCTGGCCGAGCGGGCGGTGCCCGCCGTGGTGACCACCACCTTCCCATCCACCAGTACCTCGAAGCTGTTGATGAGGGCACTCGGCGTGCCCACCGACCAGGAGGCGGTGAACGAGCCCCGGGTGTGGTAGGTGGTGCCGGACTTGCGGCCGGTGAGGCCGGTGAGTGCCAGGCCAGACATCATGGCCGCCTTGGTCCGGATCCCGCTCAGCTGGGCGTAGAGCGAGTCGCCCGGGCACTCCGTGGCCACCGCGTCCCGGTGACCGGAGATGCGGTTCATCACCACGGACTCGCCGAGGTCGTACTTGCCGTCGACCCCGGACACCAGGGTGACCCTGCCGTACGGGTCGTTCCCGTACTGGCCGAGCTTGGACGCCGCGACGTGCGCGATGGCGTCCTGGACGACGGTGGGCGCGCCGGAGGTGATGTACGTCCCGAGTACGGCGATTGCGGCGGTGTCGGTGTTGAAGCCGTAGGTGTGCGCCCCGGTTACCGGCTTGTCGATGCCGCCCTTGCGGCCCTCGAAGACCACGCCGCACTTGTCGACGAGGAAGTTGTAGCCGATGTCGTTCCAGCCGTTGCTCTTGACGTGGTAGACCTCGATGCCCCGGACGATGGCCGCCGAGTCGGCGCAGCTGTAGCTGTTGGTGCCGGCCGTGTGGTGCACGAAGAACGCCTTGACCGTGGTCCCGTACGTCGGCGGGTAGAGCACGATCGACTCGTCGGCCTTCCACCCGGCGCGGGTGACCACCTTCGGCGTGAGGATCGGGTTCGGGGCCGTGGTGGGGCTGGGCGACGCGCTGGGGGAGCTGGTCGTGGGCGCGGGCGCCGAGGTGGTGGTGGGCGCGGGCGCGGTGGTCTCGGCCGGTGCCGGGGCGGTGGTTTCGGTCGGTGTCGGGGCGGTGGTCTCGGCCGGCGCCGTCGTGGTGGTGCTGTCGGTCGGTGCCGGCTCGGTCGTCGTGGTGTCGGTCGGCGTCGGGTCGGTGGGGGTGGGTTCCAGGGCCTGCACCTCGGCGACCGGCTGGAGGTGCCCAGGGCGGACCTGCCCGGCGCCGGCCGCGCCGGCCTTGTGGCGCTTCGGCTGGCCCGGATCGACCAGTTCCAGGCGCAGTCCGGCGGGGAGCCGGTCGCTGCTGCGGCCGCCGGCGGCCTTGGCGCGTACCTCGACCCCGTCGGAGGGACCGACCCAGAGCGGGTCCGTGCCGCCGCGCGCCTTTCCGGAGGTCGCCTCCGCGCCGGGCTCCGGTCCGAAGTGGTTGTCCAGATCCAGCGGCAGCCAGTCCGACCAGCCGCCATCGACCGCCCGGGTACGGACGGAGATGGCGCCCTTGAAATCGATCTTCGGGTTCGCCCAGGTCACCCCGACCATGGCGAAGTGGTCGGTGTCCCGCTGCGGGATGGTCATTTCGCGGTCGTTGGCGGCCGGAAAGTCCACGGTGTGCAGCGCCGTGGTGACCGGCGCGTCTGCGGCGGCCCATTCGGTCCCGTCCTCGCCGAAGCCCACCGCGACCAGGCTGACCGTTCCGGCCACGGCGGTGGCCACCAGCGCGGCCCCGATGCCGGCCGTCCGGCGGCTCCAGCGGATCCCCGTCAATTTCACAGTTGAGTCCCTCCGAAATGATCTCACTGGAGGGATCAGCGCAATCAATGTCCAGACCGTTACACGCGTGGGCTGATCCGGCGAATCGGGGGTGTGCGGGCTGCCGTCCTCGACGTACTCGGCGCCGCTGACGGTGAAGCCGTGCCCGGCGTAGCAGCCCGCCAGGTGGGTCTGGGCCTCCAGCACCCAGGGCACGCCGGCCACTCGACGAGCAGTGGCAGGCGGCAGCCCTGTCATACGCCAACCGGTCGAGCAGCCCCTCAAGTATGGTCCACTGTACGTATATGCAGGTAAAAGGCCCGTTGCCGGAGTAGCCGGTAACTGGCCTCGCCGTTCCTGCCCCTTACTTTGGGAGCAATTTGGGGGCAGCGCCCGTGGGTCGTATCCACTACCTGCGATCCAGGGACTACTTCGCGGTGGCTAGCGCCTCACGCATCCGGTTGATCTCGGCCCCCTGCTCCACGGTGACGCTGCTGGCCATCTCGTTGATGATGCCATCGGTGCCGAGCCCCAGCACCTCGCCCGCCATGTCGACTGCGCCTTGATGATGTTCGATCATCATGGTGACGAACATTCGGTCGAACTCGGCGCCTCGGGCGGCGGTGAGAAGATTCAGTGCCTCCGTCGACTGCATGCCGGCCATGCTGTGCTGGTGGCGGCCACCAGATTTCCGGTCCAGGCCCCGGTCCGTCAGCCAGGTTTCCAGCGTCTTGATCTCCGGTTCCTGGGCCGCCAGGATCCGGTCGGCGATGATCTTGAGTTGCGGGTTCTCTCCCCGGTCCGCCACCAGCCTCGCCATCACGAGCGCCTGCTCGTGGTGCGGAATCATCATCGTGACGAACCGGACGTCGGCGTTGTTGTGTGACGGGCGCGGCAAGGGCGACACCTCGTTCGCCGGGGCGGTCTTCGCCGGCTCGCCGGGACGCCCCGGCATCAGCACCGGTGCGGTGGCGTCCGGCAGGCCGGGCAGGGCGAGCGATTCCGGCGGGCTCGCCTTCGTCGCCGGTTTTGGGTCGTCCTCGGGCAACCAGAGGGCCGCCGCGGCCCCAACGGCCAGCAGGGCGAGCACGGCCAGCTCGATCAGCACAAACGCCCGCGAGCGCCCGAAAAACGCCCGGATCCGTACACCTAGCACAACCTGACTCCCGCCGTCCGCCGAAGGTTGGCCGGGATGGTAGCGCGGGCCTGACCTGCGACGGGAGTTTCGTGAGCAGTGAAAGGTGTCATTGGCCCCACCTGCGGCAATTCGTGCCGTCGCACCGCCGCTCGTGTTGCCGAACCGAGATCGTAATCCGGCGCCGACTGTGGTCTGCATCACAATTTCCGGGTCGGGGCCAGGTTATCGTGCCGCTACCCTGCTCACCCATGACGAAGGGTGTCACTACATGTCCGAATCAACCCCACGAGGGAGCCGAGGGCTGGCTATCAGCCTGGCCGCCACAGGTGCCCTTCTCCTCACGGCCGTCGTGGCGGCGCCCGCGAGCGGCGCCACCGAATCGGCGGAAGGTGTAGACGTCTGCGAGTCGTTCCGGGCTGCCGGAGACAACTTCGCCGAGTACTGCATCGCTGAGGAGGCGGCCAACGAGGTGGCCGCCACGTACACCATTCCGGGTGTCGACGAGATCTCCAGCAGCCCCAACATCGAACTGATCTCCAACATCCCGAAGTTCGGCGGGTTCGCCGCCGAGGGCGCGTACAACTCGGACCTGGCCTTCCAGGGCAAGTACGCCTTCGCTGGCAACTACGAGGGCTTCAACGTCTACGACATCAGCAACCCGAGCTCGCCCCAGGTGGTCAGCCAGGTGGTCTGCCCCGGCTCGCAGGGCGACCCGTCGGTCATCGGCAACCTGCTGTTCTTCGCGGTCGACCAGTCGCGGACCAACGACTCGTGCAGCAGCGCGGTCGGATCCGTGACCCAGGCGACCTCCTGGGAGGGCGTCCGGATCTTCGATATCAGCGACAAGGCGAACCCGCAGTACATCAAGTCGGTCCGGACCGACTGCGGCTCGCACACCCAGACGCTGGTGCCGAGCAAGGACGGGAAGACCGCCTACATCTACGTCCAGTCGTACGGTCCTCCCGCGAACGGCAGCGGGTTCTACTGCAAGCCGCCGCACGACAAGATCTCGATCATCAAGGTACCGCTGGACAACCCGACCAGCGCCTCCGTGGTGGCCACCCCGGTCCTCTTCCCGGGAACCACCGGCGCGAACTCCACCAGCGGCTGCCACGACATCACCGTCTACCCGGAGCTGGACCTGGCCGCCGGCGCCTGCATGGGTGACGGCGTCCTGTTCGACATCTCCGACCGGGAGAACCCGGTGATCCTCAGCCAGGTCCGGGACACGAACTTCGCGTTCTGGCACTCGGCCACGTTCAACAACGCCGGCACCAAGGTGGTCTTCACCGACGAGCTTGGCGGCGGTAGCAGCGCGATCTGCACCAGCAGCTACCGGGCGAACCAGGGCGCGGACGCGATCTACGACATCGTCGGCTCCGGTGCCAACCGCCAACTGGTCTTCAAGAGCTACTTCAAGATCCCGCGGCTGAACACCACCCGCGAGAACTGCGTGGCCCACAACGGGTCGCTGATCCCGGCGATGGGCCGCGACATCATGGTCCAGGCGTGGTACCAGGGCGGCGTCTCGGTCTGGGACTTCACCGACTCGGCCAACCCGGTCGAGATCGCCTACTGGGAGCGGGGCCCGCTCTCGACCACCCGCAACATCCTGGGTGGGGCTTGGTCGACCTACTACCACAACGGGTACATCTACTCGAACGACATCCAGAAGGGCTTCGACGTCCTCAAGCTGGACGACCCGCGTACGAACAACGCGCGGGCCGTGGCCTTCGGTGAGCTGAACGTGCAGACCCAGCCCAGCTACCCGGCCTGCACCACGGTCATCAGCAACCGCGTGAACGGTGGCCTGGACGTCAATTCCGGCATCACCTGCCTCGACGGCGTGACCGTCAACGGTGCGACCAAGGTCGCTCCGGGTGCCGGCCTGATCGCCTTCAACTCGACCCTCAACGGCTCGGTCACCGCGACCGGCGCTTCCGTGGTGTCGATCGTGGAGAGCAATGTCAACGGCTCGGTGAACGCCATCGGCGCCACCCTGCGGGACAGCAAGGTCACCGGATCGGTGGCGACGAGCTGATCCACGGCCCGTCAACGGCACAAAAGCTCCGGCCCAGCGGATTCCGCTGGGCCGGAGCCCTCTTACTCCACGCTGCCCTGACCTGCGGGCTTGCCTTTCCTGCAGGTCAGAGTCGGTGCAGCGTCCTGCTTCACACCGAAGAGGTCACTGGTTCGAACCCGGTACGCCCACCGTCCGCGCCGTCGCAGGCCTTCGATCGAGGCGGTGCAGGTGGCGTGACTGCCCAACGCGTCGAGCGACAGGTGGGCGCCGCCGCCGGTTGCCTCCCGAACGGCGGCGGCCACCGCGCCGGGTCCGGTGAGGGCTCTGCCGTCCAGACAGATCGTGGCCCCGCAGCTTCTGGCCAGCTCGAGTGCGCCGGGGGCGACGTCGATGGCCACGACCTGCGCGCCGCACGCGACAGCGATCATCACCGCGGAGAGGCCTCCGCCGCCGCAGCCGTGCACCGCCACCCACTCGCCCGCGGCGACCCGCCCCTGGCTGACCACGGCCCGGAACGCCGTGGCGAAACGGCAGCCGGGCACTGCCCACAGGCGCAGACGAAGGGCGCGGTGACCCGGTCGCCGGGCCGCCAGCCGCGTACGCCAGCGCCGACCGCCGTGACGACGCCGGCGTACTCGTGGCCGGGGACGTGTGGCGGGCGGATGTCCGGATCGTGTCCCTGCCAACCGTGCCAGTCGCTGCGGCACAACCCACCCCGCCGGACCCGCGGCATTTGCCGTCAAAGGTCTGTCGAGCACGTACCGGCCCGGCCGGGTCGGTACGAAGCTGAAGTCGCGCACGACCACCGAGGTGGCCACCGGAGCGAGCACCCGGACCAGGCCGGTCAGATCCCGGGACACGCGCGGATGTGGGGAGTGGGCTCCCTACCGTTGGCTGGCTCCTCGCCGCGCATCCTTGCGCCGCCACGGGGTCGCCAGGATCAGGACGGTCAGTACGAGGGCAGCGCCGATGCCGAGGCCGGTGGGCACGGAGAATGATGACGATTTCCCGGCCCCGCCATGTTGCTCGCCTTTGACGGGGACCGCGGGATGGTCGTGCTTCGTGTCGTCGGGTGCGACCAGGCGGCCGACGGACGCGTCGGGAGGAAGTGCGAAGCCCCAGTTGAGCAGGGCTGCCGCCTCTCCCAGACTCCCCAGCGGCGCGGTCTCCGCTCCGAGCAAGGTCACCGCGAGCCGTCGGCCGTCGCGTTCAGCCACGCCGACGTACGTCTGCCGGGCCAGGTCGGTGAAGCCCGTCTTCCCCCCGAGCGTTCCGGGGTAGTGGCCCAGCAGCGTGTTGTCGTGGGTGATCTCGAATGCCGGGTTTCCCGGCTGTGCCGGTATCTGCGCCACCGTGGTTGCCATGTATCGCCGAAAGTCTTCCCGGGCGAAGGTGGCCCGCGCGATCAGCGCGAGGTCGTACGCGCTGGTGTACTGGTCGGGGCCGTCCAGGCCCGAGGGCGTTGCGGCGTGGGTCTGGTTCGCGCCCAGCCGCCGCGCCTCGTCGTTCATCGCCTGCACTCCGTCCTGTCCACCGCCGCCGCCGACGCGAGCCAGCACGTTGGCCGCGTCGTTTCCCGATTTGAGGAGAAGCCCCAGCCACAGGCTCTCGATCGAGTACCGGCCACCCTCGACCACTCCCATCAGCGAGCTGGCCGGATCGAGATTCTGCAGATCCGCCCGGGTCACCTCAACCATCTGAGCCGGATCGAGGCGGGGCATCAGGGCCGCCGCCAGCAGCAGCTTCTGCACGCTGGCTGGTGTTCGGTGCTCGTGGGGGCCGCACCCGCCCAGGACCTCACCGCTGTTCAGGTCCGCCACGAGCCACGAGGTGGCCGTCACTGCCGGCGCCATCGGCGCACCCGCAGGAATGGCCAGTCCTGACGTCGCCAGCGCCTGCCCCCCGACCGCCCCCTGGCCGGGGTCGACCGGTGGCGGCGACGGTCTGGCGGGCGGGGGCACCGGCGGCTTCACGGCTGGGCATGGCAGGTACGGCGCGGCTGCCGCCCGCGTTGCTGGCACGACTGAGACAGCGGGGAGAACCAGGATGGCGCTGAGCGTGACGGCAGTAACCCGAAAGTTGGTCACGTTAACGTACGGTAATCCCTGGCAAGGCCGGGGCGGTCCGATTGGCGAAACCCCGCAGGTGCACCACGGTGCGTGAGTTCTGTCAGGAAGGGGTGGCAACTGCTGACGTCTCAGTTTGCTTTAGTGCTCGTAGGGCGGCTACAGTGACGTGGTGAATTTGAAGGAATGGGCGGCAGCGACCGGAATCTCGTATGCGACCGCGCGGCGCCGCTATGAGTCCGGCTCTCTGCCCGTTCCCACGTACCGGCTCGGTCGGCTGATCATGGTGGGTGAGCCGGTCACCGGCGCAACGTCAGTTGATGCCGGTGAGGTCGTGGTGTACGCACGGGTGTCATCGGCCGATCAGAAAGCCGACCTGGACCGGCAGGTTGCCCGGGTCACCGAATGGGCTACCGGCCAGCACCTCGCCGTCGCCCGGGTGGTGACCGAGGTTGGCTGCGCACTCAACGGGCACCGCGAGAAGTTCCTCGCACTGCTGCGTGACCCGGCCGTGTCAACGATCGTGGTCGAGCACCGAGACCGGTGTGTTCGCTTCGGCGCGGAGTACGTCGAAGCTGCCCTCGCCGCGCAGGGCCGCCGGCTGCTGGTGGTCGACCCGGCCGAGATCGACGACGACCTCGTGCGCGACGTCACCGAGATCCTGACCTCGCTGTGCGCCCGCCTGTACGGGCCCCGCGCGGCAGCGAACCGTGCCCGCCGGGCGGTCGAGGCCGCCACCGAGGACCCGGCGTGAAGACGATCCAGGCGTACCGGTACGCCTTCGACCTCACCCCGCCGCAGGAACGCGATGTGCGCGCGCATGCCGGGGCAGCTCGCGTCGCACACAACTGGGCGCTCGCCCGGGTCAAGGCCGTGATGGACCAACGCGCCGCCGAACGCACCTACGGCATCCCGGACGACCGGCTCACCGAGAGCGTGTCATGGTCGCTGCCCGCTCTACGTAAGGCGTGGAACGCCGCGAAGGACGACATCGCCCCATGGTGGCGGGAGTGCTCGAAGGAGGCGTTCAACACCGGCCTGGACGCCCTGGCGCGTGGGTTGAAGAACTGGGCCGACTCCCGCACGGGTAACCGTAAGGGCCGACCGCCCGGTTTCCCGAGGTTCAAGTCCCGCCGCCGCACCACCCCCAGCGTGCGGTTCACCACCGGCACCATCCGCGTTGAACCCGACCGTAAGCATGTGGTGTTGCCCCGGCTGGGCCGGTTGAAGCTGCACGAGTCGGCCCGAAAGCTCGCCCGCCGCCTCGACAACGGCACCGCCCGGATCATGTCCGCCACAGTGCGACGTGACGGCGGACGCTGGCACGTCTCGTTCACCGTGGAGGTCGAGCGCGCCGAACGTGTATCGGCCCGGCGAGACAGCGTGGTCGGTGTTGACGTCGGCATCAAGCACCTGGCCGTACTGTCCACCGGCGAGCTGGTCGACAACCCGCGTCACCTCGTGCAGGCGCACGGCAGGATGCGAACGCTGGGACGGGCCCTGTCGCGTAAGACCGGCCCGGACCGGCGCACCGGACGGCGCGCGTCGAACCGGTGGCAGCGGGCCGCGAACCGGCTCGCACGCGTTCACGCCCGAGTGGCAAACCTGCGCCGCGACGGCCTGCATAAACTCACCACCCGCCTCACGGCCGAGCACGCCACGATCGTGATCGAAGACCTCAACGTGACCGGCATGCTCGCCAACCGGCGACTCGCGAAGCACATTGCCGACGCCGGATTCGCCGAGATTCGCCGCCAACTGGCGTACAAGACTGAGTGGAACGGTGGTCGGCTTGTCGTGGCCGACCGCTGGTACCCGTCATCCAAGACCTGCTCGGGTTGTGGTGCAGCGAAAGCCAAGCTGGCCCTGTCCGAGCGTGAATACCACTGCGAAACGTGCGGCCTGGTCATGGACCGCGACCGCAACGCCGCCGCGAACCTGGCCGCCCTGGCGGCGCAGTTCGACACCGCCGGGAGTGGCCCGGTGGCAGGACGTGGAGCCGACCAGAAGACCCGCGTACGCGGGCAGGTGGCCGTGAAGCGTCAACCCGGCACGGCATCCGCCGGTCAGACCGGGACCGTCCCACCGCAAGGCGGGACTACCAATCGTGTGCTCACTAAAGCGCACTGAAAGGTAACGGCTGCAGAGAACCCGCCCCACGCCGCTCGCCGGTGAACTAGCGTGGCCTCAGGGTCAGGGTGATGTTGCTGCGGTTGCGTACCTCCTTCCGGCAGCCGTTTGGCTCAGGAGCAACTTATGGGTCGCCTGCGAAAACTCGCCGAGCTGACGCCGCCCGGGCGGGTCCGTTACGTCGATCTGCTCCGGGCGTTGGCGATCACCCTGGTCGTGCTGGGCCACTGGATCGACACTGTCATCGTCTACGACCATCCCGGCCATCTCACCGGCTACTCCGCACTATCCGAACTGCACGGGCTCCGACCGCTCACCTGGATCTTCCAGGTCATCCCGGTCTTCTTCCTGGTCGGCGGCTTCGCCAACGCCGCCTCATTGACCAGCCACCGGGCACGCGGTGGCACCGCCACCGAGTGGTTGTTGGACCGCAGCACCCGGCTGATCCGCCCGACCACCGTGCTGCTCGTCATCCTTGCTGCCGGCAGTCTGCTGGCGCGCCTGATCGGCGTAGATCCGGCCGAAATCAGGACAGCAGTCTCGTTCGCCACCCTCCCGCTGTGGTTCCTCACCGCCTACGTCGCCGTGGTGGGGCTCACCCCGATCATGCATCCACTGCACCGTCGCTACGGGTTCGCCGTACCGCTGGTGCTGGTGGTGTTGGTGGCCGCCGGCGATCTCGGACGGCTCTTCGGCCCCGGTCCATTGTCCGGTGGCAACTTCCTCTTCGGCTGGCTGGCCATCCACCAGATCGGCTTTGCCTGGTACGACGGAGTCACCACGGCGGCAGGAGCAACCGACGACGCGAAGGCTGACCTGCGGAGCGGGCGCAGCGGACTGTTCGCTCACCGGCTGCCATTGAACCGGCCAGCCGGGGCAGCCCTACTGATCGTGGGTCTGGTCGCGTTGCTGCTGCTCAGCGTCGTCGGCCCCTATCCGGTCAGCATGCTCACCGTGCCCGGCGAACGGCTGGACAACACTTCGCCACCGAGCCTGGCGCTACTCGCCCTGGCCACCCTCCAGCTCGGGGTGATCCTGCTTCTGTACCGCCCAGCCGAACGCTGGCTGCGGCGCCAACGTCCCTGGCGGGCGGTGGTCGCGGTGAACGCCGTCGTCCTGACCATCTTTCTGTGGCACCTGAGCGCCGTGCTGCTACTGACCGGCGCGCTCGTTGCGGCGCACTGGCTGCCCGCCCCTCCCGTCGGCACCGCGAGCTGGTGGGCCTGGCGGGTGCCCTGGGTGCTGACGCTGACCGTGATTCTGCTGGCACTCGTCGGCATCTTCGGCCCGATCGAGGCACGCACCGGGCGCCACGAGGACCGCGAACGGAAGGAGACGGGCCGGTCGAGTGCCGTCCGCACCATGCTCGTCGCCGGCGGTTACGCGGCTGTGGTACTCGGCCTACTGATCAACAGCATGGTCCGAATGTCGACACCCGAGCCGCTGGGGATACCACCGATCACATTGGTGGCCTACCTGGCCGGGGCCGGCACCCTACGGCTACTCAGATCAGCCGGGCGACACCTACCTTGACCCGCTGCCACAAGCATCAGGCACCGCCTTCCGGCACCGCGTCCAGCCTACGGCCAGCGCTTGATCGCGGATTCCTCGGTTGTGCAGGCTCATGATCGCGAGCTGGGCGGCGATGTCGGCGGCCGCCGTCGAGCCGGGCTCGGTGTAGATCGTCGTCATCGCTGTGATGCGGTAGGTGACACCGCTCGCCGCTGTCGCGATGCGACGTTCGCCACCCCCTGGCTGAAGTCCGGCTCCGAGCGTTTGCGGCGAGGTGGCTCAGCGTCTTCCGCCCGACGGTCAGGCGACGCGCCTGGCGAGGCCGCCCATCTTCACCGCGGTGAATACCGCGGCGGCCAGCGCGACATCGGAGAGCAGCATCAGGCCGATGGCGTACGAGCCCTGCGACCCGTACACCCAGCCCATCACCAGCGGTGGGACGAAACCGCCGAGGCCGCCGGCGGCACCTACCAGGCCGGTGACCGCACCTACCTGGTCGGCGGGGGCGACCTTGCCGACGAGGGCGAACACCGCGCGGATCGTGGTGCCGAGGCCGGGGCGGCCTCAAGGATTTGCGGATTCCGCTCTACCGGTTTGAGCCGCGACCCGCCGATCCGGCCCGGGCAGGGCCGGAAGTCCCGCCCCGGCACACGTCGACCGGCCAGATGCTGCCGGCCCGGGCGGGAGCTATGGCAGGGTGAGCAGGCCCACGCCGTCGCCGGGCTGCCACCCTGGGAACACGACAGCGAAGGCATCGGCGGTTGCGGCTGCGCCCAGGTAGCCGGGATGGACGCCCTCGACGAGCCGCAGCTGTCCGTCCCGGCGTCGTACGGGCACGATGCGGGTGTTCCGGTCGTCCAGACGCAGTGGACCGGCCAGCACCGCCGCGTCGAGCTCGGCCAGGGACCGACCGGCGAGAGCCGCGAGCAGGGGGTCGACCAGAGTGAGCGCGGCGACCAGCGCGGCGTAGGGGTTGCCCGGCAGCCCGACGATCCATCTCGGCCCGACCTGCGCCAGGACCTGAGGGTGTCCCGGGCGGCACGCCACGCCGTCGACGTGCACCACGGCGCGGAGGCGTCGCAACGAGGAGTGCAGTCCGTCCGCGGGGCCCACCGACGACGCCCCACAGACGATCGTCACGTCGGCGTCGGCAACGCTGTCCGCGATCGCCTCGGCGAACCGGTCGGGGTGGTCGCCGACCATCCGGGAGTCCAGCACAACCGCTCCCCAGGCCGACAGGAGCGGGCCGAGCATCGGTCCGATGGCGTCCCGGACCCTGCCCCACCGGGGCAGACCGGCGTGAACCAGCTCGTCTCCGCTGATCACCAGCCGCACCCGGGCCCGGGCGCGGACAGTGAGCATGTCGAGTCCCACGCTGGCGGCCAGCCCCACCGTCGTCGGGCTGACGCGCGAGCCGGCCGGTGCGAGTTCCTGTCCGGGCTGGGCGTACTCACCGGCGCGGCGGATGTGCCGGCGGTCGCCCGGGGTCGCACGCACAACGTCACCGGTCCGGTCGGCGGCCTCGTAGGGCACGACGCGGTCCGCACCGTCCGGCACGGGAGCGCCGGTGGCGACCTCGACGGCGGTGTGCGCGACCAGGGATGCGGCGGTGTGGGTACGCCCGGCGAGGATACGGTCGACGACCCGCCACGGACCGTCACCGCGGACCGCGTACCCGTCCATGGCGGAGTTGTCGAAACCGGGCAGCGGAACCGCCGCACGTAGCGGAGCCGCCAGGGCACGTCCGGTCGCGGCCGCGAGCGGCACCGACTCCTCCGGCAGCGCCGCCGGCAGCGTTTGCGCCAGCATCCGGGCCGCCGCCCACTCCGTGGCCGGTCGCGCGGCATGGTCGTGGCGAGGGCGGCCGGGTGCGATCGTCACGGCGCCTCCCGGGCCTGCGCGTCCTGCGGAACCAGCGCGGCGACTGCGACGCGGGCGGCGGTGGGGTCGGCGCCGCGGCCGACGGCCACCCCGATGAGGTACGCGGCCAGCGGCGCCGCCGGCCGCTGGACCCCGTGTGCCACCTCTCGGACGACGTTCAGCACGGCGCGGGTGTCTTCGGCCGACAGCGTGTCGAGGTCGAGTGCCGCTGCGGCCCGAGCGAGCCACTCATCCAGCTGGGGACCCGGGATCATCAGTTCTTCTCCTTCGTCAGTGATGAGTGCGGCTCACTGCCCGGCTCCCTCCCAGACCCGAAGGAGGTGTCCGCCGCCGCCGACATTGAGCCCACGGGCGACGGGCGGCGGGTCGGTCGTGGTCGACCTACCCGGGCGTGCCGGCCGTCGGGGTGATCCGGTCCCAGGCCGGGATTGGCAGCGCGATCACCGCGGCCGGGAAGAGCCCGTGCTCCTCGTTGTCGATGTGCCGGTGCAGCCGGTCGAGGGCGGCCAGCACCGCCGGCCAGTCCGGTGCCGTCCGGTCGACGGCACCGAGCACGCCGTGGATGTCGTCGTGCTCGGCGCAGAGCTTCGCCACGGCCTCGGCCAGGCTGCCCTCGGCCCGCAACTCCGCGAAGAGTCCCTGCTCCTCGGTGCTGGTGTGCGGCACCAGCAGGGCGAGCAGGGCGTCCAGCGCCGGCAGGGCATCGTCACCGCCGGCCCGCACCGCGGTGCGGAGCCGGCCCGCGGCGTTCGCGATCGCCTCGTGCTCGGCGGAGAGCCGGCCGATCAGCGGGAACTCCCGACAGCCGCAGTAGTTGCACACGAGCGCTCATCTCCTCACCGGCGTGGTCCTCGAGGGCCATGGTGCGTACGGCGTCGGCACCGCCGGCAGGGCCGGACGGCCCGGTACGCCGGGACGGCAGGCCCTGACCCACCGTCCCGGCGCCCGGCAGACTGCTCACACGGTGACCGGCTCGCGGGACAGCCGGACCTGCCACACGTCCGGTCCGTCCTGCAGCCACTCGGCGGTCATGCCACCGTCGTAGCGGGCCTCGACCTCGGCCAGCAGCGGCCGGGGCGCGTGCGGGGCGACCAGCACCAGCGCCCCGCCAGCGGGCAGCGCGTCCAGCGCCGCCAGCACCTGTGCGTGGCGCAGGTCGTGCGGCAGCAGCCGGACGTCCAGCCGGGGATCGATGCTCAACGTCGGGGCCGGAGCGTCGGCGGGGGCCCGGTCGCCCCCGCAACCGCAGGTACCCCCGCCGCAGCCGCCCTTCACCGACACCTCCGAGGAGCCGAGCAGATCGTGCATGCCGTCCAGCAACGTCGCCAGCGAGACGTCGGCCGCGTCCACCAGCAGCGGGACGACCAGGTCGTTCTCCTTGGCGAGGTGGATGGCGAAGAGCGCGGCGAGGGCGCGCGCGGCGGCGGCGAGGCGCACCGGCCGGTCGGTGGCCTCCAGCTCCGTGACCAGACCGGTGATGGCGCGGTGCTCGTCGAGCATCCCCCGCACCAGCAGTGCGGCCTCGGCCCGGTCACCGGCGGCGGGGTACAGCGCGGCCTCCTCGGCGTACGCGTGCGGCACCAGCTCGTCGCGGAGCCAGCCGACCAGCTCGTCCCGGTGCCGGATGGCCCGGGCCTCGTCGCCGCGGTCGGCCGTGTCCAGCAGGTCGCCCACGTGCCGTTCGAGGACGGCCGCGAGCTGGGCGTGGTGCTGGACGATGGCCTGCGCAGCCTGGCGGTCAGCCGTGGAGCGTGAGGCGGACATGGAACCCTCCAAGGTTTTGCGGATGAACGACGTTGTAACGTTACCTATCGTGGAAACCCAGAGAACAGGGCCGATCGGCGAGACGATCGACTCCCACCGCCACCGGGCGCTCGGCACCGCCAGCCGGGCCTCGATCCTGGAGATGGTGCGCGCCGCCGACGCCGGCATGACCATCGCGGAGGTGGGGGAGCGGACCGGACTACACCTCTCCACCGCCCGCACCCACCTCGACCGCCTGGTCGACGCCGGGCTGGTGGTCAAGGCGCGGGCCAGCGGCGGCCAGCCCGGACGGCCCGCCTGGCGCTACCGGGCGGCCGTGGCGGAGGCACCCGCCCCGGCGCCGTACCGGGCGCTCGCCGCCGCCCTGCTCGACCACCTGTCCCGCCGCGACCGCGGCGACGTCCGGGCCGAGGCCACCCGCGCCGGCCACGGATGGGGACGCCACCTCGCCGCCGCCACCCCGCCCGGCGAAGACCCGGTCGACACCCTGCTCGACGTCCTGCGCGGGCTGGGCTTCAACCCCCGTCGGCACGAGACGGCCGACGGGGCGACCGAGGTCCACCTGCACACCTGTCCCTTCCTGGAGCTGGTCAACCGCAACCCCGACGCGATCTGCGCGCTGCACGTCGGCGTGGTGCGGGGCGTGCTCGACCACGCCGGCGCCCCGCCGGCCGGCGCCGTCCTGGAACCCTTCGGCGCGCCCGACGCCTGCGTGGTGCGGCTGGCCCTCCCGTCGCACGAGCCGGCATGAGCTCCCGGCCGATCGGCGTCCGCTGGCGGCTTCCCGTCCTCGCCGCCGGCGGTTTCGCCCTGCTGACCGGCCTCTACGCCGCACTGCTCCTGCTCGGCCTGCCGGTGCCCGCGCCGCACGCGCCGCTGGAACAGGTGCACGGCCCACTGATGGTGCTCGGCTTCGTCGGCACCCTGGTGGCCCTGGAACGCGCGGTGGCGCTCGGGACCCGATGGGCCCTGCTCGCGCCCGCCTGCTCCGGCGCCGGGGGGCTGGCGCTGGTGCTGACCGGGCCGAGCCTGCCCGGCCGCCTGCTGCTCATGCTCGCCTCGGTGCTGTTGCTGCTGATCTACCAGCGGCTGTGGCGGCGGCAACCCGGCCCGGCCCTGCTGGCCCAGGCCGCCGGCGCGCTGAGCTGGTACGCCGCCACCCTGCTCTGGCTCGCCGGCCTCAGTGTGCCCGAGATCGTGCCCTGGCTGACCGCCTTCGTGGTGGCCACCATCGCCGGGGAGCGGCTCGAACTCGCCCACGTCACCCTGCCCCGGAACGGTGCCCGCTGGTTCCTCGCCGCACTCGCCGCGCTGATCGCCGGGGCCACCGCCACCGCGCTGTGGCCGGCCATCGGGGCGTACCTCTTCGGGGTCGGCCTGCTCGCGACGGTGGCCTGGCTGGCGGTATGTGACGTCGCCCGCCACACGGTGCGTGCCGCCGGCCTGCCCCGCTACGTCGCCGCCGGGCTGCTCACCGGTTACGCCTGGCTGGCGCTGGCCGGCCTGCTCTGGGCCGGCGCCGGCCCCGTCACCGACGGCGCCCGCTACGACGCCACCCTGCATCTGGTCTTCCTGGGCTTCACCATGTCGATGATCTTCGCGCACGCCCCAGTGATCCTGCCTGCGGTGCTCCGCCGCCCGCTGCCCTACCGACCCTGGCTGTACGCCCCGCTGGCCCTGCTGCACGCCACCCTGGCGGCCCGGATCCTGGTGGGCGACGCGTTCGACGTGCAGTCCGTGTGGCGCTGGGCCGGCGTCGGCAACGTCCTCGCGGTGCTCGGCTTCGTCGGCTGCGTCATCGCCGCGACGCTCGGCGCCGGCCGGCAGCAGACCCGGACGGCGGCCGCCCCGCCGATCGTGGCGGCGGTGCGGTGATGGCCCACCCGCTCGGCATCTCTGCCTCGACCGGCCCCGCGTCCGCGTCCGGCGAGTCGACCCCTGCCGCGCCGACCGGCCCGGCTGCCGCCGGCACCGGGCGGGCCGCCTGGCACGGGCGGGTCGCGGCGCTGCCGTTGGCCTACCTGGCCGGGCTCGTCGTGCTCGCCTTCGCCCATCCCTTCCTCCCGGCCTGGCGCTGGACGGCCATCCACCTGCTGCTGCTCGGCGCGGTCAGCAACGCCATCGTGGTGTGGAGCGCCCATTTCGCCGCGGCGGTGCTGCGCACCCCCGCCCCGGATCGTCGGCGCGCCGAGGCGGCCCGGCTCGCCACGCTCAACGCGGGCGTGCTGGCGGTCCTCGTCGGCGGGACGGTCGACCGACCGTGGCTGGGCGTGGGTGGCGCCGCACTGGTCTTCGCCGCGGTGGCCGCCCACCTGGTCGGGCTCGCCCGCCGGCTGCGCCGCGCCCTCCCGGCCCGCTTCGCCGTCACGGTCCACTACTACCTGGCGGCGGCCATGGCCCTGCTCGCCGGCGTGCCGGTCGGCGCCTGGATGCTGGTAAGCGACGACAGGCTCCGCCCCCGGCTGCTGCTCTTCCACGCGCATGTCAACCTGCTCGGCTGGGTGACGCTGACCGTCCTCGGGACGCTGCTGACCCTCTGGCCCACCGTGCTGCGCACCCGGATGGCCGACGGGGCGGTCCACGCCGCCACCGTCGCGCTGCCAGTGGCGGTGACCGGTCTGGTCCTGCTCGGCGTCGGCGTGCTCGCCTGGTGGCGGGTCGTCGCCGCAGCCGGGTTGGCCCTGTTCACCCTCGCCGCGCTGTCGGCCCTGCGCCCCGCGCTGGCCGTCGCGCGTGTCCGCCCCCCGTACGCCTTCGCGGGCTGGTCGCTCGCGGCAGCCGCCACCTGGCTCCTGGTCGCCCTCGCCGTGGACGCCGCGATGCTGCTGTCCGCCACCGACCCCGCCGCCGCCGCGGACCAGTTCCACGCCGTGCTGCTCCCACTGCTGGTCGGCTTCGTCGCGCAGGTCCTCATCGGATCGCTGACCCACCTGCTGCCCATGGTGCTCGGCGGCGGACCCGGGCCGCTGCGCCGTCGCACCGCCCTCCTGGAGCGGCACGGCCCGCAACGCGTCGCGATGGCCAACGCCGCCCTGGTGGTCTTCGCCCTGCCCACCCCATCGTTCGTCCGCATCACCACCGCACTGCTGATCCTCGCCGCGCTGGTGCAGTTCCTGGTGCCGGCCGCCCGGGTCCTGCTCACCACCAGGAGGTAACCGTGTCCGCGCACCCCGAGGCCCGTGCTCCCCGCCCACTCGGCGGGGCCGCCGTCGGTCTCGCCCTCGTCCTCGTTGCCGTCCTCGTCGGGGTGGCCGCGCAACGTGTCTCCGACGGCGCGCCAGCCCCGGCCGCCGCGGATGCCGTCGCACCGACCGGACACACCACCACGGTCACCGTGGTGGCCGACGGGATGCGCTTCCACCCCGATTTGATCGACGTGCCACCGGGTGACCGACTGGTCATCGAGCTCGTCAACCGTGACCACCGCCGGCACGACCTCGTCCTCGACTCCGGGGCGAAGACGCCGCTGATCGCGCGGGGCGGCACCGCCCGCCTCGACGCGGGCGTCATCGGAGCGGCAACCCAGGGCTGGTGCTCGCTGCCCGGCCACCGGCAGGCCGGTATGACGCTGCAGATCAAGCTGACGGGAGCGGTGGCAGCGGGATCCCGGACCGGGCCGGCCGGCCCGACGACACCGCGTCTCGATCCGATGGCCGACCCCGGCGCGGCCTTCGTCGCCCGGGACGCCGCCGCGCCGGCCACCCCGCCCGGCCGGCTGCACCGGCGCGAGCTGCACATCAGGGAGGTCCAGCGGGAGGTCGCGCCCGGTGTACGGCAGCGGCTGTGGACCTTCGACGGCAGCGTGCCCGGACCGGTGCTGCGCGGCAGGGTCGGCGACACCTTCGAGATCACCCTGGTCAACGAGGGCACCATGGACCACGGCATCGACTTGCACGCCGGCGCCGTCGCCCCGGACGTGGTGATGCGCCCGATCGACCCCGGCCAGCGGCTCACCTACCGCTTCACCGCCACCCGGGCCGGCATCTGGATGTACCACTGCTCGACCATGCCGATGCTGCACCACATCGGCAACGGAATGTACGGCGCGGTCATCATCGACCCGCCCGACCTGCCCCGCGTCGACCGCGAGTACGTCCTCGTGCAGTCCGAGCTCTACCTCGGCCCGGACGGCGAGCCCGGCGACCTTGCCAAGATGCAGGCGGAGCGCCCCGACGCCGTCGTCTTCAACGGCTACTCCGCCCAGTACGCCCACCGACCGCTACCCGCTCGCGCCGGCGAACGGGTCCGCGTCTGGCTGCTCGACGCCGGCCCCAACCGGGACAGCTCCTTTCATGTCGTCGGCACGCAGTTCGACGCTGTCTACCGGGAGGGGCGCTGGGAGAGCCGACCGACCGACCCCGGCGGAGCCCAGGTGCTGGCACTCGCTCCGGCCGCTGGCGGCTTCGTGGAAATGGTCTTCCCAGCGCCCGGGCACTACCCCTTCGTCAGCCACGCCATGGTCGACGCCGAGCGCGGCGCCCGTGGCGCCTTCGAGGTGAGGTGACGCCATGTCCACCGCCGTCAACACCGCCCGACCGGTGAAGCCTCGTCGCCGGATCCGCCGCTTCGTGCCGCCGCAGCACGGAGCCTGGGCGATGCTCCTGCTGCCGTACGCCGTCGGCGTCGCGCTGGTCGGCCCGCGCTGGCCGCACCTGCCGCTGCTCGGGGCCTGGCTGGCCGGTTACCTGCTGTCGTACTACGCCTTCCAGGCGATCAAGACCCGTCGACCGCGCCGCTTCGCCGATCAACTGCTGGCCTACGGCCTGGTGACGGCACCACTCGCGGTGGCCGTGCTGCTCGCTCGGCCAACGGTGCTCTGGTACGCCCCGATCTACGCCGTGCTGCTGACGGTCAACGCCGGGTACGCCTGGCGGCGGCGGGAGCGGGCCCTGCTCAACGACCTCGCCTCCGCAGCGCAGAGCTGTCTGCTGGTCTTCGTCGTGGCCACCATCTCCGGGGTGCCCCTCGCCGATGTCGTCCCCGCGTTCCTGGCCCTGGTGCTGTACCTGGTCGGCACCGTCCTCTATGTCAAGACCATGATCCGGGAACGTGGGGATGCCGGCTACCTCCGCCTCTCCATGGGCTTCCACGTGGTCGCTCTGATCGCGGCGGCCTGGCTCGACATGCTGCTCGCCCCGGTCTTCCTGCTGCTCCTGGCCCGGGCGGTGACCCTGCCGGCGCGGCGGCTCCGGCCGGTGCAGGTAGGGGTGATCGAGACCGTCTGCTGCCTGCTCGTCCTCGTCGTGGTGCTGATCGCGCTCTAGGAAGTCATTGTGGACGGAACGCTTGTCGCCGCCGTGAGGTCATCGACGGGAACGCCGGCCGGACTTAGCATGTGGGCGAATGGACCTTCGGGGTCCATCTCTGGCCGACTCCGGCCACCAGCCCGACCGAACGGAGACGCGCGTGCGTCGACCCCCCTATCTGGCGCTGCTCGGCGTCGGCCTGTCCGGCGCACTGGTGCTGAGCGCAGCCCCGGCACCAGCGGCGGCCCAGCCTGCGGCCACCACACCACCAGGCATTGTGGTCAGTGACGGAATGACCCAACCGGTGTTCTCGCTCGCCGACGCGATCGAGGAGCGGGTGTACGTACAGACCCTCGTCGACACCGACCACGACGGCCGCCTCGACCGGGTGGCGATCGACATCTCCCGGCCCCGGGAAACCGCCACCCAGGGCCTCAAGGTGCCGGTCATCTTCGAGCACAGCCCGTATCGCAAGGGCACCTGGGGCAGCGTGCCGTACCCGAGTGTGCTGGTGGACGACCTGCCGCAGAACGGCGCGACTGGCCGCTCCGGTATGCGGACGCTCGACGTGGAAACCCAGCGTGCGGTGGCGAAGGCCAACCTGCCCGGCTCGCTGGACGACTACTACGTGCCGCGCGGGTACGCGGTGGTGCTCGGCCAGAGCGTCGGCACCGGCGACTCGGACGGCTGCCCGACCAGCGGCGACCAGGCGGAGACGCTCGGCACCAGGGCGGTCATCGACTGGCTGAACGGGCGGGCGGAGGGGTACGACGCGAACGGCGAACCGGTCACCGCCGGCTGGACGACCGGTGCGGTCGGCATGACCGGCGTCTCCTACAACGGAACGCTGCCCAACCAGGTGGCCACCACCGGGGTCAAGGGACTCAAGACCATCGTGCCGGTCTCCGCGATCAGCAGTTGGTACGACTACTACCGGGCCAACGGTCTGGTCGTCGCGCCCGGGACGTACCAGGGCGAGGACACCGACATCCTGGCCCAGTACACCGCCGGCCGGGCTCGGGCCGAGGGGCCCTGCGCCGACGAGATCGCCAGGATCACCCAGGAGCAGGATCGGGTCACCGGCGACTACTCGAAGTTCTGGCAGGATCGCGACTACCTCGACGCCCGGGACGTGGAGGCGAGCGTCTTCGTCGTGCACGGTCTCAACGACTGGAACGTGAAGACCGAGCACTTCGCTGGCTGGTGGGACGAGCTGGCCAAGCGTGACGTTCCGCGCAAGATCTGGCTGCACCAGGGTGGGCACGGTGGCCCGGGCAGCAACGCGTCAGTGACCCTGCCCGATGGCCGGACCTGGACCTACAAGCAGACCGAGAACCGCTGGTTCGACTACTGGTTGTGGAACGTGGGCAACGGGATCATGGACGAGCCGACCGCGGTGCTGCAGCGGGAGGACCGGGTGTACACCACGTACGCCAACTGGCCCGACCCGGACGCCCATGAGGTCGCGCTGACGCTGGCCGCGACCGACGCCATAGACCCGGGCACGCTCACCTCGGCCAAGCCGCCGAAGGTCAAGGTCGAGCAGAGCTTTGTCGACGAGGGGCGGACCATCCACCCGCGCACCCTGGTGGCCAACCCGGACACGGCGAGCCCGAACCGACTCGCCTACCGCTCCCCGGCGCTGACCCAGAACGTCCGCATCTCCGGACGTCCGGAGATGCGGCTGCGGATGGCGATCGACAACAAGCCGGACGCGAACCTCACCGCGTACCTGGTCGACTACGGCCCGGCCGGCTCGACCGCCGCGCCGATCGTGGTGACCCGGGGTTGGATGGACCCGCAGAACCGCAAGGACTCGTCCCGCACCAAGGCGGTCAAGCAGGGCAAGCTGTACGACTACCGGTGGACCCTGGAGCCGAAGGACTACATCTTCCAGGCGGACCACCGGATCGGCGTGGTCGTCTTCTCCAGCGACCAGGAGTACACCCTGCTGCCGCTCGGCGGCACCGAGTTGCGGGTCGCGCCGAATGACAGCGAGCTGCGTCTGCCGGTGGTCGGGGGACAGGCCGTACTCGGGTTCTGAGTCGGTCCTGCCGAACCGGTGAGACTGACCGGTAGCTCCAACTGACCTGCGGGTTGGCCGAAGCATCCATCGAAGTGGGGCAGTCCGAGGCATCGGACTGCCCCACTTCGCGCTCATTCCCGTAGCTCTGTTTCCTGTCAAGGGTTTTCGCGGCCCTCATTACCGGGAGTGTCCACAGCGGCTCGATCGGGCGGGCGCGACAGGAGTAGGACCTGCTGGTCGAAATGTTTCGCCACTCGTCGGATGATCGGCCGCGGGCCGCACCGTAGCGTCGGTGCAATTCACCTCGCACCGGACTGATTGCTGAACGTGACAGCGAGGCGAGCGCTGCGATCGGCGCGGCGGATCGCTGCGGCGGTCGTGGATCGGCGCTGCATGCTGTCTTTTCCGACCCCCGAAGGGAGCAGTTGTGCCCCTGATTCCTCG
>NZ_JBEYTI010000041.1:0-48989 GCF_040642975.1 Micromonospora sp. NPDC047548
CTGGACCTGGTCGAACCGGGGGTCGTGCCGATCAGCGAGTGGCGCCCGGACCGCGACCAGCATCCCGTGCCAGCCGAGGTGTCCATGTACGGCGCCGTCGCCCGGGTGTAGCCGTCCTCGCACAGCGACCCGGCGGCCAGTCCGGGGTGACAGTCGGTGACCCGTCCCTCGAATTCGGTCCGTCGATCGTCAATCCCTTGGCATACAGCGACAACACGACCTCGTCGACCCCCGACAGGCGGCGCTGCTGCTTACGCACGATCTGCGGCTCGAAGGTCCGGGCGCACTTCACCCAGGGCGCCGTGACCTGGGAGTGACGCGTCGTTGATTTTGCGGCCTGCCCGCTACTGCCGTCGATCAAGCCGTCGATCAGGTCAGAAGCTGTACGGACCGTGGTGAAGCGGGCCACATCGGCGGCATCGCCGAGGGTGCCCACGGCGCTGACCGGGCCGGTCGACGACCTCGATGGTCACCGAGTGCCTGCACTGTCCAACGTGTCCCCCCTCGCCAGCGCGCCTACGGTTCGGCGAGGTGGGCACCGCTACTTCGAGCTGGGCAAGCCCCTCTTGAGCCACATCTCGCCAACGGTGCCCGGCCAGAACGCACGCCATGAGTGAGCCACACCCGCAGCTGGGCAGCCACAGACAGAGCGTCCCGCCGGGCACCTGGTCAACACCCCGTCGGGCTTTGACGTGGCTCCATTGATCAAGTAGCCGCAGGCCTGGGTCGTGGCGGCCGCCCCCCCGGTCGAGATTGAGGTTCGTTCATGCGTGACCCTTGACACCTCACATAAACGGGCGTAAACAAAGGAGAAACCAAGTTGAAACGGCGGTGAGCCCACATGTATGCCGAGGAGCGGCAGCAGGAGATCGTCCGGCTGGCTCGGTCCAACGGGCGAGTCGAGGTGGGGACTCTCGCCGACGCCCTCGCCGTGACCGCGGAGACGATCCGGCGGGATCTGACGACTCTGGAGCGGGCCGGCGTCCTGCGCCGGGTGCACGGTGGCGCGATCCCGGTGGAGCGGATCGGCTTCGAACCCGCGCTGGCGGCCAGGGACTCCGTGCTGATCGACGAAAAGGAGCGGATCGCCAAGGCGGCGCTCGCCGAGATCCCCGCAGAGGGCGCGATCATCCTGGACGCCGGCACCACGACGGCCCGCCTGGCCGAGGCGCTGCCCAGCGACCGGGAGTTGACCGTGGTGGTCAACTCCCCGGTGATCGCCACCATTCTCGGCACCCGGGCCAACCTCAACGTGCTGCTGCTCGGCGGCCGGTTGCGCGGCCGCACGCTGGCCACGGTGGACGACTGGGCACTGCGGCCCCTCGCCGACCTGTACGTTGACGTCGCGTTCCTCGGCACCAACGGCTGCTCCGTCGAGCGGGGCCTCACCACCCCCGATCCCGCCGAGGCCGCGGTGAAGGCCGCCATGATCAGGGCGGCCCGCCGGGTCGTCCTACTCGCCGACCACACCAAGCTCGGCAACGATTACCTCGCCCGGTTCGGGTCCGTGTCCGATTTGGACCTGCTCATCACCGACATCGGCGTCGACGACGAGTTGGCCGGCGACGTGGAGGCGGCCGGAGCCCGGGTGGTGCGGGCATGATCGTCACCCTCACCCTCAATCCGAGCCTCGACCGCACGATGGAGATCACCGAGCTGGTCCGCGGCGACGTCATCCGCGCCACAGCGGTCCATCTCGAACCGGGCGGCAAGGGTGTCAACGTATCCCGGGCGCTGCTCGCCAACGGGGTGCCGTCGCGAGCGGTGCTGCCGTGCGGCGGCGACGACGGGGCGGAGCTCGTTCGACTACTCGTCGCGGCGGGCGTTGAGGTCCGGGCGATCCCGATCTCCGGCCGTACCCGTTCCAACATCACCATCGCCGAGCCGGATGGCACCATCACGAAGATTAACGAACCGGGACCGGAACTCACCGCCGACGAGGTCACCGGCCTCACCGACCGGGCGCTCACCGAGGCGGGCCCGGGAGGCTGCGTGGTGCTGTGCGGCAGCGCCCCGCCCGGGCTGCCCATGACGGACCTCACCGCCCTCTACGAGCGGGTGGTCGCCGCAGGTGACCGGCTCGTGGTCGATACGAGCGGGCCGGCGTTGCGGGCGGCCGCGGTGGCCGGAGCGGACCTCGTCAAACCCAACCGCGACGAGGTCGCCGAGGTCGTCGGCCGGTCGATGCGGTCCCTCGACGACGTGGTCGAGGCCGCGCGGGAACTGCGCTCGTGGGGAGCCGGCACGGTGCTGGCCAGCCTCGGAGCCGACGGTGCCGTCCTCGTCGACGACACCGGTGTGCTCGTCGGGTCCGCGCCGGTGCCGCGACCGCGCAGTTCCGTCGGTGCCGGCGACGCGCTGCTCGCCGGCTTCCTCACCCGCTGGGGTGCCGGCCCCGCACGCGGCCGGGATCTCGCCGCTGCGGCCCTGGCCGAGGGACTGGCCTGGGGCGCCGCCGCCGTCAGCCTGCCCGGCAGCCGGATGCCCGGCCCGGCGGACATCGAGCGCGACTCCGTCCGCCTCGACACCCGGCCGGAGGACCTCCGGCGGCTACTGACACCCAACTAATCCCCCATCCCCCACCCGTCTGGCGTTCAAGGAGCGAACCATGACGACCAACTACACACCTCAGGTCCAGGGCACCGGCGTCAAGGCCACCGTCCAGCGGATCGGTGGACACCTCGCCGGCATGGTGATGCCGAACATCGGCGCCTTCATCGCCTGGGGTCTGATCACCGCGCTGTTCATCCCCACCGGCTGGCTGCCGAACGAGAAGTTCGCCGCCCTGGTCGGACCCATGATCTCCGTCCTGCTGCCGGTCCTCATCGGCTACACCGGTGGCCGACTGGTGCACGGTCAGCGGGGCGCCGTCGTCGGCGCGGTCGCCACCGTCGGCATCGTGGTCGGCTCCGAGGTTCCCATGTTCCTCGGTGCGATGATCATCGGCCCGCTGGCCGCGTACGTCGTGAAGCTCGTCGACGGCCTGATCAAGGACCGGATCCGCCCCGGCTTCGAGATGCTTGTCGACAACTTCTCTGCCGGCATCATCGGTGGCGGCATGGCGTTGCTGGGCGTCCTGGGGATCGGGCCAGTGGTCCGCGCGTTGACCAGTGCGGCCGGTAACGGCGTGGACTGGCTGGTATCGAACCACATGCTCGGCGTGGTGTCGGTGATCGTCGAGCCAGCGAAGGTCCTGTTCCTCAACAACGCCATCAACCACGGCGTGTTCGGGCCGCTCGGGGTGGCCGAGGCGGCGGGGCAGGGCAAGTCCATTCTCTTCATGATCGAGACCAACCCCGGTCCCGGTCTCGGTCTGCTGCTGGCCTACTTCCTGTTCGGGCCGCGGGCGCTGCGTCCGACCGCCCCGGCCGCGATGATCATCCATTTCCTCGGCGGCATCCACGAGGTGTACTTCCCGTACGTACTGATGAAGCCCCGGCTGGTCCTCGCAATGATCGCCGGCGGCGCGGCCGGTGTCTCCACCTTCATGATCACCGGCGCCGGTCTCGTCGCCACACCCTCGCCCGGCAGCATCTTCGCCTACGCCGCGGTCACCGCCAAGGGCGGCTGGTTCGGGGTCTTCCTCGGCGTCCTCATCGCGGCCGCGGTCACCTTCGCCGTCGCGGCTCTGCTGCTCAGGATAGGACGTACCGAGCCGGACGACGCCGACGTCGAGACCACCGCGCCCGAGGAGCGGGCCGACGCCGAGCGAGCGGAACTCGAGGCCGCGCAGCGCCGGTCGGCCGCCAACAAGCTGCGTACGCCGGCGGCCCGCGACTCCGCGGAGCGACCGGAGTACGCCGACCCCACCAACACTGGAAAGGCGTGAACCATCCATGGCCACCATCAACGGCACCGCCATCCGCAAGGTCGTCGTCGCCTGTGACGCCGGAATGGGCAGCAGCGTCATGCTCGCCAGCCAGCTGCGCCGCCAGCTCGGCAAGAACTCAGTGACCGTCGAGCACACCCCGGTCGACTCGATCCCCGCCGACGCCGACGTGGTGATCTGCCACCAGGGACTTGTCCAGCGCGCCCGGCTCAGCGCGCCCGGCGTGGTGGTCGTCCCTATCCAGGTATTCATCGGCGACCCAGCCGTGACGAAGGTCGTCAAGGCCGTGCAGGCCGGGGGCGATCTAAGTGGATGACAGCCTGCTGCAGGAACAGGCGATCCGGCTCGCCGAGCGGGCCGCGACCCGCGCGGACGCGGTCCGCCGGTGCGGGGAGGTGCTGGTCGAGATCGGCGCGGTCACCCCGGAGTACGTGACCGCGATGCTGGACCGCGAGGAGTCCATCTCCACCTACGTGGGCGAAGGCGTCGCCATCCCGCACGGGACCGCCGCGGGCAAAGCGGCCATCCACCGCGACGCCCTGGCCGTGCTGCGGTTTCCCGATGGGGTCGACTGGGGCGGCAACCCGGTGCAGCTGTGCATAGCGATCGCCGCCCAGGGCGACGGGCACGTCGACCTGCTCGCCGAACTCGCCGAGATCCTCCTGAGCCCCGACCGCGCGCGGGCGCTGCGCGAGGCGTCCGACCCGACCGAGGTACACCGGCTCCTGGTCCCCACGGCCGGCGCCGACCACGAAAATCGAGAGGAAAAGGTGCGATGAAGGTCGTACGCTTCCACGCCCCCGGCGACGTCCGCATCTCCGACGCGCCAGAGCCCGCGCCGGGGGCGGGCGACGTGAAGATCCGGGTACGCAACTGTTCCACCTGCGGCACCGACGTGAAGATCTTCCGGTTCGGCCACCACCACATCGTGCCGCCCCGCGTCATGGGCCACGAGATCGCTGGCGAGGTCGTCGAGGTCGGCCAGGACGTCGACGGGTGGGCGCCGGGTGACCGCGTACAGGTCATCGCCGCCATCCCGTGCGGCCACTGTGTCGAGTGCCGGCGGGGGTCCCGCACCGTCTGCGAGAACCAGGAGTCAATGGGGTATCACCACGACGGCGGCTTCGCCGAGTACCTCGTGGTGCCGGCCAAGGTGCTGGCCGTCGACGGGCTGAACCGGATCCCCGACGGGCTCGACTACGCCCAGGCGTCGGTGGCCGAGCCGCTGGCCTGCGTCCTCAACGGACAGCAGCTCGCCCGGGTCGGCGCGGGCGACGACGTGGTGATCATCGGCTCCGGCCCGATCGGCTGCCTGCACGTCCGCCTGGCCCGCGCCCGGGGCGCCGCCCGGGTCACCCTCGTCGAACTCAACCCGGAGCGGCTGGCGCAGGCCGCCGCGCTCGTCGCCCCCGACGCCACCATCTGCGCCAGGGACACCGATCCGGTGGACGCCGTGCGCAAACTGACCGACGGGCGGGGAGCCGACGTCGTCGTCACCGCTGCAGCGTCGGGAGCGGCGCAGGAGCAGGCCGTCCAGATGGCCGCCCGGCAGGGCCGCATCAGCCTCTTCGGCGGGCTGCCCAAGGACAACCCGACAATCAGGCTGGACGCCAACCTGGTGCACTACCGCGAGCTGACCGTCGTCGGCGCCAACGGCTCCAGCCCCGCGCACAACGCCGAGGCGCTGCGCCTCATCGCCTCCGGCGCCGTATCGGTGGCCGACCTGATCACCCACCGACTTCCGCTGGACGCCGCGCTCGAGGCGTTCGACCTGGTCGCCAGCGGCACGGCGATCAAGGTGACCATCGAGCCCTGACCCCACACACACCTCTCCGAAGGAGACGGCAATGCCCACCCGAACGGTCACCGTCGGCTCCGCCAGCGGTCTGCACGCCCGACCCGCCGCCATCTTCGTCGCCGCCGCCACCGCGCAACCCGTCGCGGTGACCATCCGGACCGCCGACAAGCCCGCCGTCCCCGCCCGCAGCATGTTGTCCGTGCTGTCGTTGGGCGCCAAGTACGGCACCGAGGTAACCCTGGAGGCCGACGGGCCGGCCGCGGAGAGCAGCCTCGACGCGCTCGCCGCGCTCATCGCCGCAGACCTCGACGCCGAGAAGACCGAAGGTGGCTCCGACCGGGGGCGGGACGGCGATGGCTGAACACCTGCGGGGCATCGGTGTCAGCCCAGGCCGCGCCGCCGGTCCGGCGTACCGGATGACGCCGGCGCCGCGCGTACCGGACCCCAGCCCGGTGGCCGACCCGGAGGCCGAGGCCGAGCAGGTGATAGCAGCACTCGCGGCGGTCGCCGCCGACCTCGACCGGCGCGCGTCCGCCGCCGGTACCGGCCCCGCCGCCGACATCCTGCGCGCGCAGGCGATGATGGCGCAGGACACCGAGCTGGTCGAGGCCGCGGCGGCGAAGGCCCGGGCCGGCTGCACCGCGGCCGCTGCCATCGATGCTGCCCTCGCCGTACACCGGCAGGCGTTCCAGGCCGCCGGCGGGTACCTCGCCGAACGGGTGGCCGACCTGGACGACATCCGAAACCGCGCCGTGGCGACGTGCCTGGGTCTGCCGGCGCCCGGCATCCCGACCCCCGATCACCCGTTCGTGCTGGTCGCCCGGGACCTCGCCCCGGCCGACACCGCCGAACTGGACCCGGAGCGGGTACTCGCACTGGTCACCGAGGAAGGCGGACCCACCAGCCACACCGCGATCCTGGCCCGGGCCCTCGGCCTGCCCGCCGTGGTGATGTGCGGCGGCGCGCTGGACCTCGACCACGGCGTCTCCGTCGTCGTCGACGGCACCACCGGCGAGGTCACGGCCGGCGTGGACGCGGCCAGCGTCGCGGCGACCCGGGTCGCCGAACAGCGCCGCCGGCTGCGGCTGGCCAGCGCCAGCGGTCCCGGCCGCACCGCCGACGGACATCCCGTCGCCCTGTACGGCAACATCGGCTCCGCCAAGGACCTGCACGGGGACCTGGAGGGCGTCGGTCTGTTCCGTACCGAACTGCTCTACCTCAACCGGACCGACCCGCCGGACCGCGACGAGCAGGCCGCCGCTTACGCCGAGGTGTTCGCGGCGATGGCGGGCCGTCGGGTGATCGTGCGGACCCTCGACGCTGGTGCCGACAAGCCACTGCCGTTCCTGCGGCAGGGCGCCGAACCGAACCCGGCGCTGGGAGTCCGCGGGCTGCGCCTGGCGCGGCGGCGACCCAATGTCCTGCGTACCCAACTGGAAGCAATCGCGCAGGCGGCCCGGCAGACCTCGGCGCAGGTGTGGGTAATGGCGCCGATGGTCGCCACGGTCGCCGAGGCCCAGCGGTTCGTCGCGGCCTGCCGCGACGCCGGGCTGCCCACCGCCGGAGCGATGGTGGAGGTCCCGGCGGCCGCGCTGCGGGCCCGCGCGTTGCTCTCGGTCGTCGACTTCCTCAGCATCGGCACCAACGACCTGAGCCAGTACACCTTCGCCGCCGACCGCCAATGCGGGGAGCTGGCCGATCTACTCGACCCGTGGCAGCCCGCCCTCCTCGAACTGGTCGCCGGCTGCGCATCCGCCGGGGTGGCCGCCGGCAAGCCGGTCGGCGTCTGCGGCGAGGCCGCCGCCGACCCTCGGCTCGCGCTAGTGCTCACCGGTCTCGGCGTGACCAGCCTGTCGATGGCGCCGCGCGCCGTGTCCGAGATGCGGGAGGCGCTCGCCGCGCACACCCTCGCCGAGTGTCGGCAACTCGCCACCGAGGCACTCGCCACGGATGAGACGCGGTCTGACCGGAACGGGGCGGCTGTCGGCTGATGCAAACACTGAACGAGATGGGGGATTCCCCGCCCGTCCGGCGTCGACCCGGACCGCAACCCGCACCGCAGCGGAGACGGGTGGACCCTACACATGGTCGCCGCGATCTCGAGTAGCCCCCGCTACAGGTGTGGAATCGGCAACGCACCGCCACAACCCCGTCGACCACCAGCCCGGCGCCGAGGGGCACCGGTGGAACCCGGCCAAACAGTGGGTGGTCTCCAAGGAGATGGCGCACGCCGCGCTGGTCAGCGAGGAGGACTTCGTCGCCGCCCAGGCCATCCGATGTAACCCGACCCCCGAGGACGGCCACGCCCGGACCTTCCTGCTGTCCGGTCCGCCTGCGTTCCGCAGCTCCGCTTCGATATAGTCCGCGAATCTGGGGCTTGAACTGGGCAAACACCGGCAGGCCCGGTGAGATGGCGTGTCACTAGGCCGTGGCGTTCGTGCTGGTCAGACGGTTGCAGGTGTCGCGTTGATGACGCGGGGCGGCTCGGTGATCTTCAGCTTGATGAACAGTGCCTTCTGGGGCTGCGACAGCTCGGTGCGCTGGCAGAAGGCGCCGGCGGGGCCGGTGAACACGCCGACGTGCAGCCGCTCGACATCGGCGCGGATCTCCTTGCACGCCCTCACGGGTCAGAGTTTCAGCAGCTCAGGCCGCCTCCACCAAGGTTGCCACAGAGGGGACCGAGCCGCTGACCACACCGGCTGCCGGCAGCAACGCAGTCAACATGCGGATACTCTGCCACCGTCCCACGGGGCGACCATGAGGCGTGGGACCGTCGACCCGGTGGGGCACAAGGACAAGGCCTGCTGCCCCCGAAGTCAGCACACCGGAGGAAACGATGAGCCTTGACTTTGACGTGTTCGTGGTGGATCCCAAACCGATCCCGAGCGCAGTGCCGGGATTCGAAGAGGCGGTAGGCCCGGCGACCTGGCCGCCGTCCACCTCGACCCTGATCCGCGACGATGGCGATGCCTTACTGGTTGATTGCCTCATCACCGCACAGGAAGGGCGAGAGCTGGCGGCGTGGGTGAAGTCGCACGACTGCGAGCTGCGGTTTGTGTACATCACCCACCCCCACGCCGACCACCTCCTCGGGCTGCCGGAGATCTTGGCAGCGTTCCCGAACGCCCAGCCGGTGGCCCTGGCCGAGTCCATCCCCGCGATGCAGGAGCAGATCTCACCTGGCTACCTACAGATCTGGAGCGGGTTCTTCCCCGACCAGTTGACCGGCAATCCCGTCGCACCGGCGCCGCTGACGGGCACCTCTATTCCGTTCGGACGCTCGGCGGCCACGGTGATCCCGGTCGGGACCTCCGACACCGGGCACTCCACCGTCGTCCATGTCCCCGGCCTGAGCCTGATCGTCTCCGGCGACGTCGTCTACAACCGCACGCACATGTGGCTGTACAAGTCAACGCCCGACTCACGCGCCAGCTGGGCACGGGCCTTGGATGCCGTCGCAGCACTGGAGGCTGACACCCTCATCGCCGGCCACCGCAACCCGCTGGCCCCCGATGACGACGCCCGTCGCCAGATCGACGAAAGCCGCCGCTACCTGGCCGATTTCGAGACAGCGCTGGAACACAGCTCCACCCCCGCCGAGCTGATCGACCGGATGTCCACGGCCTACCCGGAACTGGCAAACCCCTACACGCTCTGGTTCGCGGCCTTCGACCTGCTCGGCACCAGAACCTGACACAGCGCAGACAGACCGCCAAACCATGCCCGCGGAGACCATGATTGCTGGACATGACCGCGATGACGAACGGCGCGGACGCCGGGGGCCACACGATGGCGATGTCGTTGACCGTGCCGTAGTTGCCGGTCCCGGTCTTGTCGGCCACCGTCCATCCCCGAGGCACGCCGGCTCGGATGCGTCGGGCGCCGGCGCTGGTGGCGTTGCGTTCCAACAGGTCACGGAGGAAGGCGCGCTTGCCCGGTGGCAGGGCGTCGCCCAGCACGATCCTCTGGTAGCTCGCGCCCCATCCCCAGGAGAGCGCGGCGAGTGCTGGTCGGTCGCGGTGACGTCATTGACTTCCCTCCGCTGGTGATCACGAAAGTTAGCAAGTCTGCAGGAGACCGACCGTCTCGCGGCCCCGTCAACGGCGCTTGGTTACGTAGTTGCATCGATTCTTTGCACGGATCAGTCGAAACCTTGCGACCATCGGTCGCCGTCGCTACAGTGACGACTCACGCCACGCCTCCACGCCATCGGGGTCGACCTCCTTGTGGGGTGACTCGGGAAGCAGCACCACACCGCCGCGGTGACGGCCGTCGCGGGACCAACCACTACGAACGCCCGCTCCCGAAGGGATGGACAGATGTCGCTACCGCAATACCGAAGGGCCACGGTGGTAGCCCTCGCGGCCGGCCTGGGGCTCAGCCTCGCGGCATGCTCCACCAAGAGCGACGACGGGTCGACCGACGCCAAGGGCAAGGTCACCATCACGGTCGACTGCATGCCGGTCGGCTCGCAGAAGGACCTGGTGAAGAACTGGAACGACGACGTCGCCGAGTTCCAGCGGCAGAACCCGAACATCACCATCAAGAGCGTGAGCGTCGGCGAGCAGTGCAACAACCCGCCGGACTTCACCGCCCGCCTCGCCGGCGGCACCGTGACGGACCTGTTCTACGGATACATGACCGACCTGCAGCAGGTGCTCGACTCCGGCCAGGCGATGGACGTCACCGAGTTCGCCACCAAGAACACGATCCCGACCTGGGACAGCATCGACCCGGCGCTCAAGGGCGTCTTCACCGACAACGGCAAGCTCTACGCCATCCCGACGAAGAACTACTCGATGGGCCTGCTCTACAACAAGGCCCTCTTCCAGCAGGCCGGGCTCGACGTGAACAACCCGCCGAAGACCTGGGCCGACGTCCGGGCGGCGGCCAAGAAGATCGCCGCCCTCGGCAACGGCGTCGCCGGGTACGCCGAGTACAGCGCCGGCAACACCGGCGGCTGGCACTTCACCGCCGAACTGTATGCGCAGGGCGGCCAGATGGTGACGGCCGACGGCAAGAAGGCCGACTTCAACAACGCGATGGGCAAGCAGGTCCTGCAGAACCTCAAGGACATGCGGTACGGCGACAACAGCATGGGCCAGCGGCAGCTGCTCGGCTGGGGGGACCTGTTGACCCTGGCCGGCGCGGGCAAGGTCGGCATGTTCGTCGGCGCACCGGACGCGACCACCGCGATCGTGACCCAGTTCCAGGGCAAGTACCAGGACTGGGCGATGGCCCCGATGCCCGGCCAGGACGGCCCGGCGAAGGGGACGCTCGGCGGCGGCGAGGGCTACTTCTTCAAGAAGGGCCTGACCAAGGAGCAGGTCGAGGCCGGCCTGAAGTGGCTGGCGTACGAGAAGCTGACGCCGGGCAAGGGCCAGTTCGACTACGTTCGCGGCAAGCCGCAGAACCAGCCGGTCGGTCTCCCCCAGCCGACGCTGTTTGCCAACGGCAGCGACGCCCAGAAGCAGGAGCTGGAGCTCCGCAAGGCAAACGCGAACATCCCGGTGGAGAACTTCACCGCCTTCGAGGCGAGCCCGGTGCCGATCAAGGGCGAGCCGCGCAACGCGCAGGCGATCTACGCGGTGCTCGACGCTGCAATGTCCGGGGTGCTGACGAACCCGAACGCCAACGTCGACGCGCTGCTCAAGACGGCCGAATCCAAGGTCAATCAGCTTCTCGCCAGCAACGGATGAGCGTGCGGGCGGGGCCGGCTCCCGGCCCCGCCCGTCGACCGCAGCCAATCGCCCCGACGTCCAGGAGCTTGCCGCATGGCTCTCACCACCGTTCCCGCTACCGGGCGCCAGCCCGGTAGCGGGCAGTCGCTTCCCGGTCGACGATCGCGGGCCCGCCTCGGCCGGAAGGTGCGGGACAACCTCACGGGACATGCGTTCCTGATCGGGGCGATGCTCTGCTTCGCCCTCTTCGCCTGGTACCCGATGATCCGCGGTGTCGTCATGAGCTTCCAGCGGACCCGGCGCGGCGAGACCACCTGGGTGGGCTGGGACAACTACGTCCGCATCGTCAACGACCCCAGCTTCTGGACGGCGTGGAAGAACACGCTCTACTTCACCCTGCTCGCGCTGTTCCTGGGATACGTGGTGCCGTTCGCCGTGGCGATCGTGCTCAACGAGTTTCGCCACGCCAAGGGCTACCTGCGGTTGCTGGTCTACCTGCCGGTGATGTTGCCGCCCGCGTCGGCGCTGTTCCTGTTCAAGTTCTACGTGTACGACCCGAGCGACGCCGGCCTGTTCAACGCCGTCCTCAGGACGCTGCACCTGCCGACGTCGGAGTGGATGCAGTCGGCCACGATGACGATGCCGGCGATGGTGCTCGCGTCGACCTGGATGAACATGGGCGGCGCCGTGCTGATCTACCTGGCGGCCCTGCAGAACATCCCCGGCGAACTCTACGAGGCGGCGGAGCTCGACGGCGCCGGGATCTGGCGGCGGATCACCAACGTGACCATCCCGCAGACCCGGCTGATCCTCACCCTGATGGCGATGCTGCAGGTCGTCGCCACGATGCAGCTCTTCATCGAGCCGCTGATCCTCGCCAACGGCGCGGGCACCCAGGACGCCGCGACCTCGGTGGCGTACCTCATTTACCAGCACGGCTTCTTCCAGAACGACCTCAACGGCGCCGCGGCGCTCGGCGTGATCATGCTCGTGGCGTTGGGCGGCTTCTCCGCCGTCTACGCGCGGCTGGCCGCCCGACAGGACTAGGACGGGGTGACCATGGCACAGGATTCCGGGGGCCGGACCCTCATCTCCTCTGCCCAGCTGCGGCGGGGCCGCGGCAGGGTCGTCTACTGGATCGTGCTGCTCACCGTCGTCGTGGGCTTCACGCTCGTCTTCCTCGGGCCGCTGTACTGGATGGTGACGGGCGCGCTGAAGTCGGGCCAGGAGATCGCCCAGACTCCCCCGACGCTCTTCCCGAAGGATCCCCGGCCGCAGAACTACGCCGACGCGTGGACCAACCTGAACCTCGCCAAGCTGCTGTTCAACACCTTCTACTACGCCACCGGGGCGCTGCTGTTCCAACTCGTACTCGACACCGCGGCGGCGTACGCCCTGTCGAAGCTGCGACCGGTGCTCGGCAACCTGATCCTCGGCCTGATGCTGGCCACCCTGATGATCCCGGCGATGGTGCTCATCGTCCCGCAGTACGTGACCGTGATCGACCTGCCGATCCTGCACCTGAACCTGCTCGACTCGCCCTTCGCGATCTGGTTGCCGGCGGTGGCGAACGCCTTCAACATCTTCCTGCTGAAGCGGTTCTTCGACGCCATCCCCGAGGACCTGATGGCGGCGGCCACCATCGACGGCGCGGGTCCGCTGCGGACGCTGTGGTCGATCGTCCTGCCGATCTCCCGCCCGATCCTGGGCGTGGTCTCCATCTTCGCGGTGACCGCGGTCTGGAAGGACTTCCTGTGGCCGAAGCTGGTCATGCCCTCGCCCGAGACCCGGACGGTCAGCGTCGGCATCTACGTGTTTTCCGGGGGCACCCCGATGAACGTGGTGGTCGCCGCCGCGGTCATCGCCGCCGTCCCCACGATCGTGTTCTTCCTGATCTTCCAGAAGAACATCATGTCCGGCCTGACCAGCGGCAGCCTCAAGGGCTGACCGAGGTCCGCGTCCCCTCGACGTGATGCGCGGTCACCTCCGCCAGGCGCGGCGGCGGCCGGCAGCACCGTACGCACGAGAAAGCAGGTAGTCCGTGGCGGAAATCCAGGCCCTTCAGGCCACCAGGGCACGCGCACTTCCCACCGATTGGTGGCGTTCTGCCGTCATCTACCAGATCTACCCCCGCAGCTTCGCCGACAGCAACGGCGACGGCATCGGTGACCTCGGCGGCGTACGCGCGCACCTGGACCACCTCGAGGCGCTCGGAATCGACGCCGTGTGGTTCAACCCCTGGTACGCGTCGCCGCAGGCGGATGCCGGCTACGACGTGTCCGACTACCGGGCCATCGACCCGGTCTTCGGCACTCTGACCGAGGCCGAAGAGCTGATCCGGGAGGCGCACGAGCGGGACATCCGGATCATCGTCGACGTGGTGCCCAACCACTGCTCGGACGCGCATCCGTGGTTTGTCGAGGCGCTGCGCACCGGCCCGGGATCCGCCGCCCGCGACCTCTTCTGCTTCCGGCCGGGCCGGGGCGCGAACGGCGAGCTGCCGCCGAACGACTGGCAGTCCATCTTCGGTGGCCCGGCGTGGACCAGGACCAGCAACCCGGACGGCGCACCGGGCGAGTGGTACCTGCACCTGTTCGCCGCCGAGCAACCCGACCTCAACTGGGAGAACCCCAAGGTCCGTGAGGAGTTCGAGGACGTCCTGCGGTTCTGGTTCGACCGGGGCGCGGACGGCGTCCGCATCGACTCCGCCGCGCTGCTGATGAAGGACCCAGCGCTGACCGATTTCGATCCGGCCGACCCGCCGTTCCCCCACCCCTACACGGACCGCGACGAGGTGCACGTGGTGTACCGGACGTGGCGGGCGATCGCGGACAGCTACCCGGAGCCGCGCGCGCTGATCGGTGAGGTGTGGCTGCCGGACGCGGAGCGGTTCGCCGCCTACCTGCGCCCCGACGAGCTGCACACGGCCTTCAACTTCGCCTTCCTCGGCTGCGCGTGGGAACCGGACGCGCTGCGCCGAATCATCGACGAGACGATGTCGGTGCACGCGCCGGTCGACGCGCCGCCGACGTGGGTGCTGTCCAACCACGACGTGCCCCGGCATGTGACCCGCTACGGTCGCGCCGACACGTCGTTCAACCTCGAATACCGACAGCTCGGCGCGCCCACCGACCGGACGCTGGGCGTGCGCCGGGCCCGCGCCGCCATCCTGCTCACCCTCGCCCTGCCCGGCTCGGCCTACCTCTACCAGGGCGAGGAACTCGGGCTGGAGGAGATTGAGGACATTCCCGAGGCGATGCGGCAGGATCCGATGTTCCTGCGTACGCAGGGCGAGAACCTCGGCCGCGACGGCTGCCGGGTGCCGATGCCCTGGTCAGGCCAGGCGCCACCGTTCGGTTTCAGCCCAACCGGCGCCCGGCGGGAGCCCTGGCTGCCGCAACCGCGGGCCTGGCGGGACCGCACGGTCGAGGCGCAGACCGGTGATCCTGACTCGATGCTGGAGCTGTACCGCCGGGCGCTGGCCTGCCGGCGCGGCGAGCCGGCGCTCGGGGATGGCCCGTTCGCCTGGTTGCCGGCGCCTGAGTCCGTCCTCGCCTTCAGCCGAGGCCCGCAGAGCCGCTTCGTCTGCGTGGTGAACATGTCGGACCGGGCCACCGAACTCCCCGTGGCCGGGGCGGTGCTGCTCAGCAGCGGTCCGCTGGACGGAGCGCTGCTGCCACCAGACACCTCCGCCTGGGTGTCGGCGCACTGAACTGCCATGAGGGATTCCGAGAACATCCTGGCGGCACCCCTCATGAACCCACTAAGCGGAGTAGATTTCGACCTCGGACAGCTGGCCGGCGGGCCAGCCGCTGTTGGCCGTCACGTTCAGCCGCACGTACCGGACGATGGTGTTGGCGAAGGTCACGGTGACGGTGTTGCCGGTGGCCGGGTTGAACGTGTAACCGGTCGAGCCGACGATCGTGTCGAAGGCCGAGCCGTCGGTGCTGCCGAGGATCGAGAGCGTCTCGGTGCGCGTCGCCCAGGCGGACGGGGGCGGTAGCTTCATGACGAGCCGGCTGATCCCCGTCGCGGAACCGAGATCGACCTGCCACCACTGTGGAAATGCGCTGTTCACGCTTTCCCAATAGGTGTTGGCGTCGCCGTCGACCGCCTTCCCGGATTCGTAGACCTGATTGTGGCCGCTCTCCGAGGTCGGCTTCCCGCGAGCCAGGTTCGTGTTGGCCGCCGGGTCGGTTGTCTGCGTTACGGCGTTGGACGCGGGCGATACGTTGCCCGCGGCATCCTGCGCGGTGACCGTGAATGTGTACGCCGTGCCGGGGTTGAGTCCGCTCACCGTGTACGACGTCGCCGAGGTCGTCGCGACAACCGCTCCACTCTGGCGCACCTGGTAGCCGGCCACACCGACGTTGTCCGTCGATGCGGACCAGGCCAACGACACGCTGGTCGAGGTGTGACCCGTGGCGGTCAGGTTACCCGGGGTAGTCGGTGCCTGCGTGTCCCCGCCGCTGCTCGTGCCGTACACCTCGACCTGAGAGAGTTGCCCGGCGGGCCAACCGGTGTTGGTGGTGAAGTTGAGCCGCACGTACCGGGTCGTCGTGGTCGGAAGTGTGACGGTGACGGTGTTCCCGGTCGCCGGGTCGAAGCGGTAGTCGGCCGGCCCGACGATCGTGGTGAAGGTGGCGCCATCGCCGCTGCCGAGGATCGACAGCGTCTGGGTGCGGGCGGCCCAGGCCGTCGCCGGCGGCAGCCGCAGCACCAGGCGACTGATCGTCGCCGTTGTTCCCAGGTCGACCTGCCACCACTGTGGGAAGGCGTTGTTCGGGCTCTCCCAGTAGGAGTTGGGGTCACCGTCGACGGCGTTCGCCGAGGCGAGGGCCTGGGTGTGCCCGCTCTCCGCCGTCGGTTTGCCTCGTGCCAGGTCAGTGGGGCCGTTTCCGGTCAGCAGCGGTGGCGTGGGGCGCACGGGCGTCAGGGCGAGCTGCCCCTTGAGCATCCGGCCGCCGTCTGCGCTGAGGCGAAGATAGTAGTCGGAGGAGCAGGGGGTGCCATCCTCGTCAAGAGCGAGGAGTCCGGAGTTCGCCGGGACCATGGCCTGCGTCTCGGCCGTCTTCGCGATCTGGTTGCCTTCGTTGAACTCGTCGAACATCGAGATGTAGATGCCCTGCGCGCCGAGGCGCACCATGTTGTAGAACTGGCGCCACATGAAGTCACCGTGCGCCCGCTGCCGGGCGGACACGTCGCCGGGCAATACGCACGGCTGATAGTCGATGCCGTTCGCGGTGCAGTCCGCCTGGTCGCCGGTGTTGACGTTCGTGTAGAACCAGTCCGAACCGGCCGCGTCGCCGATCCGACCCACCATCCACGGCGAAATCATGTTGAAGGCATGGTAGACGTCGAGGTATCCCGGGCGGGAGTCGTTGACGCCGGTGCGCCAGTAGGTCGGCACGCCGCCCATCACGTAGCAGCCCTGGCTCTTGAACCAGTTCACGACGTCGAGGCAGGCGGCGGGGCTCCACGGGTGATTGTCGTCGTTGAATCCGAATCCCCAGATCCCCACGACCGGTTTACCGTTCTGCCGGGCATACGCCGGCGACGCCGTGTGGGCGGACATCTTGTTGGCCCAGTCGGTCTTGATCTCCGACTGCATGCTCGTCCAGCCGGTGACGTCGTACATGATGTAGTACTTGCGGCCGAGCGACTCGGCGGCGGCGCGGACCTTCGCCGCCATCGCGTCGCGCGTCGGGCCCTCGCTGCTGTACGGGTTGAACCGCTGCAGCGCGGCGGTGTCGCACCCGTGCTGCTGCATCCACTGGAAGTGCGTGTCCACGGTCTGCTGGTCGTACGACGAAAACAGGGTGGCCGGCTGGCCGTTCCCGAAGTTGGCGTACCCGGTCGGGTAGGTGCGGGTGAAGTCCCGCACGTCCGGCCAGGCCACGATGGCGGTGTTGCTCGGCGATGGCAACTGGGACCAGTTGGCACTCCAGTGCCACCAGCCGCCGATCGGGGCGCCGTCGCCCGCGCACGCGAACCAGCCCTGATACCCAACGGTGATCTTGCCGACGACGTCGCCGGGCGGGCTCGCCGCGGCGGCCGGTCGAGTCGGCGTCTGCAGCACCTCCGCGGTGGACACCGCGCCGAGCGCCGCCCCCCACAGTGCCGACGTCACCAGCGTGCGGCGGGAGATCGCCATGTCTGCTCCTTTCTGAGCAGCGGGAACCCGGGGTCCCCGGCGGCGGTCGGAGCCACCGCCGGGCACCGCGGTCGAACTGGTGGTCAGGGGTTGACCGTGATGGTGAATGTGGAGGTCGTGTTCCTGATGTTCTGGTAGTTGCTCCGGAAGGTCAGGTTGTTGAAGGTCGCCGACCCGACCGCCGGTCCCTGTCCCGACTCCGGCAGCTCATTGGCCCAGATCCCGAACCCGGACTTGGCGTCGAACGCGTCACCGCTGCGCTGGGCGCCGGAGATGGTGATGTTCGTGAGGACGGTGTCGGTGACCGGGGTCTGCTCCGGGTATTTGGTCTGGAACATGATCCCGTGGTAGGTCGGGTCGACGATGTCGACGTCGCTGATTCGGATGCCGCGGAACTCCTTCGAGGCGGCGAAGAGCCAGATACCGGGGAAGGTCTGTGCCCCCCAGAAATGGCCGCCCGCCCGGACGATCGAGGCGTTCTCTATCCGGGTCGGTGTGGTGCCGAACCCGACGAACGGATAACCGAAGTCCAGCGAGCTGATGGTGATGCCGGCGTACGTCAGCGTGTCCGCGATGTAGAGGTTGCGGAAGGTGTTGTTGGCGCCGCCGTAGACCGCGATGCCGGCCGCCCGCCAGGTGAGCGTGGCGGTCAGGTTCTCGAAGATGTTGTTGTTGTTGCCGACCGCGGCGCCCTGGTCGGTGGCGGAGAACAGCGCGAACGCGTCGTCGCCGTTGCCTCGGCCCTCGTTGTTGCTGACCAGGACGTTGGTGGTGCCGTTGGTGAAGTTCACCGCGTCGGCGAAGGTGTTGCGGAACCGGGAGTTCTTGATCGTGACGTTGTCGTTGTGCACGCCCCAGTACGCGCAGACGGTGTGCTCGACCCAGACGTCGTCGATGGTCAGGTTCGAGACGTTCATCAGTTCGCCCCACACCTTGCCCGGGCCGTCGATGCGGGAGGTGTAGTTGCCGAAGAACGCCAGGTGCTTGAACGAGGAGCCGTTGGCCGTGCCCTGGACCGCGAAGCCGGCGTCGGTGTTCTCCTGCCCCTGCGGGGTCTGGAATCTCGTGTACCAGACGCCGGCGCCGAGCACCTGGACCGGCTTGCCGTACACCTGGAGCTTCTGGGCGGTGTCGTAGGTGCCCGGCGGCAGGTAGATGCCCACCTTGGTGCCGGTGGTGTCCATGCGTACGGCGTCGAGGGCGTTCTGCAGGTCCTGGTGGCTGAAGCCGGCCGGGACGACGTACCTGCTCGGGTCCGGGTTGACGATCGGCGACACCTGCTCCAGATTGACGAAGTCGATCGCGTACTGGGACGTGTTCGCCGCGTCCTTCTGCAGCCGGATGGTGCTGCCCTGCGGGACGCTGCTGTCGAGCAGGATGTTGGCCTCGTCGTAGATGTGGCGCGGGCTGCCCGCCCCCGGCGAGTTGCCCGGGGAGGCTTCGGCGCCGTAGAGCCACATGTACTTGGAGCTGAGCGGAATGGCCTTGTGGAAGGCGCCGTTGACGTAGATGTTCAGCGTGGTGTTGATCCCGCCGCCGCCGGCCGCGTCCGGGATGGAGAATCGGACCACCAACGTGTTGGTGGGCACCCGGGTGGTCCATTGCACGTAGCTTCCGGTGCTGTTCAGCGTGACCGCCTTCCGGCCGGACGCCTCGCCGGCCAGGTCGCCGATCGTCCGGTTCGGCCCGACGACCTGGGCACCGCCGCCGACCGTGCCGTCCTCGGCCTCGTACATGTCGTACGGCAGGTTGGCCCCGCGGCCGACAAACAGCGACGTGGTGCTGGTGTTGTTGGCCTGCTTGACGGGCAGCTCGTTCGGGTCGACGGCGAGTACCACCTGCACGGTGTACCGGCCGTTGACGGCCGTCCAGGTGCCCAGCGACACCGGCGTGGCCGTCGCGCCGGCTGCGACCGTCCCGGCGACGGCACCGCTCAGGGTCGCCACCGTGGTGTTGTTCGCGTCGATGATCCGCAGCGTGATGCCATGCGAGCCGGAGCCGGACGCGATGGTGCCCTGGTTCTTGACGGCGACGGAGAAGGTGACCGCGTTGCCGGCCGACGGTGTGCTCGGCGACCAGGTCACCGACGCCGCCACCAGGTCGGAGCTCTGCACCGGGCTGACCACGAGGTTGGTGCTGCTGGTGAAGCTGTTGTTGGCGTCGTTGAGTTCGATGACGGTGTTGGCCTCGTCGACCTTGGCGGTGAGCTGGTAGCTGCCGGCGTCACGGGTGCCGATGCCCGTCGACACCGTGGTGGAGGCGCCGGCGGCCAGCCCAGCGACAGCCGCGGTGCCCACCTTGGCGGTGCCGAGGTAGAGGTTGACCTCGGTGGCGCCGGACGCGGCGGTGCCGGTGTTCGCCACGGTCGCCGACACGGTCACCGGATCCGTCTCCACCGGCGCGGACGGGCTCCACGACAGGCTGGTCACCTGCAGGTCCGGGTTGGGCGCCGGCGTGCCGATCACCTGGAACTCGGCCACCTGGCCGCCGGGGGCACCGGTGTTGCTGGCGATCTGCAGCCGCACGTCGGCGACGCGTCCGGTCACCGGGATCGTCACGGTGTTGGCCGACGACGGGTTGAAGGTGTGGTCCTGGGCGGCGGCAAGCGTCGTGAAGGCGTCGGAACTCTGCTCCCGCCCGAGGACCTGGATGTTCTGGGTGCGGGTCGCCCAGCTCGGGTCCGGGTTGAGCTTGACCACGACGGAGGTGACGTCGGCGTTGGCGCCCAGACTGACGGTGAGGGTGCTCGGGAAGCCGGCGCCCTCGAAGTACGTGGTGACGTCGTTGTCGTTGGCGTTGGTCGGCACGTAGATGTAGGTGTTGGCGGAACCGGTGATCGGCTTGCCGACCGCCAGGTTGGCGCCACCGCCGCTGCCGACGCGGGTGACCGTGTTGCTGGCGGCGGAGATGTTGCTGGCGGCGTCCTTCGCCTTGACGTGGTAGGACACGGTCGCCGTGTCGGGCTGGCTGTCGGTGTACGAGAGGGTCGAGCCGTTGACGCTGGCGCGCAGGGTGCCGTTGGCGTAGATGTCGTAGTCGGTCACGCCGACGTTGTCGGTGGCGGCACCCCAGGCGAGCCGGATCTGGCCGGAGCCGGGCTGGGTGTAGGTGAGGTTTGTCGGTTCCGTGGGGGCGGTGGTGTCACCGCCATGGCCGCTCCGCGTCACCGTGTTGCTGTTGCCGGACTGGTTCCCGGCCGCGTCCCGGGCCCGCACGTAGTAGCTCACCGTGGCGCTGTCCGGCTGGTTGTCGGTGTAGCTCGACGCCGTTCCGGGCACGCTGGTGAGCAGGTTGCCGTTGAGGTAGATGTCGTAGTTGGTCACGCCGACGTTGTCGCTCGACGCGTTCCAGGTCAGCCGGATCTGCCCGCTGGTCGGCTCGGTGTAGGCGAGGTTGGTGGGCGCGGAGGGGGCCTGGGTGTCGCCGGTGCCCGGCCCGTAGACCTCCAGCTCGCCCAGTTGCGCGGCCGGCCAGCCGGTGTTCGCGGTGAAGTTCAGCCGCACGTACCGGGTGGTGGTGGCGTTGACGTTGATGGTCACCGTGCTGCCGCTGGCCGGGTCGAAGGTGTACGCGGCGGAGCCCACGATGTCGGCGAAGGTCGACCCGTTGGTGCTGCCCTGGACGCTGAGCGTCTGCGTCCGCGTCGGCCAGCCCGAGGTGGGCAGCTTGAGCACCAGCCGGTTGACGCTGACCGAGGCGGCGAGATCGACCTGGATCCACTGCGGGAACGCGTTGTTGGCGCTCTCCCAGTAGGTGGCCGGGTTGCCGTCGTTGGCGCGGCTCGCCGCGTAGACGTCGGAGTGGCTGCTCTCCGTCATGGTCCTGCCCTGGGCGAGGTTGCCGGTCGAGGTCGCGGTGCCGTACACCTCGAGCTCGGAGAGCTGTCCGGCCGGCCAGCCGGTGTTGGCGGTGATGTTGAGCCGGACGAAGCGGGTGTTGGTTGCCGGGAAGTTGATGGTGACGGCGTTGCCCGACGCCGGGTTGAACGTGTAGGTGGCGGAGGTGACGATCGTCGCGTAGCCGGTGCCGTCGAGGCTGCCCTGGACGGCCAGGGTCTGGGTCCGGCTGCCCCAGCCGGTGGGCAGCCGCAACACGGCCTGGTCGATGCTGGTGGCCGGCCCGAGGTCGACCTGGACCCACTGCGGGAAGGCGTTGTTGGCACTCTCCCAGTAGGTCGCCGGGTTGCCGTCGGTGATGTTGCTCGAGGAGTAGACGTCGGTGGAGCTGCTGGCCGAGGTGGCCTTACCGGCGGCGAGGTTCGGCCCGCCGGCCCCCTGGGCCGGCAGGGCCGGCGCGGATGCCACGGTCAGGGCTGTGACGGCGACTGCCGTGAGCAGTCGGTGCAGCGTTCTCATGTGCGACCTCAATCTTCCGCGGGGACGCGTTCGCGGCGTGGCGGGGGCGGCGCCGCGAGAGGCAGGGCAGGGGTCGCTCACTCGGTACCGTGCGAGGCGGCCCGATCGGCCCTGCCGAAGCCGCACCGGTCGAGCCTCCTCCCGTGGGGAACGAGAGGAGCGACGGTAGGAACGGACGTAACGCCGGCAAGAATCGTAGAGATCGTTGCAAATCCTTGCGGTGTCAGGAAGGCTACCGAGGTGCTACGCGACGGTCAATGGGGCCGGACAGCTATTATTGACGGATTTCGCTGCCAACCCGATCGTGCAAGCGGTTGCATTGGTATGCACTATGATTGCGCTCGTGACACGCAGGTTGGCGGAAGTGGCCAGGTACGTCGGAGTCAGCGAGGCGACCGTGAGCCGGGTGCTGAATGGCAAACCCGGCATCTCGGATGCCACCCGGGCCTCGGTGCTGACGGCCCTCGACGTGCTCGGGTACGAGCGGCCCTCGAAACTACGCGGCGAACGGGCCCGGCTGGTCGGGCTCGTGCTGCCCGAGCTGCAGAACCCGATCTTCCCGGCGTTCGCCGAGGTCGTTGGCGAGGCACTGGCCAAACGAGGGCTCACCCCGGTCCTCTGCACCCGTACCGTGGACGGCCTGTCCGAAGCGGACTACATCGACATGCTGCTCGACCAGCAGGTGTCCGGGGTGATCTTCGCAGGCGGCAACTACGCCCAGGCCGCCGCCGACCACGGCCACTACCAGCGGCTGCTCGACCGCCGACTGCCGGTCGTGCTGGTCAACGCCGGCATCAGCGACCTCAAGTTCCCCACCGTGGCGACGGACGACGCCCACGCCGTCGACCAGGCGTACGCACACCTGACCACGCTCGGCCACAAGCGGATCGGGCTCATCCTCGGCCCGCGTGACCACGTGCCCTCGTCACGCAAGCTGACCGCGTTCCAGCAGTTGACCGGGGCGGTCGACGACCGGGACGACGACGTGGACGACTCCCCCGCCGGTGGCCTCATCAAGCGGACGATCTTCTCCATGGAAGGTGGGCACGCGGCCGCGACCCGCCTGATCAAGCGCGGCGCCACCGGCCTCATCTGCGCGTCCGACGTCATCGCGCTGGGCGCCATCCGGGCCGTCCGACGACTCGGCATGAGCGTCCCCGGGGACGTGTCCGTGGTGGGTTACGACGATTCGGCGTTCATGGCCTGCACCGACCCGCCGCTGACCACCATCCGGCAACCGATCGACGCGATGGGCCAGGCCGCGGTGAAACTGCTGGTCAGCGAGATCGCCGGCAACGCCGTCCCGACCGACGAGCTGGTGTTCGAGCCCGAACTCGTCGTACGCGGGTCCACCGGAGCGGCGCCCAGTGCGCCCTCCGCCCCGCCGGCGAAGCGGCGGACCCGCCGCACCGCGACCGCCCGGTCCTAGTCCGGGACCGGCCCCGTGGGCCGGTTCGGCTGTCCCGCCGCGGACGAGCCGGGCGCGGGCGGACGGTCCAGTCACGCGGACCGCACCGCCCGCCGGCGAGTGCCCCGGGCATCACCACGCGGACGGCGGCGGTGGCGGGACCACCGGGGGACGGTCGTCGCAGGTAATGGTGTTCGGCAGCTCCCAGGGGGCGAGCCACGGGCCGGTCGTGCCGCCGCCGTCGTTGCCGCCGAGGTCCGTCAGCGCAAACTCGGAGCCGGCCGGGGTGAAGTGGAACGAGCCGCAGTTGTTGACGCCGACCGCGCCCACGTTGCGCGCGTCGGCGTTCTCGAAGGACGCCGAACCGGCGACCCGGGCGCTCACCACCGAGGTTCCCGTACCGTCGATCCTGATGTCCTTGAAGTGCACCCCGGTGATCGAGTACAGGTCCTTCACCGACCACTCGCTGACCAGCATGATCGCGTTGTACGTGCTGTCGAGGTAGTGGTCACCGGTCACCCGGATGTCCGCGTCGATGCTCCGGTCGAGCGCGTAGAGCCAGATCGCGCCCAGCCCGATGCTCCAGTTCAGCTCGTACGTGCCGGCCCGGACCACCGTGTTGTTCGTGATCCGCAGGTGGCCGGCGAAGGGCTCGGCGCCGAATCGGGACCCGGCGTGGATACCGCTGCCCTCCCGGATCGGGTCGGCAAGCAGGTTGTTCGAGACCGTGTTGTCCGTGCCACCGTAGATCGCGATGCCGTTGGCCAGCGTCGGGGTCTGCACGGTGTTGTGGTCGAACATGTTGTTGGCGTTGGTGGTCTGCTCCGCCCACATGGCGAGGGCGTCGTCGCCCGTGTTGCGGATGAAATTGTTCGCCACGACGGAGTTCGTCACACCGGTGTGGAAATTGATCCCGTCGGCGATCTGGTCGACGATGACGTTGTTGGTGATCCGCAGGTTCGTCATCGGGCCGTCGAACCACATGCCGACCTTGGTGTGGCGGATGTAGAGGCCGTCGATGGTCGAGTGGCTCATCGCCCCACCGACGCCGTTCACCTGGTCGGTGTCGATCCGCTCGCGGACGTCGCCCTCGATCGCGAAGCCGGAGAGGTGGACATTGCGGCTACCGCCCGCCGCGGCGTCCCTGCCGTAGAAGCCGACACCGGTGTGCACTGAGCCGTCGGGGGCCGGCGGGTCGAGGGCCACCTCCCTACCCTTGATGATCGTGTACCAGCTGCCCGCCCCCTCGATCGTGACGTCGTCGACGACGATGTGGCGGTTCACCTGGTAGGTGCCCGGCGGGAGGTAGACCGGACGGTGTGCCCGCCGGGCGAAGGCAATGGCCTTGTCGATCGCGCCGGCGGAGTCGCGCCGGCCGGTCGGGTCGGCGCCGAACGCCAGCACGTCCGCGGCGGCGGGCCGCCGCCGCGGCGGCCCGACCAGCTCCGAGTCGAGCAGGTCGATGACCGTCCACGCGGCGCCGCCGGCCGGCGCCGTGAGCCGCACCCGGTCACCCGCACGGTAGGTGCCGCCGAGGAGCAGCCGCTGCTCGTCGTAGAAGTGCATCGGGCGGAACGGCTTGGGGATGGCCGGGAACGGCGTCGTGGCCGACGGCACGCAGGAGCACTCGGTGATCCACCAGTCGGGGTGCAGCAGCCCGGCGGTCGGGTCGTTGGTGAACGGATACTGGTTGTAGAGCCAGGCGTACTGCGACGTGAGCGCCATCGTCCGCTTCGGCCCACGGTTCACGGAGACGTCGAGCGGCGAGGTGATGCCGCCGCCGCCCGGCGCGTCCGGGATGCTGTACCGCACCGTGATCGCATTGGCCGCGCTGGGGAGGGTGAACTCGACGTACTGGCCCGCGGTCAGCTTCACCGCCCGGCGGCCGGACGCCTCCGCCGGCAGCGTGTACGCGGACCGGTCCGGCCCGATGACCGTGCCGTTGGTCGCGGCGTACTCGGCCTCCTGCTCGACGAAGCCCACGCTCGCGCCGCGGCCGGCGACCAACGACGGGTCCAGGGCGGCGCGGGTCACGACCGGCGCCGGCGCGGCGGAGACGACGACGGCCAGCGCGGGGGCACCGGCGACGCCGACGCCCGCGGCGGTCGCCAGCGCGACCCAGCGCGATCGCCGCCTGGACCACCCCGCCGCAACTGCGATGATGCTCCGTGCCATGGATGACTCGTTTCTCTCGGGATGGTTGCGGGTCACGGAACGCACGGGACGGAGTGCTGGGCGTCCGGTGACCGCATCCGTCACTGATTGACCGGTGCGAAACAAGCTGAGCGCGGTCATGCTATGGCAGGTTCCTGCCGTGCTCAAGCAGGCTTTTGCGATTCCCCATAGATTTTTTGCGGGGCACCGATGCGGCCTGTCCGGCCCGCCACCCAATCCGAAACCGCGACTGAACTGGGCCGACCGTGCGGTGCTCGCCGCCCTGATCCGGCCGCTGCCCCGAGTACTGCGCGCGCACCGTCTGGTCACCCCGGCCACCATGCTCGGCTGGCATCGGCGGCTGGTCGCACGTCACTGAAGCTACCCTCGCCGGCTGGGCCGCCCGCCGATCAACGTCGCGGTCGCCCGGCCCGTTCTTTCGGTCGCCGACGAGGACCAGCCGGACCGGTTGGGGTCCGAACACTCCGTACCAGAGGCAGTCGAGCACGGCGATCCGCGTGGTGTCGGTCCGCCCGTAGCGGGCGGCGTCCACCGTCTGCCACACCGCGTTGACGGCGGCCTGCGATGGGGTGCCGATCCGGTTGCCTTTCAACCGTGGCCGCCCGCAATTGCCGGTGGGTGGCGGTGCCCGGTGATACAGCACGGCCTTGCGGGGCAGCCGGGTGGTCCGAGTGATCTGGACGGGCAGGTCCCGCAGGACTTTGCCGTGGCATGCGGCGTCGGCGACCATGTGGATGCGTCGGCCCGGCAGCCGTCCAGCGATGATCGTGACCATCTCATAGGACAGTTCGACCGTCGAGGGGTTACCCTTGCCCTGCCACCGTCGGCACCACACCGGCAGGCACAACGGCCGGGACATGAACGACACCCGCACGATGACCTCGACCACCACCCACCGGTGACCGAACGCCAGCTTGTTGCGGCTGGGGGCGGACCCGTCATGGATCCACCCGGCCCCGTGGACCTGCTTGCCCCTGCGGCGGTGCGCGGTGTCGTCGACCTCCAGCAGCAGATCCGCATCCGGGTCCACCAGATGGGCCAGGTCCAGGTCCAGGACGGTCAGGCCGAACCGGTCGACCTGCCAGCGGGCCGCGGAGAACAACCGATGCGCCCGATCATGCGACCAGGACTGGGCCAACCCGGCCCCGGCAAGCATGCCACAGACCGTGCATCGCCCCGGTCTGGGCGAAAGGCGCCACCGTGACCGTTACGTCCGGTGGCGCCTTTCTGGAACGGGACTGTCAGAGGGTCAGGGTCCAGCTGTTGATGAAGCCACTGTCACCCGATGCGACGTCCTGCACACGCAGCGTCCAGGTGCCGTTGGCGGTCTCGGAATGCAGGTTCTTGGTGTAGACGGTGTCGATGTTGTCGGTGCCGGCGCCGGTGCGGTTGTGCAGGTTGTAGACCGTTCCATCAGGCGCGATGAGGTCGACGATCAGATCACCGATGTAGGTGTGGACGATGTGTACCTCGATCTTCGACTTCCTAGACGGGGCGGTCGCGCAGCCGTTGACGGTGATGGTGCTCTCTGCCGTGGACAGGTCCGGGATGGCCACGTCGTTGCCGTTGGTCTGGCTGCATCCGGGCGGGCCGTTGACGGTGAGGTTGTAGGTGGTGGAGCGGGTGGAGAACGGTCCGGTGCCGGTGACGGTGACCGGGTAGGTGCCCGGCGGCGTCGACGCCGACGTGGCGATGGTCAGGGTGGAGGTGCCGCCGGCGGAGTTGACCGAGCCGGGGTTGAACGACGCGGTCGCACCCGACGGCAGGCCGGACGCGGACAGGGTGACCGTCTGCGCCGACCCGTTGGTCAGGGTGCTGGTGATCGTCGACGTGACCGACCCGCCCGGGTTCACCGAACCCGCGGACGGGGCCGCGGCCAGCGAGAAGTCGTTACCCACCGGGCAGGACGCGTCGCTGCCGGCCACGTTGACCGCGGTCCAGGCGGCCTGGACGGCCTTGTATTCGGCGGAGCACAGCCCGTACAGGTCGGTCGCGGCGGACAGGCTGTACGCGCGTGACGTGTTGCCCGGGTTCGTGGTGTTCACGTACGACGTGTTGGAGGTGAAGTAGACGTCCAGGGCCCGGAACCAGATCTTCTCGGCCTTGGCGCGGCCGATGCCGGTCATCGCCGGTGCGGTGCCGCACAGGGGGCTGGTGCCGAACGGGGTGGCGCCGGTGCCTTCGGCCAGGTTGAAGTAGAAGTGGTTCGCGGGGCCGGAGGAGTAGTGCACGTCGACGTTCTTGGTCGAGGTGGACCAGCAGGTGTGGCTGGATCCGTCGAGGCCGGGGTTGTACATGTAGCGCAGCGGGGTCCCGTTGCCGTTGATGTCGATCTTCTCGCCGACCTGGTAGTCACCGGGGTCGGAGGCGGTGTTGGCGAAGAACTCGACCATGTTGCCGAAAATGTCCGAGGTGGCTTCGTTGAGGCCGCCGGACTCCCCGGAGTAGGTCAGGCCACCGGCGACCACGGCATCGGTCACACCATGGCTCATTTCGTGGCCGGCCACGTCCAGGGAGACCAGAGGTTTGGCGTTGGCGGAGCCGTCGCCGTAGGTCATCTGCGCGCCGTCCCAGAACGCGTTCACATAGGCGCTGCCGTAGTGCACCCGCGACGGGACACCGGTGCCGTTGCCGAAGATGCCGTTACGGGCGTGCACGTTCTTGTAGTAGTCGAACGTGACCGCGGCACCGAAATGCGCGTCGACGCCGGCCGACTGCCGGTTGGAGTTCGTGCCGTTGCCCCACACGTTGTCCGCGTCGGTGAAGTTCGTGCACGTCGTCGTCCCGTTGTTCATGTCGCACGTGTTGCCGTTGCCGTGCGACGGGTCGATCATCGTGTACGTCGCCCCGTTCAACGTCGTGTCGACCGCGACGCTGCCCGAGTAGATGCTGTTACCGGTACCCGCGACGGTTTCGATCTCGTCGAATGCACCCACGTACGAGCCGGTCACCGCGTCGCTGATCACATGCAGCACCGACGGGGTCTGCCGGTCCGGCGCCCAACCCCGCACCACCGTCTCCCACGCCAGGTGCCCGCGCCCGGACGAGGCGTCCACGAACAGCTCCGGCGCACCCACCGAGGTCGACGTACCCGTGAAGTGCGCCTTGGCGACCTTGGCCGCCGCGGCAGCGGTGACCTTGGGCGTCGTCGACAGGGCCAGGGGCGCGATCAGGCCGTTCGACGCGCCCGCGTACGAACCGTCCGCCTTCGTGTGGATCACGAAATCGCCGCCGTACACCCGCAGACCCGCAAACGACCGCGTGTACCGCACATGCCCGGCACCACTCGCATCCGTCTTCGAGCTGTACACCGTGTACGCATCCCCGCCGGCCGCACGCACATCAGCCTTATGCTGAACAAGCGCCTGACCAGCAGCAGCCACAACCGACACCGGACCAGCCGGCGCCGCCTGCCCGGCCGGCGCCGTACTCACCAGGAAACCACCCACCAGAAGGGCAGCCCCAGCGATCCCGAAGGATCTTTTCATTCAGTCCTCCTCGACTAAATTTTCATTACGTGGCGGTAGCCATCCAGGCATTTATATATCGAAATTTGTTCGATGAACATACCCCTGCGTCCTTCCGGTGGGTGCAACGGTTTACCCCGCTGCTGGCCGACGCCGCCCGGTTCTGCCGCCACGAGCCAGGTGACAGGTGACAGGTGGCATGTGGACGACACTTACGTGAAGGTCAACGGGGTTTGGCGGTATGTGTACCGGGCCGTCGACCAGCACGGCCAGGTCATCGACGTGCTCGTGTCGGCACGCCGGGACGCAGCCGCCGCCCGGAGGTTCTTCCGCCGGGCGCTGGCCACGTTGGAGGTGACTCCGTCCGAGGTCGTGACGGACGCGGCGGCAGTCCACCCCGGCGTGCTCGACGAACTGATTCCCTCAGCGTGGCACCACGTCGAGCGGTACGCCAACAACCCGATCGAAGCCGACCACAGCCGGCTCAAGCACCGGCTCAGACCGATGCGCGGACTTCGCAACGACAGGACAGCTCAAGTGATCATCGCCGGACATGCCTTCGTGCAGAACCTTCGCCACGGACACTACGAACTCGGACTCGACGCCCCGCCCGCGATGCGCATCGCCGAGGCGTTCACCAAACTCGCCCAGGTGATCTGACCGGCGTACCCGGCACAGTTCACCGCGTCTGCCGATCCGTCAACGCAACGGCGCCTTCTGGATCCGTTGGCATTCGCTGGTGTGGGCCTGAATGAGCCGCTTGCGGTACCGGGTCAGGTCCCGCAACTCGCGGACCGGTGGCGGCGGCACGAAACTACCCCGCAGCAGTCCGTGTTCCAGCAGCTCCGCCAGCCACTCGGCGTCGAGAACGTCGCTCTTGCGGCCGGGCAGGATCTTCACGTGGTGGGCGTTGACCAGCTTCAACCCGCACGTCCACCGCCGGCCTCCTCATCCTCCTCAACACCCCGGGGCGGGATCGGCAGGGCCAACCGGGTAGGCCATGGAATCTCAGAAGAAGACGGTGAGCAGGACGACGGCGTCCAGCACACCGACCACCACCAGCCAACCGGCGGTGAACAGCGGGTGCCGGGCCAGCCGGGCGGTTCCGCGCTCGCTCAGGTAACCCAGCGCGGCGTTGACGACACCGACGCAGGCACCGAGGGTGAGCACGCCGACGGCCAGCATGCCACTGCTGCTCAACGGTGACCGGAACGGCAGCGTGGCCACCGCCAGCAGCACCGCGAGCACCAGCCAGAGCGCGTGCAGGAACCGGGCGGCCAGCACCGGCGCGCTCTCCTCGTCCAACCGCGGCGGCCGGGGCCCGAGCACCGCCGCCAGCCAGCGCCGGTACTCGGCCGCCAGACCCCAGGACCAGCGGCGGGTCAGCCGATCCAACCCGCCCGCCAGTCCCAGTGTCATGGCGTACGGCAGCGGTGGCCGCCCGGGACCCGGCACGCCGTCACCTCCTACGCTTCGTGCGCCAGCTGCGGTAGTCACGGTATCCGTCCCGGCCCGCCGTGTAGGACGACCACACACCCCAGCCGGTGTCGATCCGGTCTGCCCGGCGGACCACCTTCCGTTGGTACCTGCGGTTCTTGGCGGCAGCCTGCTTCCGCTTCTTCTTGTAGTACTTGCTGCGACCCGGGACTCCCTTCGGCGCACTCTTGATCCGCCGGTTCTTGACGAACTTGCCGCCGTAGCGCAGCGCCTTGGCGGCGCCGAAGGTGCCCACTCCGACGAGGTCGACCCACCCGCTGCGGTCGCCCTTGCGGATCTTGTAGATGCCCCGGCCCAGCGAGATCCCGGCGGAGATCACCGCGCACGGGCCGCAGCCGAACATCGCCGCGAAGCCGAGCACCGCGCCGGTGCGGTCGAGCCACTTGCCCCAGCCGAACCGTCCGTCCAGGTCGAAGCAGTTGACCGGGTCGCCGGAGCAGTAGTCGTACGGGTTGGCGTTGCCGCCGTACACCGGGTCGGTCTGGAGGAACCGGCCCGTGGTCGGGTTGTAGAGCCGTACCCCCATCAGGACGATGCCGGCCGGGGTGTCCGCTGCCCGCTGGTTCGCGCCCAGCCACCCGTAGCGCTGCGTCCCCGCGTTGTCCGGGTTGCGCGGTGCGCCGTACTCGGTGCTCTCCGACGTGGCGGAGAGCCCCTGGTCGCCGGGGCGGATGCTGGCCACCAGATCGCCGTGCAGGTTGCGCAGCTGCCACTCGGCCTGGCCACTGTCGCTGTCCCAGCTGGCGGCCAGCGCCGACAGGCCGGTCACCGCCCGCGTCCAGTGGCCCGCCGACTCCTGGGTCCAGGCCGGGTTGTCGCTGTCGTCGTCGTAGTGGTGGACCGCCTGCACGGCCACCCCGGAGGCGTTGTCCGTCCAGGACCGGATCCGGTTGCCCGTCACGTCGAGGGTGTAGTCGGTGGTCCGCGCGCCCTGGGTGATCCGGTCCACCAGGTCCGTGACGTGGTAGGCCACGGTCAGGTCCCCGCTCGCCGACACGGCGGTGTCGGCCGCCGGCACGGTGGTCGTCCGGCCCAGCGCGTCGTACCCGTACCCGGTGCTGGTCACCCGGTCGGCCGTGTCGTAGCTCCAGCTCCGCGTGCCGGCCGCGGTGGTGCTCTGGCAGGCACCGTCGGCCCCGGGGGCGTACGTCGTGGTCGAGGCGCGGTTGCTGGCCGTGCTGAACGCGTACGTGCGGGTGGTGCACTGCTCGCCGACGGTGTCCTCGACGCTGGTCAGTCGGCCGACGGCGTCGTAGCCGTAGGTCTGGTCCGACAGGGTCGAGACGTGCCGCCGCCACTGGCCGTGGCCCGACTCGGTGACCGCCTCGCTGAACAGGGTGCAGTCGGCCTGTGCACAGCCCGGGCGGGTGTAGGTGAGGCCCACCGGGGTACCGGTCTCGTCGTATTCGGTGCTGACCACCACGCCGTTGGGCCAGGTCTCCGACACCAGGGTGCCGTCGGCGTCGTAGCCGCCGCTGAAGGTGCCGACCTGCCCGTCGTCGACCGCGGTGAGCAGGTCACGGCGACCATCCACGCCGTCGTAGTGGTAGGTCCGGGTGGCCTTTCCGTCCGAACTGGTCGACACCCGCCCGAGCAGGTCGTACCCGGTGGTCGAGGTGTTGCCGTCGGCGTCGGTGTAGGAGACCTGCCGCCCGAGCCGGTCGTAGCCGCGCACGACCTCGGCGGTGACCGTGTCGCCGGTCACCGACTGGACCCGGGCCAGCGTCCCGGTGGCCGGGTCGTAGTCGCTGCGCTGCACGGGGATCGCCGCGCCCAGCCCGGTCGCCGCGGTCACCGCCGTCTCCCGGACCCGGCCAGCGCCGTCGTACGTGGTCGTGGTGGTCCGCAGGACACCGGCGCCGGTCTTCTCGGTGATCGTCCGCAGCTGGTGGTAGAGGTCGTAGGTGGTGACGGAGTACGGCACCTCCGGCCCGGTCGCCGGCTGCCCGCCGGGCTGGGTACGGCAGGTGAGGCCGGCCCACTCCGGCCGCAGGTCACACTCGGCGTGGCCCGAGCCGGACGTCGCCCGGTAGGCGACCGTCTGCCGGGTGTACGGGGTGGTGGTCGAGGTGCCGCCGGCCGGCAGGGTGGTGGAGTTCGGCAGCCCGGTCTCCGCGTCGTAGCCGATCCGGGTGGCCAGGGCCTTGCCACCAGGGTCGACGGTCAGCACGGTCGGCTGCCGCAGCGTCCAGTTGTACGCCTTCGTGGTGCGGCGCAGGTCGGTCTCCGTGACCACGCCCCCGGCACCCCAGTACTGGACCAGCTCGTCCTGCGTGGTAACCAGGTGGTACGGAGCGCCCGTGGTGGGTGCCCCCTCGTCGTGGGTGTACCGGGTGACCGACCGGCCGCGAACGGTGGCACCGCTGCCGATCACCACGTCGTGCTCCGGTCCGGTCTCGGCGAGCAGCAGCTGGCCGTCGGCGGAGTAGCTGTTGACCGAGGAGAGCTTCTCGGCCAACGTCGCCTCCTCGATGGAGGTGTCCGACGCGGAGGCGTCCAGGGCCCGGGCCCGGTTGGCGGCGGTCAGCGACCGCACGCTGTTCCCCCACTGGTCGTACCAGGTGGCGGTGGTGTGCCCGCCCGGGTCGACCTCGTTGACCGCACGGGCGTTGGCGTCGAGGTAGGTCACCTCGGCGTGCTCCCAGGACGCCGGCAGCGTCCCCGCGGCCGGGTCGCCGCCGGGCACCTGGTCGGGCGGGAAGACGGCGGTGGCGTCGGTCGGCGCCTCGGTCTGCCCCCAGCGCGCCGTCTGGCTGGGGGAAAGGTCGTACGGGGCGCCGGTGCCGCTGGTCGGCACCTGGTAGACGACGGTGGTGGTGGCGGTGCCGGCGGCCAGCGCGGACCGGGTCACCCGGTGCAGCCGCCCGGTGCCCGGGTCGCCGGGGACGGTGGTGTAGCTGAACTGCCACGGTTCCTGACCGGCCGGGGTGGTCCCGGAGAGGACGCCGTCGGCCCCGTAGGTGTAGGTGTTCGCGACGTGCCGGACGGTGCCGGCGTCGTTCCAGTCCAGCCGCGGGTCCCAGGAGGCCCGCAGCCGGCCGGAGTTGTCGTAGGCGTACCGCGCCATCGGCACGGTACGCATCGCCGGGGTGGACAGGTCCGGATCCCAGGCGGTGAACGAGATCTCCCGGACCCGGCCGAGGTAGTCGCCCCAGCCCGGCTCGCCTGCGCCGGTCGCGGTGGTGGCCGTCGCGTAGCTGAAGGTCAGGGCGCGGCACCCGCGGGCCAGCGTGGTGCAGGCGACGCCGTCGGCGACCGGGGCGAGCATCCGGGTCGGCCGGACGATCTCCTTGCCCGCGACGGTGACCCGCTCCCAGCTGTAGCTGACCGTCTGGTTGTCGCCAGGCACCGTGACCGAGGTCGGGAAGTACTTCCCGGCGGTGGTACCGGTGACCCGGGTGAAGACCGCCACCTGCCCGTCGAGGTCCCGCAGCGTGTACGCGTCGGCCGCGGCGTCGTACGACAGCGTCAGCGCCTCCATCCCGATCTCCGGGTCGAAGGCGGTGGTGCTGCGCCGGGTGAAGCCGATGGTGTCACCGTCCGGCAGCCCGACCTGGACCAGCGAGCCGTAGACGGAGAGCGAGGTGTAGCCGGCGTCGGCCTCGTCGACCACCGCGCCGGAGACCCAGCCGGGCCCGAACATCTCCGCCGTGTCGGCCTGCGCCACCCGACGGGTGTTGTAGGAGCGGGTGACGGTCAGGTCGCTCCCGGGCGCGTCGACCGAGACGTCGGTGTCGGCGAGGGTGTAGTTGCCGGTGAGCAGGTTGACCGAACCGGGGCCGATCTGCTCGGACTCCGCCGACGCCTGCGCCCGGTCAAAGGTGATCTTCACAGCGCTGGAGTAGCCGCCGGCGTCGCCGGTGAAGCTGCCCCGCACCTGCACCGGCCCGTCCCGGGGCACCGACTCGGCGTCCACCGCGGCCAGGGTGGCCTCGACGTCCCAGTTCAGCTTCGGGAAGGCGCCGGAGCCGCTGGTCGGCAGCGGCCAGGCCACGGCGCCGCCGCCTGCGGCCACGGTGACGTCGGCGGCCGGGACGGTGACCCACGGGTCGCTGTCGCCCCGCCGCCACTGGTAGGTGACGCCGGTCGCCGTCGACCGGCCGACCCCGGTGACCGCGACCTTCGCGGCGGTGACGTCGCCCGTCTTCGGGCCGGTGACCGCACCCGCCCCCACCGAGAACGAGTAGCTGCGGATCGCCGACTGGTTGCCGGCCCGGTCCCGGCTGCGCACGTAGAGGGTCTGCGGCCCGTCCGCGCTCGGGGTGATCGAGACGCTGGCGCCCGCGCCGAGGCTGGGCGCGTTGACGCTCAGGTTCGGCGGGTTGACGTTGAGGCCGTACTCGTACGCCGCCACGTCGGTGACGCCCGACGCGCCGAAGGTGAAGGTGCCGGCGGTGCCCGCCGCGCCACCCCACTGACCCGCCGGGTACGACGTCGAGGAGACCGCCGGCGCCGCCGACGGCGCGGTGGTGTCCACGGTGAACTCGCAGGTGGCCGACCACGAGCCGTCCACGGTGCCGTCGTTGCCCTGGGCCCGCCACTTGTAGGTGCCGCCCTCGGCGAAGGCGCCGGAGGGCACGGTGGCCGCGAGCCAGGAGCCGGAGGCGCCGGGACCGACCACGCTGGAGCCGAGCAGCGCGCCGGCGCTGGTCTGCCACTCGAACCTGGCCTTGACCGGCGACGCCTCCCCGTCGGTGATCTTGGCACGGAGCTGCGGCGTCCGGCTGTTGACGTACGGCCGGCCGGTGCCGGTGGCGCAGACCGTCGTCGGCACCGTCGCCAGCGCGCTGACCACCGGCTTCGACTGGTAGGTGATGCTCAATTTCGGCGGGTTGGCCGCCGCCTCCCGGGAGTTGAACCGCTTCCAGGAGTAGTTGTCCGTCTCCGAGGTCGCCCGGATGCCGATGTTCACCGACGTCGAGTGGGCGTCGGCGGCGTGCTGGAAGGCGTCGGCCACCGTCACGTTCACCCAGCCGTCGCCGCAGGTGGTGCTGTAGCCCTTCGTCTCGGTGGAGGTACCGACCTTGGCGTCCCACGTCGGCTGGGCGGTCCAGCGGGTCGCCGTGCTGACCGCGCCGACCCGCCACGCCTCCCAGGACCTGGCAGTGCAGGAGTACGAGTGGAACTCCCACAGGCTCAGCGTCGCCGACTGCACCTGCTTGTCCCAGAGCCAGGTGTTGACGCTGTCGAAGCGGAGAAAGGACCGGGCCTTCGTGGTGCCGCCGTCGTACGTGCCGAGCTTCAGCTCGGTCGCCGCGGACTGGTCGGAGGTGTAGCTGGACTGCACGAACGCGTCGAAGTTGACACCGATGCTCTGGGACGGGTCGATGGTCACCGGGTAGCTGGTGGCCGGGTCGGCAAGGAAGTCCCGGTCCGGCTCCAGCACCAGCCCGGTCCGGTCGCCCTGGCCGTCGAGGCTGAGCCCGACCGGCGCGCGCCGGCGATGCTCTCCGGAGGCGGGGTCGACCGCGGCGTCCCACATCAACGGGGCGCCGACACTTCCGATCCGCTTGCCCGAGCGGTTGCGGATCTCGAGCCCGCCGGCGCCGTCGCTCCGCGCCGTCGCACCCTCGGTACGCCAGGGCAGCCGGATCCGGCGTACCTGGGCCGCCGCCGCCCGGTCCTTCACGATGAGCAGCTGCTGGTAGCCGGTGCGGGTGGCGGTGACCTCCAGGTCCACCCCGGGACGGACGTCCGGGTAGGTGGCCCGGTTGCCGTCGAGCACGGGCTCGGGCAGCGCGCCGGTCCAGCCGAGCGTGGCGCGGTTCCCGGTCGCGCCCAGCGTGACCAGGGCGTGCTCACCGGCTCCGGCGGCGCCCGAGAACGTCAACCCGTACGGGTGGGCAATCGGTGCGACCGATCCGTCCCCGCGCCGGTGCAGCGTCAGGTCCACGTCGGTCCAGCCGCCGGTCCCGTTCCGCATCCGGACCGGGCCGGCCGCGATCTCCGCGGTCACGGCGCCGGACGGCAGCGCCCAGAACTGGGAGGTCTCCGAGGTGAGACCGGTGATCAGTACCCGCTCGCCGGTCATCCGGGCGGTGATCAACGCCGCCGTCTCGTCCGGCCGCTCCAGCACCGTCGTGGTGGCCTGCGTGGCCTGCGTGGCCGACGGGGGTGCCGCGACCGCGGGTCGCGGCGCCCTCCACTCGGCCAGCGTCGCCGCGAGCACGACCGTGAGGAACACGATCAGCGCCTGGCCGTACCGCCCGCGCACCAGATCGGCGATCCGTCGAATGACGACGGACGACTCCGGACCAGCGTGCACCGCTGCCTCCCTGTCTGATCAACAAAAGTGAAGGCAACGTACTGATCGGAGTCGAAGAACGGTACGGCATCGTTGATCTTCAAACCGGTCAGACGGATCGGGGTGGCCGATAAGATGATCTACAAACGTATGCAAATTAGGAAGATCGTGTGAACTTGTCCCGTTCAGGCGTCGATCAGGCGGAAGAGTTCCGGTGACTGATCAGGCGCTCGTCGGCGGGTCGGCTTGACCTGCGGGGTTCGGGTTGGATCATGGTTGGGTGTCCGGAACGCCGTCCATCGTGGAGCCGCTTGAGCGGCTTGCCCGTTTGGAGGCCCGGATCGCTGAGCTTGAGCGGGACAACGCCGGGCTGCGGCAGGAGAACGAGCTTGTAGCGAGATCTGTGTAACAGACCGAGGTGAAGATCCGTTATGGATGGTGAAAGCCGTTCGGCACAGATAGGACAAGTTTGATGAGTATGTCGATGGTTGACCCGCCGGTTCAGGACCTGGTGGTCGGTGAGGGCGAGCTGCAGGGGTTGCGGGAGCGGATTCGGCGACTCGCGCGGCGGGCTTGAGCAGCTGCGCCAGCGACCGGGTGCCCCAGTGGTCCAGCGCGTCCTGCCAGGTGAGCAGGGCGCCGGGGACGCCGACCGACAGCCCGCTGATGCGAGCCTCGTCGAACCGGTACGGCGGCCCGGTGGCCGGGTCGATCAAGCTGGTCTCGCCCATCGACGCCAGCCCCGACTCGCGGCCGTCGATCGTGTGCACCCGCCGGCTCTTCGCGTCGTAGTAGACGAAGAAGCCGCCGCCGATTCCGGCGGAGAACGGTTCGGTGACGCCGAGCGTCGCCGCCGCGTCGACCACGTTGCCGCCGCTCCGCAGCACGTCCAGGCCGACGGCTGTGGCAGTGGCATCCACCGTGGACACCGCTCCCCCATACCCGACGGCTACCGGCTCCTTCGGCGACCCGGCCGACGTCGCCTGAGCGGAAACGGCGGTCCCGGCCGCGAGCGTGGCCAGTGCGATGGTCGCGGTGACGAGGCCCGAGTCTGGTGGGCCTGCGGGACCGTTCGGTGCGCGCCAGCCTCTCTCATCTGGCCTCCCCAGATCGACATGAGTAGACCTACTGCCTACTCCCCGGCCAGGAGCAGGCAACCCGACAAGCTGGCCAGGCTCAGCCCGGGCAGGGCTCACAGCGCGGAAATCGCCGGAGGCAGGGAGCTTCCGCGCGGCCCCGGCCACCTCCGTGGGTGACCGCCGTGGCGGCCCGTGTGGTCAGCCGCCCGACCGGCCGTCCCGCAGGGCGGTACCCCGATGGGCCGCGCCTCCTGGCGGGGTGACCGGCAAGAACAGGGCGGCGAGATCGTCGAAACGGACGACGATGAGCGCGCCGACCACGCCCAGCGGTACGGCCAGCACCGCGGTCCGGACGGTCACCCCGGAGTCGCCGAGTGAGGCGTACGCGCCGATCCCGGCGACCACGGTCAGCACGACGTTGCGGGCGAGATGGTGCCGACCGAACGGGGCCGCCGCGGCTTCGCCGAAGCACCGGCAGGACACCCGCGTACCGCGGTGGAGAACCGCCGCGACCGCCACCGTAAACGCCGCCAACAGCGCCGCCGCCACCGTGAACCCGACCGTGGTCACCGCAGCACCGGGCAGCGGCACCAGCAGGAGGGGCACCATCGCCTCGGCCACCGCCACCGCGCCCGCGACCGGGACGACCACCCGCGCCGGCAGCAGATTCATGGTCCGCAGCGAGTCGGCAAACGCCCGGAACGCAGGCCGCCCGCGTAGCTTGCTGGCGGCCGACGCCAGGAAGACCAGCGCGAGCAGGCACCGGCTGAACACCAACAGGTACGACATGCTCTCCTGCTTCCTTTCTTTGCTCGCCCGGGAGAGAGGGGAGCGTGGTTGGATGATTCGCTCTCCGCCGGCAACAACCCGGTGTCCCGGCAGGACGTTGATCGCGGCGGCGTGGTCCGACGCCTGCCACACGACCGCGCACCGCTACCGTGGTGCGATGGATCGACCCACTCTGCTGATCACCGCCGGCTCGTTCGTGGCGCTCGGGGTCGCCGTGCTGGTTGCCCGCGCCCTGCTCCAGGTGGTCGGAGTCAACGGCGACAGCATGACCCCGACATACCAGGATGGCGACCAGATCCTCGTGCTCCGGCGGGGATTCCGGCGCCGACTGCGGGTCGGCGCCGTCGTCGTCTGTCTGCCGCCCGCGGGCATCAGAATCACCGCGGGCGATGTCGACGCCGCCACCCAGTTGATGGTCAAGCGGGTGGCGGCACTGCCGTCAGGACAGGTCTACGTCCTCGGTGACGCGCCGCGGCACAGCCTCGACTCGCGGGCCTTCGGCGCGCTCCCGCCGGACCTGGTGCGGGGCGTGGTCATCCGACGACTGCGGGCCGCCCTGGGGTCATCGCCCGGCGGGCACGACGTCGCGCCCCGGGGACAGGTCGGGTAGCTGGGTGGCGTTGTTGGTGACGCCGGCCACCCGGCCGTCGGTGTCGACCAGGTAGAACGCGGGGAACGCGGCGACCTGGAAGGCCGACTGGAGCGCCCCGTCGAGCGGCTCGTGGACGATGGCTGCCCGACTGCCGCGCACGCCCAACGCCGCCACCAGCTCGGTGCGCTCGCGGTCGTCACGGTCCGGCGCCGGGCGCAGCCGGGTGAGCACGATGAGCACCGCCGTCGGGGTGTCGAGCGCTTCGGCGAGCGCCGACCGTACCGAGGGCAGTTGCTCCTGGCACCCCGAACAGTCGGGGGCGAGGAACGCCACCAGGCCGCCCGACGCGCGCAGCGAGGCGATGGATACCACGTCCCCGTCGGCGGTCGGGGCGGTGAAGTCCGGCACCTGCGCGCCGACCGAGAGGGTCACCGGCGGGCGGACGGCAGCCAGCTCCTGCGTGTGCTCACGCAGCTTCCGGATGACGCCGAAGGTGAGCAGCAGGTTCAGCAGCGTGAGTGTGGTGAGTACAACGAGGACGGCGACGACAATGGGCATGGGTTTGCTCCTGACGGGAAGGGGCATGAGCGCGTCGCGGCCGGTTGGGGACCGGCCGCGACGCTCTCACGGGGCGTTACTCAGCAGTCCGTGCTCCACCAGCACTCGCACGAGCTGTTACAGGTGCGCCACTTGAACCGGGTGTAGCCGTACCGGCAGCACATCGGTGTGTTGGTACAGGACGGCTGGCAGACGGCCGAGGCGGTGGTCTTGGGCAGCACCAGCGCCAAGAACCGGTCCGCCATTGCGCCGACGTGACGGGTCATCGTGTTCCTCCAATCTGGATCTAGACTGATCGCGGACGGTAGGCGGACCTGCTACACGGCGACCTACAGCATCGATACAAACTGTTACGCGCGACATGTTGCGGATCTTCGTACCTCGTTTCTAGGGTGCTGGCCGTGGTGGACCGAATCAGAACCGAGGTACCTTGAGCCTGCGATTCCAGCTGCTCGGCCCACTCCGGATCACCGCCGCCGGTCGGGCTGTCCCGGTCGGCCCGCAGAAGCAGCGGGCGATGCTGGCCGCTCTGTTGCTGTCGGCCCACGAGCGGGTGTCGCTGGACCGCCTCATCGGCGAGCTGTGGGACCAGCCGCCACGCTCGGCCGTGGCGAACCTGCGCACCTACGCCAGTGGGCTGCGCCGGTTGCTGAGCGAGCTGGACGGCGGACCCGCCGGCGGCGACCGGTTGGTCGCCAGCGCCGCCGGATACCAGCTGCGGGTCGACCCGGACGAGCTGGACCTGCACCGCTTCCAGACCGCGAGCGAGCTGGGCCGCGCGGCCCTCGCCCGCGGTGACCACGCCGCCGCCACCGCGCGGTTCCGTGAGGCGCTGGACCTGTGGCGGGGCCGACCGGCCGAAGACGTACGCCCGGGGCCGGAACTCGCCGCCCGGATCACCCTGCTCGAGGAGCAACACCTGTCGCTGGTCGAGGACCTGATCCAGGCGCGCCTCGCGCTCGGCGAGCACGCCTCGGTGACCGGCAGGCTGCGGCTGCTGATCACCGCCCACCCGTACCGGGAGCGGCTGCGTCACCAGCTCATGCTGGCGCTGTACCGGTCCGGCGACGCACCGGCGGCCCTCTCGGCGTACGCGGAGACCCGCGCGGTCTTCGCCGACCAGCTCGGCCTCGAACCCGGAGCGGAACTGTCCCAGCTGCACCAGGCCATCCTGCGCCGGGACCCGGAGCTGTCCGCACCCGACGCTGCAGCGGAGTCCGTCGACCCGCAACCGGCCCTCGGGCCCGGTAACCCGCCCAGCCCAGCCGAACCGCCACGCCAGCTGCCGCCGGACCCGGCGGCGTTCGTGGGCCGTGTCGATGAATTGCACGCCATCGAGCGGGCCGGCACGGCCGCGAACAGGCCGCGGACGGGTCCGTCGGTGGTCGTGCTGCACGGTCCGGGTGGGATGGGCAAGACCACCCTGGCGGTACGCGCCGCGCACCGGCTCGCGAGCCACTATCCCGACGGGCAGCTCTACCTCGACCTGCAGGGCGGCGCCCCCGGCATGCCCAGCGTCGACCCGCTGCCGGCGCTCGGTCAGCTGCTGCGCGCGCTCGGCGTACCGGCCAGGGACGTGCCGCTCGAACTGGCCGAGGCGGCCGCGCGGTTCCGGTCGGAGACCGCCGCCCGGCGGCTGCTCATCGTCCTGGACGGCGCGGCCGGCGCGCAGCAGATCCGGCCCCTGCTCCCGGCTGGCCAGGACTGTGCGGTGATCATCACCTGCCGGCGGCCGACGAGCACCCTCGACGCGCTCCGGCTCCGGCTGGACCGGCTCAGCGACGCCGAAGCGCGCCAGCTCCTCGACACCCTCTGCGGCGACGGGCGGGCGGCGGCCGACCTCGACGGGGCGAACCGCCTGGCGATGCTGTGCGACGGGCACCCGCTGGCACTGCGCATCGCCGGAGCCCGGCTTGCGGCCCGCCCCGACTGGTCCGTCGCGGTACTGGCGGATCGGCTGGACAACGAGCGGGAACGCCTCGACGAACTGCGCGCGGACGACCTCGCCATCCGGTCCAGCTTCTGGAACACCTACCGCCAGCTGCTCGACAGCGCCGATCAGGACGACCGGGCGGCCGCGGCCGCCTTCCGGTCGCTGGCACTGCTGCGGGTGCCGGAGATACCGGCGCCGCTCGCCGCGGTCACGATCGGTGTCCCGGAACGGCGCGCCCTGACGCTACTGGACCGGCTCACCGAGACGCACCTGCTGGACGCGATCGGGCCGACCCGGTTCCGGCTCCACGACCTGCTCCGGCTCTACGGCGCGGAGCTGGCCGCGGAGACGGATCCGGCCGCCGAGCGCCAGCGCGCGGTACGCCGCGGGCTCACCGCATACCTGACCACGGTGCTGCGCGCGGGCCAGCTGTTGCGCCCGCACCGGGTGGCCGAACTCGCCACCGGACCCACCGTGGTCGAGCTGGGCACGCTCGACGACGCCGTACGCTGGGTCGACGGTGAGCTGGCCGGGATCATTGCGGCCGCACGCCAGGCGTGTGACGCGGCCCCGCAGCTGAGCCGGCTGTGTATGGAGGTGATTCCGTCCGTGGTCGGGTGGCTGCAGAAGCGCAGCCGGTGGGCGGAGGCCGATGCCCTGGTCGCCGTCTGTGAGCAGGCGGCGGCGCTCATCGATGACGGCGCCGCCCGGGCCACGGTGCTCGCGCTGCGGGCGACGCTGCACTGGCGTACCGGATCGCTGGAGGCGGCATGCCGCGCGTTGGAGTCGGCACTGGAGCTGTGGCGCCGGCTGGGTGATCGCGAAGGCGAGGGGCGGGCGCTGCAGAACCTCGGCTGGTTCCACCACCGTACGGGCTCCCCGCGTCGGGCGGCAGACCTCGTCCGGGCGGCGGTCGGGCTACTCGCCGGCGCGAACCCGGTGTGGCTCGCGATGGCCCTGCACAACCTGGCCGAGATCGAGTTCGAGCTGGGTAACTTCCCGGCCGCCGGCGAACACCTGACCCGCTGCCTGGCGATGCGGCGCGAACACGATGATGCCGCCGGCGAGGCGATGACGCTGGTCGCTCTCGGCCGGGCGCACAGCCAACTCGGGCGGCACCTGGACGCGCTGGCGGCACTCACCGCCGGCCTGCGGCTGTGCCGGCGGACCGGCAACCGGGAGGACGAGTGGGAGGCGCTGCTCAGCCGTTCGGAGGTGCACCATCGGATCGGCGACGTGGCGCTGGCCCACCGGGACGGCGGGGAGGCGCTGACCCTGGCCCGTGCGGCCGGCGATCGGTACGGCGAGGCGGCCGCGCTCCGCCAGCTCGGCCGGGTGCAGGAACGCCGTGGCGAGCGCGCGGCGGCGGACGGGTACGCGCGGCGGGCCAACCGGATCTTCGCCGACCTGGCCGGCCGGCGGGACGGCGTGCTCGAAACGTTCCTCGTCCGCGCGGATCAACCGGCCGACGTTCCTGCCTCGGCCGGGACATAGCCCGCCGCCTGCATCCGGAACAGCGCGGCGTAGGTGCCGTTGGTCGCCAGCAGCTCATCGTGCCGGCCCGCCTCGACGACCCGCCCGCCCGACAGCGCCACGATCAGGTCGGCGTCCCGCAGCGTACCCAGCCGGTGCGAGATCAAGACACTGGTCCGGCTGGCCCGGTATTGGCGCAGCCGGAGCTGGATGTCGCGCTCGGCCTCGGCGTCCAGGCCGGCACTCGGCTCGTCGAGGATCAGCAGGTCCCGCGCCGCGGGCAGCACCGACCGGGCGATCGCCACCCGCTGCCACTGCCCGCCGGAGAGCAGCACGCCCGCATCCGCCGGATCGCCGTCCAGTTCGAACACCCGGGACAGCATCGTCTCGTACCCCCGAGGCAGGCCCTCGATGGTCTCATGGATGCCGGCCCGGCGGGCGGCGTCCGCGATCCGGACGCCGTCCTCGGCGCGTACGTGGTCCGGGCCGGCCGGGTCGACATCGCCGAGCCAGATGTTCTCCGCGGCCGTCAGGTCGTACGTCATGTAGTCCTGGAACACCGCGCCGATCCGGGCCCGCAGGCCGTCCACGGACAGCTCGCGGAGGTCGACGCCGTCCCACCGGATCGCGCCCCGGGTCGGGTCGTAGAACCGGCACAGCAGCTTGACCAGGGTGCTCTTGCCGGCGCCGTTGTGGCCGACCAGGGCCACCGCCTGTCCACACGGGATGAACAGGTCCACGCCCCGCAGCACCCACGGGTGGTCCGGACCGTAGCGGAACCAGACGTCACGGAACTCGATGCCCCGCTTGAGCGGGGGCACCGGCAGTGGTCGGGTCGGCTCCGGTAGATCCGGTGGGCAGGTGACAATCTGCTCGTAGTGCGCGAGCAGCAGCATCGCCTGGTGGATGCCGGCGAGGTGGTCGATCAGGGTGGCCAGGCTGCTCTGCACCCCGGCGACGGCGGTGATGAAGACGGCCACGTCGCCCACCGTGAGCCCGCCGGATCGGGCGGTGGCGACGGCCCATACCAGGCCGCCCCCGGACAGCGCCGCGCTCAGTACCGCGAGTAGTGCCTGGGCGCGTACCTCCCGGCGCTCGTGGACCCGACGTGCGGCATTTGCTGTGCCCAACTCGGCGAGCATCCGGCGGCGGAACAGCCCGCCCAGCCGCAGCAGACGTACCTCCTTGGCCGCGGACAGGCTGGTCAGCAGGCTGGCGTAGAACATCTCGCGCCGCCCGGCCGGCCCGATCTCCCATAGCATGTTCGCCCGTCGCCGGCTCAGCCGGAGCTCGGCAACCAGCGCTGGTACGCCGCCGGCTGCCACCAGCACGGCCATCACCGGGCTGATCACCACGAGGGTGCCGAGGAATCCGGTCAGCAGCACCGCGCACTGCACCAGGCCGAGCAGGCCGTCAACGCAGCGGCTGGGCCCGTCCCGCCCGGCCTGCTCGGCCAGCCGGAGCGTGTTCTGGAACGCCGGCTCCTCCAGCCGGCGCAGGCCGGAGAGGCGGTCGGTCGCCGCGTACAGCTGGTCGAGCGCGACGACGGCGGCCGAGCGCCCGAGGTCCGCCCGCAGATAGTTCGTCAGGTGCGGCACGACGGCGAGGCAGACGGAGACCACCGCCAGCGCGGTCGCCACCCCGAGGATCGCGCCGCCGGACGCGTTCGCGACCCGGTCGAGGACGAGTTTGGTGAGCCAGGCCGCCAGCACCGGAAGCGCGCCCGCGATCGGCGCGAGCACGACGTACGCCGTCAGGTTGGCCCGCCCGGCCCGCCAGACCACCGCGACGGCCCGTGCGGTCCGGGCAATGCTGATCATCGTGCGAGGGTACGGACGCCACCTCCAAGAGCAGCTACAGCGCCGGTACAGGGCTAATCGCTGTCGGGGAGGTGCTCGGCGGCTTCTTGGTACGCCTGCGCGGCACGGGTGAAGCAGTCGAAGAGAACGTCGAGCTGATCGGCGGAGTATCCGGCGAGGATCGTGCCGATCTTCTGTCGAGCGGGAGCCATGACCTGGTCGAGCTGGGCCGGCTGCCGATTGGTTCGAAGGCCACCGCCGCCAACTACCGGGACGCGCTCCTGCCGGTCGGGGCACGCCTCGGCGAGAAGCCGCTTCAAGACGTCACCGAGGTCGACATCGAGGCCCTGGTCGACTGGATGCTGACGGAGGGCCGGCGACGCGGCGGCAAGCCCGGATCGGGGCTGGGTGTCCGATCGGTGCGCCTGACGCTCGGCCGGCTCCGGACCGCGCTGAACGTAGCGGTTCGCCGTCAACTCGTGGTCCGCAACGTCGCAGCGTTCGTCACCATCCCCAGAGCGGCGGCGAAGGCCGCTGCCGACGCACGGGCGTAGCGGAGGCCCTGGACCCAGGAGGAGGTGAAGGCTTCCTGACGGGCATCACCGGCGAACGCCTGTACGCCGTCTGCCTGCTGTCGCTGATGGGTCTTCGACCGGCTGAGGTATGCGGGCTGCGCAGGTCCGATGTCGACTTCGAGGCCGGCACGATCGCGGCCGGGGACAACACCCGGACGCTCGTCGACGGCGAGATCGAGGAGAAGGAGGCCAAGTCGGCGGCTGGCAAACGCGGCCTTCCGATGCCGGGGACGGTCGCGAAGGCGCTGAAGGCGTTCCACACCCTGCAGAAGCAGGAGCGCCTGAAGGCGGGCGACGTGTACGTCGACAGTGGGTACCTGCTGGTCGACGAACTCGGCCAGCCGCAGCGCACCGACTGGCTCCGCCGCCGGGTGTACGAGCTGATGGCCAAGGTGGGGGTTCGCAAGGTCCGGCCGTACGACGCCCGGCACGCGTGCCTGACCTACCTCGCCGGCGTCGGGGTGCCTGACGTCGTGCTGGCGGCTTGGGCCGGTCACGCGGACGGTGGCACGCTCGCCAAGCGGGTCTACGTCCACCCGGACAGCAGCCACCTGAAAGTGGCGGCTGAGCACCTCGAATCAGGGCTGTTCGGGTGACTCCAGCGCCCGAAATTCAGCAGTACGCGCGTACGTGAAGAATTGTGAGACGGAACAACAAGAAGGCCTCGACTCACCGAGGTGAATCAAGGCTTTGACCTGCTGTTTTGCTGTCGGGACGGCCGGATTCGAACCGACGACCCCTTGACCCCCCAGTTTTCCAACGATTCTGTCACGCCGTGCCAGAACAGCTCGATACGTCCGCATATCCGGACAGAACGGCATCGTGCATCACGTCCAAATGCCATCCCATGTCAGCCACTCCCCCGCCGGCGGGCCTTCGCTGTTACCGGGTCCGTTACAGCGAGCGGTCAAGGACCCGTCCTGCAGCCCCATCCAGCCGGCGGTGCCCGAGTGCTGGCGCTGCACCCCCACGGTGTGATGGCCATTCTTCACGCCAGCCAACGCCCGTTTGTTGAACTGGTCAGCTCACATCGACTCAGTTCCGCGTCCGAGGTCGACCTCGATCTCCACCTCGACGTCGTCGCGGACCTTGAGCGCGCCGAGGAAAGCCGAGTACGGCTTGATTCCGTACGCCGACTGGGTGACCACCGTGGTGGCGCGGTACCGGTCGGGTGTCACCTCGCGTACCTGGACGTCGATGGGGGCGTCGACCCCGTGCAGGGTGAGCATTCCGCTGATGGTGGCGGAGTCGTCGCCGGTGACGACTCGGGCGGACTCGAAGATGGCCGTCGGGTGGCGATCGACGTCCAGCGTCCGCCGGGCGTTGTTCTCGATCTCGCCGCGGTCCTTGTCGGTCAGCGGGCGCGCACCGCCGGTGCCGGCCCGCACGGCCAGCGACCCCAGCTCGACACGAGCCGTCACGGTGGCATCCGCCGGCCTGGTCTCGGAAACGTTCACCTGCACCGACCAGTCGGTCACCTCGATGGTCAGGTCGTGGCCGACGGCCGACCCTGCGCCCTTGCGGCCGGTGCGCAGCAGCATGCGCCCACTGTCCGGGCCGAACCGCAACCGGCCGCCGGTCCTGATCTCCACCCGCCAAGCGTAGGAGGATTCATCACCACTCGTGCCGCGCTCAGCCATTCCCTGCCGATCGGCGTTGCCCGAGGGTCTGCGACGTCGACCCGGACTGGCGGCTGTCCGCCCGCTGTCCGTGGCCGCCGAGTCCGCCGCGATCCGGTCAGCGAGTGGCCAGCGCACGGACAGCCCGGCCCAGGACCCTTATGAGGTTACCCTCCCAATGTCCCGGCACCGCCCGATCCGCGACCTCAGCCGGGCGCTCGCTGATGTTGACCATCCCCGCGATCCGGGCCGCCTTGACACGCGACGACCCTGCCGGCATCCGCCGATACCGGCCACGCCGCAACGCCAGCTTCAACTCAGTGCGTAGCCCGCCCCTGGCCTGCACGTAAAGGGTTTCATAGATGGTCTCGTGGGACACCCGCATCGCCTCATCACCGGGATGATCCATCTCTAAACGGGCACTGATCTGCTGCGGTGACCACCGCGCCGCCAACCCAGCGTTGACCTCGTCGTGCAACCGCCGGTCAGCCTCCAACTTGCGCCGCTTCGGTCGAGCCCGCAACGACTCGAACCGCTCCTGAGCGGCGTGAACCCGGTAACCGTCACGGCCACCGTTGCGGGCGATCTCCCGCGAGACCACCGACGCATCCCGCCCCAGCCCGACCGCTATCGCCCGAGCGGACAGACCCGCACGCGGCCTTTGCCGCCGCGGGCGGTGTTCCACACCACCCGGCGCACCTCGTCGAGGGCGTCGGTGACCCATGCGACCAGGTGATAGGGATCCAGGCAGCGCACCGCCCGCGGCGCGCGTTCTGCCACGACGTCGCCGATCCAACCGGCGGCGTCGGCTGACACGTGCGTCAGCATCGCGGCCCGCTCAGGGCCCAGCTCGTCGAAGAACGTGTGCACGGTCGCCTTGTCCCGCCCGTCGGCGGCCCAGACGAGACGGCCGGTGTCGTGATCTACGACCAGGGTCAGGTAGCGCTGGCCCTTGCGATAGGCGACCTCGTCGATACCGATACGGGTCAGCCCGGCCAGCCGGTCGGTGCCGGCCAGGGCCTCGTCGACGACCCGGTTGACGATGCCGATCACGCTGCGCCAAGCGATACGCAGCAACCCGGTAACCGCCGAGGCGCTGGTGCGTGCGGCCAGCCACGCCGCGGTGTCCTCGAACGCGGCCGTGAACCGGGTGCCGTGACTCGCCCACGGCACGCTGATGACCGTCGGCCCGTGCACCGGGAAGTCGACCCTGGGCACAGCCGCCTCGATGACCACCCGCAGAGTGCCGAAGTCCAGCGGCGATCGCGGTCTCGTCGACCTCGGTGATCGTCCACCCGACGGTGAACCTCACCGTGCGCCACAGCCTGTTCATCTGCTGCAGATGCTCGAGAAGTTCGTGGGTGGCGCCGGCGCCATCGACCCGGATGAGCAGTTTCCTGCGGTACTGGGCCGGGAGTTGAGCGATCGCGTCACCCCACACTCAAATATGGTCACTGACCGTGTTCGATCAGGCGTTACCGGATCGCAGCAGCATGGCCAGGCACTCGGCGGTGTTCGCGCACCACGCGCCCAACGGGTGGAACCCGAACCCACGCTTGAACGTCGCGGCCGCACCCTGCTTATCCGAGTGGGCGGTGATCAGGGTGGCGTCCAGGTCGATGACCACCCACCCGGTCAGCAGCTTGCCCGCCACCGCCAGCCACGGGAAACCACTCGGCCGCAGAGCGAGCAGCTCCCACACCCGGGCGCGAACCTTCGCCCGGGTCTTACGCTCGCCTTTCCGATCCCCACCTGACACGTCAAGCGTGCCTTTTCCTCAACGCTCACCACGACGGTCTTCAGCCAACGCAGCTTGAGGCGGTTTGACATCTCCCTCCACAGGGCGATGCCGAAGGGCCACAAAACCTTGGCGGATTCAAGTGATCATGGCGACACTGCGTTCCTTACCAAATCGCTGAACACTTCGATCGGTTTGAGCCAGTTCAACGTTTCACGCGGTCTGC
>NZ_JBEYTI010000042.1:0-47484 GCF_040642975.1 Micromonospora sp. NPDC047548
AGGAGATCACCTGGCCACCAGCATGGATTTCTGCTGTCCGCCCACAAGGAGAACCCAAGGCCATCGGACAGGACTTCGTCCTGACCCTTGACAACTGCGGCCGTCCACCAAGATCGCGCCTCTCCCACCGCTGCGCGGGGCAGCCGTCGGCGCACACGCGCCAGACGCATACTTGTTGTATGGGTGGCCGCGCCCGGCGGTAGCGTAACAATGGAGGGGAGAGTCGTTGGCAAACAGCGCAAGTGCAGCTGAACGCGCCTACCAGGCGATCCGCGATGGCATCCTCAACGGCGTCTACCCGACGGGGACCATGCTGGGCGAGGAGGTCCTGGCCACCGAGATCGGTGTTAGCCGCACCCCGGTACGGACCGCGCTCGCTCGGTTGCAGGACGAAGGTTGGATCGTCATCTACCCCAAGCGTGGCGCGCTCGTTCAGGGACTCAGCGAGCGGGCGGTGACCGACCTGGCGGACGCCCGCCTGATCCTGGAGTCCACCGCGGCCAGCCGGGCCAGTGCCGAGGCCAGGGAGGTGCTCGCCGAGCGCTTGTGCCGGTTGATCGCGGCACAGCGTGAGGCGTTCCAGGCCGATGACGTTCGGCGTTTCATCGAGTTGACGATCGAGTTCCACCGCATTTTCGTGGAAGCGGCAGGCAACGACATCCTGCTCGAGCTCAACGATCGGCTAGCCGACCGGCAGCGATTCCTGCTGTTCAGCTACGGCGACCGGCTCCTCGCCCGGTGCGCCGACATCATCGTCGAGCATGAGATGCTCGCCGAGCGTCTGCGCACCGGTGATGGCGTTGGGTTCGCTGATGCTCTGCGGAAGCATCTGGTCGACACCTACGGCACCCAGCTCGGCGAGGCTCCCCGTAGTCTGCGGTCGGCGGCACCGACGGCCGGCGGCAGGTAGTCGTCTGGCGCCGGTAAGTTGGCAGACACCAGAGCCGAGCTGTTCGCCCACGGCGATGTTCCGCGGGTGTCGGTAGTGGTCGCGCCGGCGGTGATGACGATGTCTCCAGTTTTCGTGAGCGAGACGGGGATCACACTGCGCTGGGCGCCTGACCGTGCTGCCGGAACGGCGGATGACCGGGGCCAGGCCGACGTAGCCGGCCAGGAGCGGGGAAGACGGTGCCAACGCCGACTTCGAGCAGAATACGGGCTTGTGGGCCTGACACCGATGCCGGACGTCGAGGTCAGGACCCTCAGGCGGGTTGCGCTTGCCGAAAATGCCATCCGGCCAGGTCAGGCTCCATGTCGGTACTCGTGGAGGATGCCGCCTAGGCGGTCGCGGCGGCGTATGTCGTCGAGTCGGCATGAGGCGCGGTGCCGAGGTTGCCCCCAGCTCCGTTTCCTCATGCCGCTCGCCGAACCGTACGTGCGAGTTGGCCCCGCATACGGCTCTCCACGTCGTCGCGTGCAGTGGGCGGGCCTTGGCAATGCCCTGGTGGGGCCGGTGGGAGTTGTAGAACCGCTCGTACTCGTGCAGGGCGTGGAGCAGGTGCCGCTGGTTCCAGATCAGGGTGCGGTCGAGCAGTTCCCGTCGGCAGGTCTGCACCCATCGCTCCATGAGGGCGTTCATTCTCGGCAATCGGACGCCGCTGAGCACTCTCGATCTCCGCGTCGTTGAGCACGGTGTCGAACAGGGAGGGGAACTTTCCGTCGCGGTCTCGGATCAGGAACCGTGCCCGGCGGTCGGTGTCCTCCAGGTCCATCACCAGGTTCTTCGCGGCTTGGGCTACCCAAGAGGCGGTCGGGTGGGCGGTCGCGCCGAGGATGCGGATCCGGCGACTGGCATGCTCGATGACCGCCAGCACGTACATCCGAGTCCCGGTCAGGGTGACGGTCTCGAAGAAGTCGCAGGCGAGCAGGGTGTCGGCTTGGCAGCGGAGGAAGTTGGCCCAGGTGGTGGATGTGCGCTCGGGTGCCGGGTCGATCCCGGCATCGTTGAGGATCTCCCGCACGGTGGAGGCGGCGGTCTTGATTCCCAGGACGAGCAGTTCGCCATGGGGACCTGGTCTGGCTGGATGGGGTCGAGGTGGAGGCGTCCGCCGACGACGGTGCCACCTGGCTTCCCGCAACGGCGAAGAACAAGAGCGACGGCCAATACAAGGTGTCCGTCCGCAACCCGGCATCGGGCTACGTGTCACTGCGCCTGAAGGCATGAGACGCCAACGGCAGCCAGATCGAACAGACACTGATCAGGTCGATGGCCAGCCGGCATCTGCGTCGTCGGCAGAACCAGCCAGCGACGGTGAAAGCTTCTTCGGCAGACCCGAAATCCACTACGCCACCGAATCTCGTAGAGCGCCGAGATGCGCACCCAGTCGGTTCCCTCCGGCGGCCCGTTCCCGGCCTCGTGGCAATGCTGCCCGCTCTGCAGGCATCGCCAGGTTCCACACCGATCACCACAAATAGGAGCTGTTGCCGCTGTTGGCCGCAATCTTGGGCGTTCGGGCTGGTTGACAGTGAGGCAGAGACATAGAGAATCAAGGCGTCTATTTGATCTAGACCGAGGAGCCCTGTGATGTCGGGTTCAGCCGGTATGCGCGGCGGCGGCGACGCGCGGTTCCCCCGGTTGGCCTCGCCAGCCTTTGTGGGCCGGGCCAGGGAGTTAACCGCGCTGGCGCAGGCGATGGAGCAGGAACCGGCGCTGGTTCTGGTCGAGGGAGAGGCTGGGATCGGCAAGAGCCGTCTGGTGCTGGAGCTTCTGGCGTCTCCGGCGATGCGGGCGCGGCGTGTTCTGGTCGCGGTCTGTCCGCCGTTTCGCGAACCGGACACGCTCGGCCCGCTGTTGGATGCGGTACGGCAGGCGACCGAAACGGTTGCGGGTCTTGGGTTGAGCGCGCTGGCCGGGACGCTGCGCCCATTCTTTCCCGAGTGGGCAGCGGACCTGGGGCCACCGCCGGAACCGCTCGATGACCCACGCGCGGGGCGGCACCGGTTGTTCCGCGCGTTGGTGGAGCTGCTGGACCGACTACGCATCGCAGTACTGGTTGTGGAGGACGCGCACTGGGCGGACGAGGCCACTGTGGAGTTTCTCCTGTTCCTCGTCACGCGTCCGGTTGTCTGGTCCAGCTCTCGCCCAGGGCTGCTTGTTACGTACCGGCCGGAGGATCTGCCCGCGGATACGCCGGTGGTGCGGCTGTCCTCGCGGCGGCCGGCCGGGACCATCCAGCTGCGTATCCCGCTGGGTGGCCTCGACGTGGCCCAGACCGGCCGGTTGATGTCTTCGATGCTGGCGGGCGAGAGCATCTCCGCCGAGTTGGTGGAGTTTCTGCATCGGCACACTGCCGGGATCCCGCTGGCGGTCGAAGAGGTGTTGCGCCTGCTGTATGACCGTGCCGATCTGACCTATCGTGGCGAGGGCTGGGCGCGGCGCCGGTTGGACCGGATCGACATTCCGGCCACGGTCCGTGACGCCGTGCTCGAACGGGCCGCGCGGCTCGGCCTCCCGGCCCAGGCGGTGTTGCGCGCCGCGGCCGTGTTCGCTGACCCGTCGGACGGTGCGTTGCTCGCCGCGGTCAGCGGTCTGGCCTCCGGTGACGCGGATCAAGGCCTGTCCGAGGCCATTCAGACCGGTCTGCTGCAGCAGGACTCGCGCGGGTTGTTCTCGGTGCGGTACCCGCTGGCGGCCCGGGCGGTGTACGACACGATTCCGCCGGCCGAGCGGCGTGTGCTGCACCGCCGTGCGGCCGAGCTCCTCCAGCACCGTACGCCCGCACCGCTGGCCCGTCTTGCCCGCCATTTCCGCGAGGCCGGCGAGATCGCCTCGTGGCTTCGGTATGCCGAGCTGGCCGTGGATGTGGCGCTCGGGTCGGCCGACGAGGCCGCGGCGGCGGCCCTGCTGTACCAGCTGCTGGAGAGCCCGGAGCTGCCCGTGGGCGACGTGGCCCGTCTGGTGAACAAGGTGCCGTTCGTCGGGTTCACCGGTCCGGCTCGCCTGGACATTTTGGTGCGGGCGCTGCGTCGGGCTGTGGACTGCGCTTCGCTGCCCGTGCGCGAGCGCGGTTTGGCACGGCTGCACCTCGCCCGGGTGCTGTCGGTGGGGGGTGAGATCGCCGCGGCCCACAACGAGGCGGAACGGTCAGTTGCGGAGTTGCCGCCTGGGTCGCTGGAGGCGGTGTGGGCGATGGTTCTCCTGGGCCGGCCAGCGTTGTTCGCCGGGACCATGGCCGCGAACCTGGATTGGTTGCGGCGCTCGGCCGCCACGCGCGAGTCCGGGTGGTCACCGGCGGACCGGCTCAACCTCGTCGTCAGCCGGGCGAGCGAGCTGCTGAGAATGGGCGAGGAGTCGGGGTGGGTCGAAGCGGCCACGATTCCGCAGGACGTTCCTGGTGCGACGACACGTCAGCATGTGACCCGGGGGCACCTGAACTTCGGAGATGCCGCCATGTACTGGGGCCGCTACCACCGGGCCCGCCGTCACCTGGCCGTCGCCCTCACCCTCGCCGAGCGGCACGACCTGATGGCGATACGGGACGCGGTGCTCGCCACCCAGGTGCACCTGGACTGGTTTGTCGGCGAGTGGACCGACCTGGCCGAGCGGGCGGAGGCCGTGGCTGGTGCCGATGACCCCTCACCTATCATCTGGGCCGAGGCGAAACTGGTCGCCGGCATGGTCCGCGCGGCAACGGGCGCAAGCGTGCCTGATCTCACCGCGGTGCTCGACGTGGCCCGGCGGCACAGCCTGGCCGAGCTCTACATGGAGACCGCCGCCGCGATCGCCACGTCACGGCTGGCCGATGGTGATATCGACGCCGCACTGTCCGTCACCGAGGAACCAGTACGGATCGTCGCGGCCAGGGGAATCTGGCTGTGGGCTGTCCCCGTGGTGCCGGTACGAGTCGACGCGCTGGTCGCCGCCGAACGGTTGGACGCGGCGGCGGACCTGGTCCGGGACTTCGCACGAGGCATGCGCGGGCGGGACATCCCCGCGGCGCGGGCGGCGCGGGTCCAGGCCCGCGCCGCGGTCGCCGAGGCTTGCGGCGATCGGTGGCGCGCGGCTGCCCTCTACCGGCGTGCCGCCGACATCTGGTGGTCACTGCCGCGACCGTACGCCGCCCTGCGCGCGGCGGAGCTGAGCGCGGCGAGCGACCCGACCGATGGCGGGCAGGCGGACCTGGCCGAGGTGCTGGAAGGGTTCGCTGCGTTGGGTGCCAGCCGCGACGCCGACCGGGTACGGCGCCGGCTGCGCGATCTCGGTGTGTCCGCGCCCCGCCGCGCGCGCGGCCGACCCAGTTACGGAGATCGGCTCTCGCCGCGGGAACTGGACGTGGTGCGGCTGCTGCTCGCCGGCAGGACCAACCGGCAGATCGCCGAGGATCTCGTGCTTTCCGTGCAGACGGTGGCAGGCCATCTCAAGTCGGCCATGCGGAAGCTGCGCGTCCCGTCCCGTACCGCGGTGGCGGTACGGGTCGTGGAGCTGGGACTGCTGTCCGAGGATGCCGCAACCGCTGCCGACGATTAAATCAGCGCGTCGGGATATTTAAACACCTCATCCGACCAGTCGCGCGTGTCACCGGCACGGGCTGAGACTGCGGCAATGGAAGAACGCGAGCGGACCCCAGCGGCACAAGAGCCGACGCCGGGCGGCCCCCCGCCACACGTGGCGGAGCCTTCGCCAAGGCTTGATAACAGTGGGTCGTTTTCGAGGAGGCCGCACCAATGCTGAGACGTCCACACAGGAGGCGCCTCGCCAGATGTCTGGTGAGCGCCGGCGCGGCGATGGTCCTCGCCGCAACAGGGCTGGCCACCACCGGTTCAGGTGCACAGGCGGCACCGACCGGGGCAGGAGATGCCTCCCCGTCGGACAAGATCCGTCCGGAGCTCACCAGGCAGCTCCAGGCCAAGAGCGAGGGCGACTTCTGGATCCACTTCAAGGACAAGGCGGACCTGAGCCAGGCCAGTGCGATCAAGGACTGGAACAAGCGGGGCACCGCGGTCGCCGAAGGGTTGCAGAAGACCGCCGCCGCAAGCCAGGCCAAGATCCGGGCTGAGCTCAACAGCTCGGGCGTGAAGTACCAGACCTTCTGGGCGACCAACGCCATCAAGGTCAGCGGCGGCTCGTCGTCGATGGTGCAGAACTTCGCCACCCACGCCGAGGTCGAGGGCCTGTACGCCCCGGTCGCCTACGAGGCGCCCAAGATCACCGAGGGCACCGACGAGAAGGCCGTGAACGCCCTCGAGTGGGGCATCGCGAACATCAACGCCGACGACGTCTGGTCCCAGTACGGCGTCAAGGGTGCGGGCATCACGGTGGCGAACATCGACACCGGGGTCCAGTTCGACCACCCGGCGCTGGTGAACTCCTACCGCGGCAACAACGGCGACGGCACGTTCAACCACAACTACAACTGGTACAACGCCGCTGCGACCTGCGCCACCGCGCCCTGCGACAACAACGGCCACGGCACCCACACCATGGGCACCATGGCCGGCTCCGACGGCGCGAACCAGATCGGCGTCGCGCCCGCGGTCAAGTGGATCGCGGCGAACGGCTGCTGCCCCAGCGACGCCGCGCTGATCTCCTCCGGCCAGTGGATGCTGCAGCCCCGGGACCTCAACGGAAAGAACCCGGACGCCAGCAAGCGGCCGAACATCATCAACAACTCGTGGGGAAGCCAGTTGCCCTCCAACGCCCCGTTCATGGAGGACGTGACCGACGCGTGGGCCGCGTCGGGCATCTTCGGAGCCTGGTCCAACGGCAACATCGGTCCGGGTTGCCAGACCAGCGGCTCCCCGAGCAGCCGGATCAACAACTACGCCACCGGCGCCTACGACATCAACAACAACATCGCCAGCTTCTCCTCCCGTGGCGCCGGGCAGGACGGCGCGATCAAGCCGAACATCTCGGCCCCCGGCGTGAACGTCCGGTCGAGTATTCCGGGCAGCGGCTACTCCAGCTACAACGGCACCTCGATGGCCTCCCCGCACCTCGCGGGCGCGGTCGCGCTGCTGTGGTCGGCGGCGCCGGCGCTGGTCGGTGACATCAACGCGACCCGCGCGCTGCTGAACACCACAGCGGTCGACAAGGAAGACCTCCAGTGCGGTGGCACCGCAGCGAACAACAACGTCTACGGTGAGGGCCGGCTGGACGCCCTTGCGCTGGTCAACGCCGCCCCGATCGGCGACACCGGCACCCTGGCCGGCACGATCACCGACGCGAGCACCGGTAAGGCGATCGGCGGTGCCACGGTGGCCCTGACCGGTCCGGCGTCTCGCCAGCTGACCACCGGGAGCGACGGCAAGTACTCGTCGCGGCTTCCGGCCGGCGACTACCAGGTCGCCGCGTCGGCGTACGGCTACGAGACCAAAACGGTGTCGGCGACGATCACCAAGGACACCACCACGACGACCAACGTCGCGCTGGCGGCGGTACCGAGCGTCACCGTCAGCGGGTCGGTCACTGACGGTTCCGGACACGGCTGGCCGTTGTACGCGAAGGTGAGCGTCGAGGGCGCGTCGGGTGTGTCCGACTACACCACGCCCGCCGACGGTCGCTACAGTTTCAAGATCGCGAGCGGGGCGACCTACAAGGTGAAGGTCGAGCCGCGGTACTCGGGCTACCAGACGGTGACCAAGGACGTCGTCGTCGGCTCGAGCGACGTCACCCAGGACATCGCCGTGCCGGTGGACTTCAACGCGTGCAGCACGACGGCGCCCGGGTACCGGTACAGCTCCGACGGCGTGTACGAACCCTTTGACGGCACCACGGTGCCGGCGGGTTGGTCCGTGGTGGACGGTCTCGGTAACGGCCAGGTCTGGCAGTTCAACGACCCCGGCAAGCGCGGCAACCTGACCGGCGGCACCGGCAACTTCGCGGTGCTCGACAGCAACATGTACGGCAGCAACCAGCGGCAGGACAGCTCGCTGGTCAGCCCGGTCGTCGACCTGACCAACGTCGCCGCTCCGGTGATCCGGTTCAACGAGGACCACCGGCAGTGGGGCGCCAACCGCGCGGACGTCGATCTCAGCCTCGATGGCGGCACCACCTGGACCAATGTGCTCCGGGAGGCGGACCCCGTCCGCGGACCGCAGGTGACCGAGGTCAAAATCCCGCAGGCGGCCGGCAACGCGCAGACCAGGGTCCGGTTCCGCTACTACAACTCCGTGTGGGGATGGTGGTGGCAGGTCGACAACGTGCTGATCGGCAGCGAGGTCTCCTGCCAGCCGGTCGAGGGTGGACTGGTGCTTGGTCATGTCCGTGACGAGAACACCGACAGCTACGTCAACGGTGCCACCGTCACCAGCGACGACCGGACGGCCGAGAAGGTCACCACCGCCGCGACCCCGGACGACGCCAACCTGCCGGACGGCTTCTTCTGGATGTTCTCGTCGCTGACCGGGTCGCACAAGTTCACCGCGAAGGCCGGCAACTACGTCAGCCACAGCAAGGACGTCGACGTCCAGAAGAACGGGGCGACGTCCGCGACCTTCCAACTCGCCGCCGGCCGGCTGTCGATCGAGCCGACCTCGGTGAGCGGGACGGTCCAGATGCCCACCGGCACGGTGAACAAGACGTTCACCGTGACCAACACCGGCGGCGTGCCCGTCGACGTCCAGTTCGGTGAGCGGGACGGCGGCTTCGAGCTCCTCCGGGCCGACGGGTCCCGGCTGAGCAAGCAGGAGATGCTCGCCGCCGACGGCGCACCGGAACAGCGGCTCAACGTCCCGACGTCGTTCGCCGCGCTGGCGACCGGCAAGGCGGCCACGGCAACCACCGCGGCCGGCCCGCAGGCCGAGCCCTGGACGAACATCGCGCCCTACCCGGCGAAAGTGATGGACAACCGGGTGGTGAACCTCGACGGCAAGGTGTACTCGATCGCCGGCGCCACCGGCACGTCGAACTCGGCGAAGAACTACGTCTACGACCCGATCGCGCAAACCTGGGCGGCGATCGCCGATCTTCCCGGTGCGCGTAGCGCCATGACGGTGGGCGTCGTGGGCGGGAAGATCATCGCGACCGGCGGCTGGGGGGCGTCCGGCCCCGACGGCACCACCTGGTCCTACGACCCGGCGGCCAACACCTGGACGAAGAAGGCCAACAACCCGGTGCCGCGCGCCGCGGCCGGGCCGGCGGTCGTCGATGGCAAGCTGTACGCCATCGGTGGTTGCACCACGTCGGGCTGTACGCCGATGTCGAACTCCGCCGTCCGGTACGACCCGGGCAGCGACACCTGGGAGACGTTGCCCAACTACCCGAAGTCGGTGGCGTTCGCCTCCTGCGGCGGGATCGACGGCGTCGTCTACTGCGTCGGTGGTCACGACGGGGTGTCCGCCGCGCAGAAGGCGGGCTACGCCTTCGACCCGGAGGCCAACGCCTGGACCGCCATCGCCGACGCCCCGGTCGGCAGCTGGGCCAGCTCGTTCGCGGTCGCGAACGGCAAGCTGCTGGTCGTCGGCGGTGATCAGGGCGGAGCCGTCACCAACGCCGGCTTCTCCTACGACCCGGCCACCAACGCGTGGTCCAACCTGCCGAACGCCAACACCGCCCGGTACCGCGGTGGCGCGGCGTGCGGCTTCTACAAGATCGGCGGCTCGTCCGGTGGCTTCAACGTCACGCCGGACAGCGAGGCGCTGCCCGGGCTCGAGGAGTGTGCTGAAGGCCCGGTGGACGTCAGCTGGATGACGATCGACAAAACGTCGGCCACACTGGCACCCGGTCAGAAGGTCACGGTCACCGTCGGGATGACGGCGAACGTCGACCAGCCCGGTGCCTACACCGGTTCGATTACGATCAAGGAGAACACGCCGTACACGGTGCAGCCGGTGCCGGTGACGATGAACGCGCAGCCTCCGAACACCTGGAACAAGCTGATGGGTACGGTCACCGGGACGAGCTGCCAGGGTGCCACCTCACCGCTCCAGGGTGCGACCATCCAGGTCATCTCGAAGGCCCTGTCGTGGACACTCGCCACCGACGCCCAGGGTAAGTACGCCTACTGGCTGGACCGTCGACACAACCCGTTGACTGTCGTCGTCGCCAAGGAAGGCTGGCAGCCCCAGACCCGTCCAACGAAGATCATCTCCACCCCGAGGGTGGAGGACTTCAATCTGTCCCCGATCCGCTGCTGACAACTGAACAGTGACAGGATCTGGCCCGCCTGGTTGCGACCAGGCGGGCCGGAACGGCTCCGTAGGGTGCGAACCGCGGCGCCAGGTGTGGTCAGGCCCAGGGCGGTGGTGATCATCTGCGCCATGCCTGCGCGATTCCTGAACAGGGTCCTTCCTCATCTGTCCAACGTGGTTGTCGACACGGTCGATTGGTCAGCTGACTCGATCCTGGTGCGTGGCCGCTCCCGCACTCGCCGGGGACGTTGTCCACGCTGCGGTACGCCACCGGGTGCTGACCGACTATGTCCGTCATTTCAACGAACACCGGCCGCACCAGAACCTCAAGCAGTGTCCGCCGTTGCGCGAGCCGGGCACGGTGATCGACCTGAACGCGCCGGTCCACCGAGGACGGGTGCTCGGCGGGGTGATCAACGAGTACCGCCGAGCGGCGTGACCGCCGTATCGGTCGTCCCCGGTGACCTGCAGCGCGGGGTTTGGTGCGGTACAGGCAGACAGGGAGGGCCCGGTCGCCACGGCGGCCGGGCCCTCCGTCTCGGCCCGGTCAGGCGATCGGCAGGTTGTAGAAGGTCAGCAGGCCGCTGCCGGTCGCGTTGACGATCCACGGTCCGGCCCGCAGATGGCCGAGGTAGCTCACGCCCGTCGCTCCGTCGGCGGGCGCGGAGAGCGTCAGCGTCAGCCGGCCGCCGGCGAGGTATTCGACCTCCGTCACGGTGGCCGTGGTCCCGTTGACCCGGAAGTCCGCCGCCGAACCCGGCTCGACCGTCAGCGGGTCGTCGCTGCGCAACCGGATGGTGATCTCCGTGCGCTCGGCGTTCGAGAACGCCGCGGTGCTCGGGTTCGGCGGGGCGACCCCCTCGCCGGGCCCGTGGTAGAGGTCGCGCGCCACCACCGCGAACGTGTGGTCGCCCATCTCCCGGTAGCCCTGCTCCCAGGCGTAGTGGCAGCCGTCGTGTCCGGAGAGGCCGTTGGTCGACAGCAATGTCACGCCGAGCGTGTCGCCCATCTGCCGCTGCGCCTCGCGCAGCGCGCCGGTGGTGCTGTTGCCGCATGGCGAGGTGCGCACCTGGTAGACGAAGTACCGGGTACCCTCGGCGACGTCGGCTCCCAGCTCGGCGCGCCAGTCGTCGAGTAGCGCGGTGAAGCCGGTGACGTGTACGGACGCGTTGTCGTTGTCGGACTCACCCTGGTACCAGAGCAGCCCGCGGACGTCGCCCAGCACCCCCGCGCCCACCAGGCGTTGGCGCAGTCGGCCGTAGTTGGTGCTGATGTCGTCCGGGTTGGCGTCCTTGCGCTGGAAGAACGAGATCGGCTGGCCACCGTGCGCGCCGTTGACGACCGCCACCGGCACCTGGTAGGTGTCCGTGATACGCCGGGCCATCCGGATGCCCCACTGCCCGATCGAGCCGGGCTGGTTGGTGACCTCGCTGCCGGCGTAGTTCCAGTGCCGGTCGGCCGCGGACAGGACGGGATCCGCTGTGGGAGACCCGTAGCTGCGGATGAACGGCGACTCCTCGCCGGCTGAGGAGCCGTTGTAGGTGGCCGACACGGCGTTGGACTGGCCCTGGATGACGTAGACGTCGCCGGCCACGATGCCTTCCCAGACGCCCACCCGGCGCGTCACCTGGGCACCCAGCGCGCGTAGCTCGAACCGGTACTCCCGCAATCTGGCGTCGATGCGGGGGCGGAACGAGAAGTCGTGCCGGTGGGTAACCTCGGCCGTGTAGGTCCACTCGTCGTCGCCGCTGGTGACGTGGAGCTGCACCGCCTTGACCCGCGGATCGGTGATCATGCCGGACACCGGCACGATGGCGCCGTTCGCGGCGTCCCGGGAGTACAACTGACGGTCCTGCGGGTGTTGGTCCAGGGTCAGCACGGAGGACCGGGCGTACACGGTCAGCCGCCGTTGGGTGAACGTGCCGGCGTTCCCGGCGAACGTCCAGTCCGGATGACCGGTCGGCGCGGACCCAATGCCGAGCGAGAGCGCCGCGCCGGTCGAGGTGAAGGTGTTGACCGCGAACACGGTGCGCGGCGCCGCCGGCGACGGCCGGCCGGCGCCGACCTGGTGCACCTGGAACGACCCGTATCCGCCAGAGGAGTTGACGGCGTCGTCGGCGTCGTAGAGCGCGGACGAGGCCCCGGAGATCTGCCGGGACGAGCCCGCGCTGTACGTGTTGGGCCACATCTCCAGGTAGCCCGCCAGGCCGGTGCCCGTGGTCACGTCGGGAACATTGGAGGCGACGTCCAGGTCGTTGACCCGCTGGCGGGTGATCTCGCCGGTGCGGGTCGGCAACCCGAGCTGGTGCGCGTCCGTCGTGAAGGGCTCCATGGCCGTCCAGACCCACTGCGGGCCTGCCGGCCCATTGAGCTCGAGGCAGTAGCCGACCCGGTCGAAGCCGGCGGCGACCGTGTCGGTGCGGTCGAAGGTGTACGGCGGGGTCTGGTTGAGCCACCTCGCCTGAGTCGGGAGGTCGAGCGACAGGACGGGAGTGAAAGCGGCCGTGCCGTCGACGTTCGCGGAGCAGCCCGTGTCATCGACCGCCTGGTCTGCGGCGAGCGTGGGGCCGGCGGCGGCCGCCGGCTCGGACACCAGCGCGATCGAGGACAGCAGCAACAGGCCGGCCGCGGCGAGGGCGACGCCGCGCAGTCGTGGCGCCGCATCGCGGAGCCCTGGGGAAAGGGATGGACGGGGCATGACTCGAACCTCCAGCAAGGTCGTAGTTCGCGTCCGCCGGAACGACGTGCCCCATGACTAGCAGCGTACATTCACCAGCAGCAATGCCGTTGCGGTGAGTGGTTGGATCCTCGCGACGGGGGCGCGCTGTGGGGCGACGAGCGGGCGACCGGCTGCGTCCACAGAGGCTGCGGGTGCCGAAATTGCTATCCGTGCAGGACACGCGGCATGTTCATACCTGTGGATGATGCCGCCGAGGCGGTCACGCCGACGGATGGTGAGGTTCGTGATCGCGGCAGGGTCGGAGATCGGCTCTGGTAGCGGTCGTAGGGGACTGGTCACGGCGAGGTATGCCAGTCGCAGTAGCACAGGCAGGCATCATCACCCAGTCGCCTTCGTCGATCAGGTGTGCGCCGAAACGCAGGCTCGGGCGAGGTGGCGCCGTGTGAGGAGACGGGTCGTGACCAGGAAGGACAGTATTGTCGGCACCCGCAGAACACTTCATCGCCGAAGCCCGCCGGGCTCAGGCAGCTTAAACAACCCTCCACACTCCCAGGGGATTGACATCACCAGCGCCGACCGGGATGGAGCGGATCAGATGTCCGCCCCTCACCACGGCCCCACGCCGCGCCGGCCCATCCCGCTAACCGGACCGTCCGAGCCGCCGACAGCTCCCCTGCACCCTCCTCGGCAAGCACCTGCGGTTCTCGGCAGCCGATGTCGCCGCCATCATCGCCGCCTCGTCAGGACCGCCGCCGCCTGGACGGCGAAGCGCAGAGACAAAAGGATTTCGGCTGTCTGATCAGCGGGTGGATTTTCGGGCCGTCCGCTGGTTGCCGAAGGATTCCATGGTGGTGGCTTTCTTCGCTGGCGCCCGGGGCGTCGTGGTGGTACGGGCTCGTGCGGTCGCGACCTTCTTCGCCGCCGCCACGGCGGTCGGGCTGGATGTGCTGCGGCGCGGTGGCAACGCGGTCGACGCGGCGGTCGCCGCGGCGGCGACGCTCGGGGTCACCGAACCCTTCTCGGCCGGCGTCGGTGGCGGTGGCTTCTTCGTCTACTACGACGCGAAGACGAGGCGGGTGCACACCATCGACGGCCGCGAGTCGGCGCCGGCGTCGATGACCGAGAGCAGCTTCATCAATTCGGCGACCGGGCAGCCGTACCGGTTCGACGAGGCCCGGATCAGCGGGCTGTCGGTCGGCGTCCCCGGCACCCTGCTCACCTGGCAGGACGCGCTGGACCGCTGGGGCACCCGGTCGCTGGCGCAGCTGCTCAAGTCCGCCGCGCGGGTCGCCGAGGACGGCTTCACCGTCGACGAGACCTTCGCCAGCCAGATCGCCGCGAATCAAGCCGCGTTCGGGCAGTTCAGCTCGACCAGCGCGCTGTACCTGCCCGGTGGGCAGCCGCCGGCGGTCGGCAGCACCTTCCGCAACCCGGACCTCGCCGAGACGTACCGGCTGATCGCCAGGCAGGGCACCGACGTGTTCTACCGGGGCGAGGTCGGCAGCGACGTTGTTGCCACCGTGCAGCACCCGCCGGTGGCAGCGCAGCCGATCGGGTCGTGGCCGTACCCGGTCCGCCCGGCCGGAATGACCTCCGCCGACCTCGCCGGCTACCGGACCCGGTTCCCCGAGCCGACCCGGTCGGACTACCGCGGCCTCGAGGTGTACGGCATGGCCACCCCGTCGAGTGGCGGCACCGCGGTGGGCGAGGCGCTCAACATCCTCGAGCAGTACGACCTGCGGTCGATGACCGCGACCCACGCGATGCACCACTACCTGGAGGCCAGCGCGCTCGCGTTCGCCGACCGCAACCGGTACGTCGGCGACCACACCCCGCGACACGTGCTCCGCGAACTGCTCAGCGACGCGTACGCCACGGAACGCGCGTGCCTGATCGATGCCTCGGCGGCGCTGCCCAAGCCGGTCGCACCCGGCGTCCCCGACGGCTCCTACGACGGCTGCTCGGCGGCGACGGTCGCCGACACCCGCGATGACCGCAAGAGCACCACCAACCTGACCGTGGCCGACCGGTGGGGCAACGTGGTGGAGTACACGCTGACCATCGAGGCGACCGGCGGCAACGGGATGGTCGTACCCGGTCGGGGATTCCTGCTCAACAACGAGCTGACGGACTTCAACTTCGCGCCGACCCAGGGCACTGCGCCCGACCCGAACCTGCCGGCGCCGGGCAAGCGCCCGCGCAGTTCCATGTCGCCCACAATCGTGCTGGCCGACGGACGGCCGTTCCTGGCTGTCGGCACGCCCGGGGGCGCGACGATCATCACCACGGTCCTGCAGATGCTGGTCAACCGGATCGACCTGGGAATGACCCTGCCGGAGGCGCTGGCGGCGCCGCGGGCATCGCAGCGCAACGGCGCCAGCACTCAGGCCGAGCCGGCGTTCACCACCGAGTACGCCAACGGCCTTCCCCCGGGTCACGCCTTCTCTCCCACTACGGAGATCGGCGCCGCGACCGGTATCGAGTTCCTGGAGGACGGCCGGCTGCTCGCCGCGGCCGAGCCGGTACGCCGGGGCGGCGGCGCCGCGGCCGTGGTCGGCCGCTGGGCGCGCCACTGACGGTGGGGACCGCGGCGACGGCTCAGACCCCGCCCGAGCCGTCGTCGTGCTCCTCGCCGCAGGCCCCCGCCACGGCTCCGTCGTTACCTGGGCCGCCACTCGGGGTTCGTCAACTACCCGCCCGTGAACGGGCGGGCTTGCGGGTCACCGTCCTCATTGGCTGTGAGGCAGGGCCGCGTGCGGGCGATTGACTGAGCCCCAGTCCTGCATACCGCGCTGGGCGATGTTCAGGGCCGCATTGTGGTCGGCGTGGGCAACGACCCCGCACGACCGGCAGTGGAACGTTTCCTGGTCCGGCCGATTCCGCTTGTCCCGGTGACCGCAGCCATGACAGGTCTGGGAGGTGCACCGAGGGTCGACCTGGACCAGCGGTACACCTGCCCGACGTGCCTTGTAGGTCAGGACGTCACCGAGTTGGTGGAACGACCACGACGACAGCGTGACCCTTTGGGGCTTCCTCAGCCGGACCCGGTCGCGGATGCCGGTCAGATTCTCGACGGCGATTCCGCGGCTGGTGCGTGCAGCCTCGGTCACGATGCGCTTGGCGATGGTGTGGTTGACGTTCGCGGCGTGCCGCGATTCCTTCTTCCGGCGGCGGGCCAACAGTCGCCGCGTGGACTTGGTGTTCCTGGCTTGCAGGCGTCGCCGCAACCGCTGCTGCCGACGCCGGTAGCCGTTGCGTGGGCCGCCGGCGTACCGGCGGCCGTCGGAGTCGTAGGCGATGTTGGCGATGCCCATGTCCACGCCGAGGAACCCGTCCGGGTCGTAGACGTCAGGCTCGGGCACCTCCACGGTGGCGTACAGGAACCACATGCCATCCCGGTGCACCAGGTCGGACTCGCCGATCGGCCGCTCGGCGACGGCCTTAAGTTGGTCGACCGAGCCGGTGTAGGCAACTCCTCTGAGCCGCCCGTCGATGGTCCAGATCGACACGGTGTGGGCGTCGGTCTGCCACGACAGCATCCGTGCGTCGTACGGCTGCGCCGCGTCCCACCGGAAGCCGACCGGGTTGGTTTCGGCTTTGCGCCGACGCCTACCGCCAGGCTTGCCGAGGTTGCCGGCCTTGATGTTTGCCTTCAGCGTGGTGTAGGCGTCGGCGACCTTCTTGATGACGTGCTGCGCGGCCTGCGCGCCGAGCCGGTAGTCGGCCTTGATCCCGTGGTAGGCGTGTCGCCGCAAGTCGTAGTTGCGGTAGCAGCCGAGGTCACGGGCCATTCGCGCCACGTCCGACGCTGCCGCGTTACAGGCGCGCAGCGTGGCATCCAGCGCCGCCGCCTGCTCTGGCGTTGGCAGCAACTTCACCTGCGCGACCAACTTCACCTGCGCATTCTATCATTTGGTCTATGTCACCACGATGGACGCCGGACCCCAATGTCAGGCGCGGCAGAAGCGTCGTTTACAACCTCCACGCACACTTGGTCTTCACCACCAAGTATCGGCGCGGGGCACTCACTGACCCGATCCTCACCCGCTGCCAGCAGATCATGGCTGACGTGTGCGCCGACTTCGGCGCTGAGCTTCGCGAGTTCAACGGCGAGGACGACCACATCCACCTTCTGGTGCACTACCCGCCGAGTGTCACCCTGTCGAAGCTGGTCAATTCGCTCAAGGGCGTATCGGCTCGATACCTGCGGCGGGAGTTCGCAGGACACCTGTCCCGCTACCTGTGGGGCGCACACCTCTGGTCGCCGTCGTACTTTGCCGGGTCGTGCGGTGGCGCACCGCTGGCCGTGGTCCGGGAGTACATCGAAAACCAGCGTCCCGGTCCATGACGGCGTTCCTCCCGGCCCTGAACGGCCGGGGTTCCCGCCTTATCTACCGCTGAAGCCGCCCCTCGACGTGCCATCCGCCGTCGCGACATAGGATCCTGGTCCGTGGACGCCGGAGCGGAGAGCAGGATGATCGCCGTCCCGGCGGGCCGGGTGACGCTGTCCGACCGGCGGACCCGGCGCAGCTGGTCGGTCGGGCTCGGGCCGTACCGGCTCGCCGCCGTCCCGGTCACCCAGGCGCGGTACGCGCAGGTCACCGGCGAGTCGCCGAGCACGGCCCGGGGCGAGCGGTTACCCGTCGAGGGCGTGTCGTGGTGGGACGCGGTCCGGTTCTGCAACGCCCTGTCCCGACAGGAGGGGTTGGCGCCCGCGTACCGCCTCCACGCTGGCGGCGAGGGTGTCGACTGGGACACCTCCGCCGGCGGATACCGGCTGCCGACCGAGGCCGAGTGGGAGCACGCGTGTCGGGCCGGCACCACGGGCCCGCGCTACGGCCAGCTCGACGAGATCGCCTGGTACCGCGGTAACTCGGACGAGCGGATCCGCGAGGTGGGCGGCCGGCGGCCCAACGCGTGGGGCCTGTACGACATGCTGGGCGACGTCTGGGAGTGGTGCTGGGACGTCTACGACGCCGAGGTCTACGGCACCTACCGGGTGTTGCGGGGCGGCGGCTGGTTCGACGAGCACTGGAGCTGCCGCGCTTCGGTGCGTCGCCGCAGCCACCCGACCTTCCGGATCGACGACGTCGGATTCCGCGTGGCGCGCTCCGGTACCCGCTGACGCGACGGCGCCCGCCCCGGGCGGGACGGGCGCCGTGCGGTGCTGCTCCGGTCAGCTGGTGGGGAAGTTGTCCGGGGTACGGATCCGGTTGCGCATGAAGGTGCCGGACTCGGTGAGCACGCCGGTGCCCGTGTACGTGCCGCCGTAGCAGGTGCCGGGCCGGAACGCGTCGCTGCCCTCGTCCTCGCAACATGTCGATGCGTCGAAGTCCCCGGCGATCCTCGCGCCGCCGCCGCCGGCCGCCGTCCGGGGACGACCGCCGTCCGGGGACGACCGCCGTCCGGGGTCAGCGGCGGATCAGCCCGCGCGCGCGGGCCGCGGCCACGGCGGCGGTACGGGAGTCGACGCCGAGCTTGCCGTACACGTGCACCAGATGCGTCTTGACCGTCGCCTGGCTGAGGCTGAGCCGCCGGCTGATCTGCTGGTTGGACAGGCCCTCGGCGACGAGCTGGAGCACCTCGATCTCCCGGCGGCTGAGTGTGATCCCGGGGGCGCGCACCCGGTCGATCAGCCGGTGGGCGACGGCGGGAGCGAGCGCCGACCCACCGGCCGCCGCGGCGCGTACCGCCGCGACCAACTCCTCGGGCGGGGCGTCCTTGAGCAGGTAGCCGCTGGCGCCGGCCTCGACCGCCGCCAGGATGTCCGCCTCGCTGTCGTAGGTGGTCAGCACCAGCACCCGGGGACCGCCGGGGCGCGCGGTGAGGGCGGCGGTGGCCTCGACCCCCGGCATGCCGGCGCCGAACTGCAGGTCCATCAGCACCACGTCGACCCGCTCGCGGGCGCACAGCGCGATCGCCTCCTCCGCGGTCGCCGCTTCGCCGATGACCTCGAGGCCGGGTTCGGTGGCGAGCAGGGCGCGCAGTCCCGCGCGCACCACCGGGTGGTCGTCGGCCAGCATCAGCCGGATCGGGGCGCTCACGCGTCCGCCGTCCCGCCGACCGTTGTCGGGGCGAAGCTGACCGCGAGGGCCGTCCCCTGTCCCGGCGCCGACTCCACACTCAGAGTGCCGCCGAGCTCGGCAGTCCGGGCTCGCATCGACTCCAGCCCGAACCCCGTCCCGCCGGCGTACCGACCCGGGACGGCGCCCGGGTCGAAGCCAACCCCGTCGTCGACCACGTCCAGCGCCACCCGCGACCCCAGGTAGCTCAGCGTCACCTCGATCCGGCGGGCGTGGGCGTGGCCGACGGCGTTGGCCAGCGCGGACTGGGCGATGCGCAGCAGCGCCACCTCGTACGGGGTGGGCAGGGGCACCGGGGCACCGTCGAGGTGGAACCGGACCGACGGCCCGGAGTTCCCGCCGGTCGTGGCGCACAGCCGGTCCAGGGCCTCGGGCAGCGACTGCGCGGCCAGCGCCGGCGGCGACAGCGCACGGACGAACCGGCGCGCCTCGACGAGGTTGTCCCGCGCCGCCAGGCGTGCCTGCTCGACGTGGTCGGCGGCCACCTCGGGCCGCTCCGGCATCGCCCGTTGCGCGGCGCGCAGCAACAGCTGGATGCTGGACAGCCCCTGGGCGAGGGTGTCGTGGATCTCCCGGGCGAGGCGTTCGCGTTCGGCGAGGACCCCGGCGGCGTGCTGGGCCGCGGCGAGGTCGGCCCGGGTGGCGCCCAACTGCTCGATCAGCCGCTGCCGGCTCTCGCTCTGCCGGTACAGGGCCTGGTAGCCGAGCACGGTGGCGACCGCGACGGCCGCGCCGATGACCGGGCCGATCACGGCTGCCGGGGCGAGCCCGCCCTGGTGGCGGGCGACCCCGCCGACCGCCACCGCGGTGGTGACGGCGACGGCCAGGGTGCCCCACCCGGTGGGCAGCAGGTGCGACTGCAGCAGGAACAGCGGGAACGCCAGCCACACCGCGTCCGGGGTGACCCAGAGCAGCGCCACCCACCCGGCGGTCAGCGCCGCCAACCACACCACCGCCGCCCGGCGGCTCCGGGGCAGCACGGCCGCGGCGGCGTACCCGCCGGCCAGCGCAACCGATCCGGCCAGCGTGGCCGCGGGGTGCGGCACCCGGCCGGTGAGCGCCCGCCCGGCGACCAGGGCGAGCAGGACGGCGACCAGCAGGTGCAGGCAGAACCGCAGTGCGCGCAGCGGCTGGGTGGGTGGCTCCAGGTTCACGATGCCTCAAGGCTAGGACGTCGCCGGCCGGCGCCATCAACCAAAGGGTTGATCCCGGGCTGCTTCCTTCGATCCGGGGCGGCCGATCCCCAGGGCGATGTCGGCGGCCCCGGTGCGGGCGACGGTTGTCCCGCACCGCCGCGCGACCGGCGCGGCGCGGAACGGAAAGGGTCGGCCCCGTCATGTTCGTCGCCTGGAGAGACCTCCGGTTCGCCAAGGGGCGGTTCGCCCTGATGGGCGTCGTGGTCACCCTGATGACCCTGCTCGTCGTACTGCTGTCCGGCCTGACCGCCGGCCTGGCCCGGGACAGCACCTCGGCCGTCACCGGCCTGCCCGCCGACCATCTGGCGTTCGCCGAGCCCGTCGGTGACCAGGAGGTCTCCTTCACCGGGTCGCGGGTCACCCGGGAGCAGTGGCGCGGCTGGGGCGAGGTCGCCGGGGTGACCCGCGCCGCGCCGCTGGGCGTCGCCACCACCCGGGCCAGCGCCGGTGACCGCACGGCTGCGGTGTCCGCGTTCGGCGTGCCGGCCGGCTCGGACCTGGCACCCGAGCCTGGCAGGATCGCCGACGGCCGGGTGGTGCTCTCCCAGGGAGCGGCCGAGGCCCTGGCCATCCGGCCGGGGCAGGCCGTCACCGTCGCCGGGACGCGCCTGGAGGTCGCCGCGGTGGCCGGGGACGCCTCCTACAGCCACACCCCGGTCGTCTGGACCACCCTGGCCGACTGGCAACGGCTGGCCCCCGGGTCGGCCGGCGACTCCGCCACGGTCGTCGCGCTGACCACCACCGGCGGCGCCGACCTGAGCGCCGCCGACCGCGAGCTGGGCACCCGCACCGTCACCCGCGCCGACGCGCTCTCCGGGATCGGCTCCTACGTCTCGGAGAACGGCTCGCTGCGACTGATGCGGGGGATGCTGTTCGCGATCTCCGCGCTGGTCGTCGGCGCGTTCTTCACCGTCTGGACCATCCAGCGCAGCGGCGACGTCGCCGTGCTGAAGGCGCTCGGCGCCACCACCGGCCACCTGCTGCGGGACGCGCTCGGCCAGGCCCTCACGGTGCTGCTCGCCGGCACGGCGCTCGGCACCGGGCTGGCGGTGGCCGCCGGCCTGGCCGCCGCCGGCAGCGTCCCCGTCGCGCTCAGCGCGGGCGCCGTGCTGCCGCCCGCTGCCGTGATGACCGCCCTGGGCGCCGTCGGGGCCGCGCTGGCCGTCCGCCGCATCACCTCCGTCGACCCGCTGACCGCCCTGGGGAGCGCCCGATGACCCTCGACCTGTCCGACGTCACCCTGACCTACCCCGACGGCGACGCCCGGCTGACCGCCCTGGACCGGGTCAGCCTGACCGTGCCCGCCGGCACCACCACCGCCGTGATCGGTCCCTCCGGCTCCGGCAAGTCCAGCCTGCTGGCCGTGGCCGCCACCCTGATCACGCCCGACCGGGGCAGGGTGGTCGTCGCCGGTACCGACACCACCGGGCTGGGTCGGGCCCGGACGGCTGCGCTGCGCCGGCGGACGATCGGCATCGTCTTCCAGCAGCCCCACCTGATCGCCTCACTGACGGCGGCCGAGCAACTGCAGGTGATGGCCCACCTCGACGGCCGGTCACCGCGCTCGGCCCGGCTGCGCGCCGAGCGGCTGCTCGCCGCGGTCGGCCTGACCGGCCAGGCCGACCGGCGGCCGCACCAGCTCTCCGGCGGGCAGCGCCAGCGGGTCAACATCGCCCGGGCGCTGATGAACGACCCGGCCGTGCTGCTGGTCGACGAGCCCACCAGCGCCCTGGACCACGACCGCGGCGCGGCGGTCGTCGACCTGCTCACCGACCTCACCCGGGACCGTGGCACCGCCACCGTTCTGGTCACCCACGACCGGGGGCACCTGAACCGGGTCGACCGGGTGGTCGAGATGCACGACGGCCGGTTACGGGTGTCGACCGGCCCGGCGCCCCGGTGAACCGGGGGCGGGGCCGGTCGGCGGCCTCAGCGGCCCTGCAGGGACCGGACGTTGTCCCCGAAGGTCCAGCCCTTCGCGCCGTCCCAGTTCAGCGACCAGGTCATCAGCCTCTTCAGCCCGCCACGGTAGGTGTTCCACGCCTGCGCCACCGACGCCGGTGGCAGGTAGCCGCCGCCGGCAGATGCACGGGAGACTATCCGTAAACTTTGTTAAATGTAAATGCCGCAATGTCCGGCGGCGCGCCCGCCCTGGCGGGGAGCGCGATCAGCCATCGGCCATTCACCGGCCGTGACGGGATCAGATCCGCCCGGCATGGTCGGCGATCCCGCCCCGGCCACGTCACCCGGGACGGTCTCCCCGGCAGGCGTAGCGGCGTCGACGGCCGGGCGGCCGGCGGCGCGACCCGGGGAGCCGGGCCCGCCGCTGGCGTGGTCAGCGCCCGCCGGAGCGGCGCCGCCGGGCCCGCTCGTAGTCCTGGAAGCGGGCCTTGGCGATCACCGACCGGTCCGCGTCGCGCAGCACCAGACCCTCCGACCGGCCCGGCGCGCCGTCGAGCGCCACCAGGGTGTGCGGCAGGTGGTCGGTCAGGAACGCGGACGTCTTGTCCAGGTCGCGGGGCAGCTCGGTGGCGTCCACCGTCGCCAGCCGGGGGACCGTCTCCAGGCCGTACGCCCCGGCCCGCGCGACCAGTTCCCGATCGTCGAGCCAGCGTTGGCCGCCACCGTCGCGCCACGCGGCGAGCTGCTGCGGCGACCGGCCCAGCAACTCGGCGTACCCGTCGAACTCGGCGATGTCGAAGAGCCGGTGGCCGACCCGGCGGCTGTCGGTGTAGTGCTTCGACGCGGCGGTCACCTTCCCGCCGTACACCTCCAGGTAAAACACGGTGAACCGGTCAGCGGCGGCGTCCGCGCGCAGCCGCTCGGCCGGCCCGCGCAGCGCGTCGACGATGCCCAGCGCCGGGTTGGCGATCAGGTCGCCGCGGGCGTGCAGCAGCTCCTCGCGGCTGCCGATCAGGTACTGCCCGTCCGGCGTGAGGATGATCCGGCTGTTCGTGCCGTCCACCTTCTCGGTGAGGGTCACCGGCCCGGTGAACTCCACGACCTCCTCCCGCAGGCCCCCGTCCCGGGGGTCGAGCGCGTGGTACGTCGGGATCGACGGGTACTTGGTCATCGAGTTGACCGCGCGCAGGTCGGCGGTCCGGATGTCGAAGCTCGGCACTGGCGTCCCTCCCCGTGGCGCCGCCGCCGTCGGCGGCGGGCGCAGCGTATCGGGAGCCGTTCCGCCGACGCCCGCCCTTTTCCGTCCGGCCGGGCGGATCGCGTCCGCCGCGGCCCCGGTGGCCGGCGCGGGTGAGTCCCGCCACGCCGGCCGCGCACCGCGTTGGGCGCCCGCCCGGTGCCGGTCTACCGTCGTCCGGGCCCGTCGCTCGCCCGTCCCGGGGCGGCGGCGTGCCGCCGACCACTGTCGATCCCCCCGAGGACGGACACATGCGCGCCACCGTGATCCACGGCCCGAACGACATCCGCGTCGAGGAGGTCCCCGACGCCGCCGTGCGCCACCGGACCGACGCCGTGGTCCGGGTGGTCACCGCCTGCATCTGCGGCAGCGACCTCTGGGCGTACCGGGGCGTCGCCAGCCGGCAGCCCGGCCAGCGCATCGGCCACGAGTTCCTGGGCGTGGTGGAGTCCACCGGCGCCGAGGTGACCTCGGTGCGGGCCGGTGACCTGGTGGTGGCCCCGTTCGTCTGGTCCGACGGCGTCTGCGACTTCTGCCGCGAGGGCCTGCACACCTCCTGCCCGCACGGCGGGTTCTGGGGCGAGCCCGGCTCCGACGGCGGCCAGGGCGAGGCCGTGCGGGTCCCGTACGCCGACGGCACGCTGGTGAAGCTCCCCGCCGAGGCCGCCGGCGACGAGCGGCTGCTCACCGCGCTGCTGGCGCTGTCGGACGTGCTGTCCACCGGTCATCACGCGGCGCTCGCCGCCCGGGTCCGCCCCGGCGCCACGGTCGCGGTCGTCGGTGACGGCGCGGTGGGGCTCTGCGGGGTGCTCGCCGCCCGGCGGCTGGGCGCCGAGCAGATCATCGCGCTCGGCCGGCACACCGCCCGCACCGACATCGCCCGGGCGTTCGGCGCCACCGACGTGGTCGCCGAGCGCGGCGACGCGGCGGTCGCCGCCGTCCGGGAGCTCACCAAGGGCCAGGGCGCGCACGCTGTGCTGGAGGCGGTCGGCACCGAGGAGTCCCTGCGTACGGCGATCTCGATCGCCCGCGACGGCGGCGCGGTCGGCTACGTCGGGGTGCCGCACGGCGGCAGCGCCGGCGTGGACATCGGCCAGATGTTCGGCCGCAACGTCGCCCTCGGCGGCGGGGTCGCCCCCGCCCGCGCCTACATCCCCGAGCTGCTCGCCGACGTGCTCGACGGCAGCCTCGACCCATCGCCGGTCTTCGACCGCACCGTCACCCTCGACGGGGTGCCCGACGGCTACCGGGCGATGGACGAGCGCACCGCGCTGAAGGTCCGCATCGCCTTCTGACCCGGGGGCCGACGAACACGGACGCCGCCCCTGGTGGGCGGCGCTCGCTGTACCGTACGGTGCTCGCCGTGACCGCAGACGATCACTTTCCGACCGGCCCGGTGGCCGTGCTCGCCAACCCCACCGCGGGCCGGGGGCGCCACCGTGGCCTGCTGCCCGCACTGCTGGAACGGCTGGCCACCGCCGGCCGCCCGGTCGAGCTGCTGGCGGCGCGTACCCCGGCCGAGGCGGAGGCGGCGTGCCACGCCGCGGTCGCCGACGGCGCGGGCGCGCTGATCGCGGTCGGTGGCGACGGCACGGTCCACCGGGCGTTGCAGGCGGTGGTCGGTACGCCGGTGCCGTTCGGCCCGGTCCCGGCCGGTACCGGCAACGACTTCGCGGTCGACACCGGCTTCCCGGCCGACCCGCTGGCCGCCGCCGACGTGATCGCCGCCGCGCTGCGCCAGCGGCGGACCCGACCGGTCGACCTGGCCCGGATGACCGGCGCGGACGGCGGCGACCGCTGGTACGGGGCGGTGCTCGCGGCCGGCTTCGACGCGATCGTCAACGAGCGGGCCAACCGGATGCGCTGGCCGCGCGGGCCCCGCCGCTACGACCTGGCGATCCTGGTCGAGCTGGCCCGGCTGCGCCCGCGCCGCTACACGCTGCGCCTCGACGGCGAGGCGCACGAGCTCGACGCGGTGCTGGTGGCGGTCGGCAACTGCGCCAGCTACGGCGGTGGGATGCGGATCTGCCCTGACGCCGACCCGACCGACGGGCTGCTGGACGTGGTGGTCGGTGGGCGGTTCGACCGGCGCACCCTGATGCGGGTCAAGCCGCGCATCTACCAGGGCACCCACGTGACGCACCCGCTGGTGCGCAGCTACCGGGCCCGCACCGTCGAACTGGCCGCCGAGGGCATCACCACGTACGCCGACGGGGAGCGGGCGCTGGACCTGCCGCTGCGGATCAGCGCCGTGTCGCAGGCGGTGCGACTGCTGCTCTGAGCTGGCCGTCCGGCCCCTCGGCGACCGGCCCTTCGGCGACCGGCCCGTCGTCCGACGCGCCGCGCGGCGTCCCAGCGCGGACCGCGCCGATGCTGGCGGCCACCACCAGAGCGATGGCGAGCACCTCCACCGGGTGCAGCGCCTGGTCGAGCACCAGATAGCCGGCGATGGCGGCGATGGCGGGGCCGAGGCTCATCAGCACCGCGAAGGTGGCGGTGGGCAGCCGGCGCAGGGCCAGCAGCTCCAGGGTGTACGGCAGCACCGAGGCGAGCACCGCCAGGCCGACGCCCAGCCCCAGCACGGCCGGATTCCCCAGCCGCGCCCCGGCCCCGACCAGCCCGATCGGCAGGGTCACCAGGGCCGCCACGGTCAACGCCAGGGCCAACCCGTCGGCGCGCGGAAAGCGCCCGCCGACCCGCGCGGAGCAGACGATGTACGCCGCCCACATCGCCCCCGCGCCCATAGCGAGCCCGGCGCCGACCGGGTCGAGCCGGGCGAAGCCGCCCTGGCCGAGCAGGGCCACCCCGGCCAACGCCAGCCCGGCCCAGCACCACGCGGCCAGTCGCCGGGCGGTGAACACCGACAGCGCGAGCGGCCCGAGCACCTCCAGGGTCACCGCCGGCCCCAGCGGGATCCGCTCGATCGCCTGGTAGAACACGGAGTTCATGCCGGCCAGGGCGAACCCGAACGCGACCACGGAGGCCCAGTCGCCCCGGTCGTGCCCGCGCAGCCGTGGCCGGCACACCACCAGCATCAGCAGCGCCCCGATGGTCAGTCGCAGCGTCACCGCCCCGGCCACCCCGGTACGGGGGAAGAGCAGGGCGGCGACCGCCGAGCCGAACTGCACCGACAGCGCCCCGCCGAGCACCAGCCCGATCGCGCCCACCTGCCCGTTCGCCAGGCGGCGTGGGTGACGTGCGGCGGTCGGCGGACGTGGCGTGCGGGTCATGCCGCGACGCTAGCCGGGCCCCGCGCGGGGGTGCGCCGGATCGGCGTCCGACCCACCAGTCGGACGCGGCCCGCTCGCCGGGTCGCCGATACGACGGTTCCGCATCCGGCGACACCGCCACATCGCCCAACATGGGTGGATCGCGGCGGGGACGGTCAGCCGGCCGGTCGGCGCGCGTCGGCACCGGCCAGCCGGTCCAGCCACTCGGCGAGCAGCGCCCGCTCGGCCGCGGTGAGGTCGCCGGCCAGCCGCGGCAGCGCCGCCCTCAGCGCGACGGCGTGGCGGACCGGCCGGTCGGGTGGGCGTAGGGCCCTGGCGGCGGGGCTGTCGGCGCAGATCGCCGTGACGACCGCCTCCCTGGTGGCGACCGACAGGCCCGGGTCGCCGCCCTGAATCAGGGTGAGGGTGACCCCGCAGCTGGCCGCGTGCACCAGCTCGGCCGCCCGGTCCACGTCGACGCGCAGCCGTCCCGCCTCGGCCACCGGCACCACGAGTTGGCGGAAGATGTCGGCGGCCACCCGGGCGGCGGTCGGGCGCACGCCGGGGCGCGGGTCGCCGTACATCAGGGTGTGGAAGGCGGGGTTGGCCACCCCGAACCCGACGTGCATGTCCCAGCCCCGGCGCAGGTCGTCCACCGGGTCGTCGGCGGGCTCCCGGGCGGCCTGCGCGTGCAGGTACGCGGCGAAGCCGTAGCTGGCCGCGGCGTCGAGCAGGCCCCGCATGTCGCCGAACTGGCGGTAGATGGTCGGGGCCTGCACGCCGGCGGCGCGGCTGACCGCGCGGGTGGAGACCGCCTCCCGGCCGCCCTCGGCGAGCAGTGCGGCGGCAGCTCGCACGATCCGGTCCCGGGCCGACGTCTCACTCACGCTAGCGACGATAACCTCTCGGTGTTAACAGTGGGCGCTAACGCGACTATCAAGATCCCGTTAGCGTTGATGTCCGCAGGTCAGTGGCGCAGCGCCAGGTCGAGCACCGCGCCGAGGCCGTTGTCGCGGCCGGGCTCCGCGCTGGGCAGCACCAGCACCGCGCAGCCCGCGTTGACCGCGCCGGCGTCGGCCGGGGTGTCACCCACCATCAACGCGCGCTCCGGGTCCACGCCGAGCATCCCGCACGCGCGCAGGAAGATCCCCGGGTCCGGCTTGCAGCGCCCCACCTCGTACGACAGGGCGTACGAGTCGACCAGCCCGTCGAGGCCCCAGGCGGCGAAGAGCGGCCGGATGTCGAAGCCGATGTTGCTCACCACCGCCACCTTCACCCCCGCCGTGCGCAGCGCGCCCAGGGTGGCCTCGACGCCCGGGTAGGGCACCCAGCCCTCCGGGACCAGCAGCCGCTCGTAGAGCGCCTCGGCGAACCCCTCGATGCCGGCATCCACCGTCTCGGCCAGCCCCGTGTACGCCCCGCGGTGCGCGTACGGGTAGAGGTCCCGGTCGGCCCAGAGCTCGGCCAGCCGGGGCGGCACCCGCGCCGGCAGTGGCCCGCCCGCCCGCCCGGCGGTGAGCAGCCGGTCGGCCAGCGCGGTGGCCCGCATCCGCTCCAGCGTCACCCCGCAGGCGGCGGCCGCCTGCCACACCCACTCCTGGGGCTCCTCCACCTGGGCCAGGGTGCCGTGGAAGTCGAAGAGGACCGCCTCCACGGGACGGCGGGACGGCCCCGGGCGGACGGCGTCGTCGGCGCCGCTCGGGGCAACGGGCGGTTCGGCATGGTCCGGCACGTCGTGCACCCTACCGACCCCCTCCGACCGCCCTGCCGGACGGCCTTGGCGGGTGGCCGTGCGGGGCACGCACTAATCTTGAGGACATGTCGAGCCCCGCCGAGCGGTACGCCGCAGCGCGCCACCGGGCCGCGCAGGCCTCCCAGTTCCCGGCGCTGGACGAGTTCGCCCCCGATCTGGGGTTCGATCTCGACGACTTCCAGCGCGAGGCGTGCCAGGCCCTGGAGCGGGGCAGCGGGGTGCTGGTCTGCGCGCCCACCGGCGCTGGCAAGACCGTGGTCGGCGAGTTCGCCGTACACCTGGCCCTGCGGGGGACGCCGGCGCGGCCGACGACGGCCGACGGCGCCCCGGAGACGGCCACCCGGCGCAAGTGCTTCTACACCACGCCGATCAAGGCGCTGTCCAACCAGAAGTACCACGACCTGGTCGACCGGTACGGCGCCGAGCAGGTCGGCCTGCTCACCGGCGACAACGCGATCAACGGCGATGCGCCCGTGGTGGTGATGACCACCGAGGTGCTGCGCAACATGCTCTACGCCGGCTCGGCCACGCTGGAGGGCCTGGCCTACGTGGTGATGGACGAGGTGCACTACCTCGCCGACCGGTTCCGCGGCGGGGTCTGGGAAGAGGTGATCATCCACCTGCCCGCCTCGGTCACCCTGGTCTCGCTGTCGGCCACCGTCTCCAACGCCGAGGAGTTCGCCGACTGGCTGGTCACCGTGCGCGGCGAGACCGCGGTGGTGGTCAGCGAGCACCGGCCGGTGCCGCTGTGGCAGCACATGCTGGTCGGCAAGCGGATGTTCGACCTGTTCCACGACGCCGACGCGGCCCGCAAGCACGACGTGCACCCCGAGCTGCTGCGCTACACCCGGGACACGGTGCGCCGCCTGGAGTTGGGCGAGGGGCGCAGCGCGGGCCCCGGCGCCGGGCGGCGCGGCCCCCGCTGGCGCGGCCCGATGCGCCCGGACATCGTCGACCGGCTCGACCGGGAGGGGCTGCTCCCGGCGATCCTGTTCATTTTCAGCCGCGCCGGCTGCGCCGCCGCCGTGCAGCAGTGCCTCGCCGCCGGGCTGCGCCTCACCTCGCCCGAGGAACGCGCCGAGATCCGCCGGGTGGTCGAGTCCCGGGTCACCGCCATCCCCGGCGAGGACCTGACGGTGCTGGGCTACTGGGAGTGGCTCGACGGGCTGGAGCGCGGCCTGGCCGCCCACCACGCCGGCATGCTGCCGGTGTTCAAGGAGGTCGTCGAGGAGCTGTTCGTCCGCGGCCTGGTCAAGGCGGTCTTCGCCACCGAGACCCTCGCGCTGGGCATCAACATGCCGGCCCGCTGCGTGGTGCTCGAACGGCTGGTCAAGTTCAACGGCGAGGCCCACGTCGACCTGACGCCGGGGGAGTACACCCAGCTCACCGGCCGGGCCGGCCGACGCGGCATCGACGTCGAGGGGCACGCTGTGGTGGTCTGGTCCCCGGAGACCGACCCGCGGCACGTGGCCGGGCTCGCCTCCACCCGGACGTACCCGCTGCGCTCCAGCTTCCGGCCGTCCTACAACATGGCGGTCAACCTGGTCGGCACCGTCGGCGCGGAGCCCGCCCGGGCGCTGCTGGAGTCGTCGTTCGCGCAGTTCCAGGCGGACCGCTCGGTGGTCGGCCTGGCCCGGCAGGTACAGCGCAACACCGAGACCATCGAGGCGTACGGCGTGGAGGCCGCCTGCCACCACGGCGACTTCGACGAGTACTTCGCGCTGCGGGTGGCGATCGCCGACCGCGAGCGCGCCATCGCCCGACAGGGGCAGACCCAGCGCAAGGCGGCGGCGGTCGCCTCGCTGGAGCGGCTGCGGGTCGGCGACGTGATCCGGGTGCCGTCGGGCCGTCGGGCCGGGCTCGCGGTCGTCCTCGACCCGGCCACCGGCGGCTTCGGCGAGCCCCGCCCGCTGGTGCTCACCCAGGACCGCTGGGCCGGCCGGGTCAGCCCCGGCGACTTCACCACCCCGGCGGAGGTGCTCGCCCGCATCCGGGTGCCCAAGCACTTCAACCACCGCTCCCCGGCCGCCCGGCGGGACCTCGCCGCCGAGGTCAGCGGCACCGGCCTGGACCGGCACGGCGGTCGCCGCGGTGGCCGGTCCCGGCAGGCCGCCGGCGAGGACCACCGGCTCAGCCAGCTCCGCACCGAGCTGCGCCACCATCCCTGCCACGCCTGCCCCGACCGGGAGGAGCACGCCCGCTGGGCCGAGCGGCGCCGCCGGCTGGAGAAGGACACCGAGGAGCTGCGCCAGCGGGTCTCCGGCCGGACCGGCTCGCTGGCCCGTACCTTCGACCGGATCGTCGCGCTGCTCACCGCCCGGGGCTACCTCTCCGCCGACGGCGGGGTCACCGACGCCGGCCGGATGCTCGGCCGGATCTGGACCGAGGCGGACCTGCTGGTCGCCGAGTGCCTGCGCCGGGGCGTCTGGGACGGGCTCTCCCCGGCCGAGCTGGCCGCCGCCGTCTCCGTGGTGGTCTTCGAGGCCCGCCGCGACGTCGACGAGCGGGCCTCTCTGCCGCGCGGCCCGGTCGCCGACGCGGTCGACGAGACGCTCAAGCTGTGGGGGGATATCGAGGCCGACGAGGCCAGCCGCGGCCTCACGGTCACCCGCGAGCCGGATCTCGGCTTCGCCTGGCCGATCTACCGCTGGGCCCGGGGCGAGGCCCTGGCGAAGGTGCTGGCCAGCGGGCACGAGATCGACGGGGAGATGCCGGCCGGCGACTTCGTGCGCTGGTCCCGGCAGGTCGTCGACCTGCTCGGCCAGCTCGCCGACTCCGGCGGCGCCTCGGCCGAACTGCGGTCCACCGCGCGGCAGGCGATCGCTGCCGTCAACCGCGGCGTGCTCGCATACCACTTCTCCGCCTGATAGTCACTTTCGGTCACGACCCGTCGGGACCCGGTCCGCGTCGTCGGTTGGCCCGGGGCGAGCGGAGCGGCCGCTACCGCACCGGGTCGGTGGTCAGGGCCGGTCGGCGAGGGCGTCGACCAGCCGCCGGCACGAGCCGGCCAGGTTCCACCGCTGCGCCAGCTCCAGCAGCCGCTCCGGCTGGGCGGGCGCCGCCGGCAACGCGGTGGCCAGGTCCGGCAGCGGTACGTCCCGCGCCACCTCGACCACCTTCGGCGCGACCGCCAGGTAGCCCCGGGCCGCGTCCAGCTTGGTGCGCAGCCCCGGCGCGAAGCCGGAACCGGGCTCGTCCAGGGCGGCGAGGATGCCGGCGAGGCCGCCGTACCGGTCGATCAGCCGGGCGGCCGTCTTCTCGCCCACTCCCGGCACCCCGGGCAGGCCGTCGCTCGGGTCGCCGCGCAGCGCGGCGAAGTCGGCGTACCGGTCGGCGGGTACGCCGTAGCGGGCGCGGACCGCCGCGTCGTCGCAGTCGTCCAGCTTGGCCACGCCACGGCCGACGTAGAGCAGCCGCACCCCGCGCACGTCGTCGACGAGCTGGAACAGGTCCCGGTCGCCGGAGACCACCTCGACCGGCGCGTCCTGGGTCACCGACAGCGTGCCCAGCACGTCGTCGGCCTCGTAGCCGGTCGCGCCCACCGCGGTGATGCCGATCGCCTCCAGCACGTCCAGGATCATCGGCACCTGGGGGGAGAGGGTGTCCGGCACCACCTCGCCGCCCTCCGGCGCCAGCCGGTGCGCCTTGTACGACGGGAGCAGCTCCACCCGCCAGGCGGGCCGCCAGTCGTGGTCGAGCGCGCAGACCATCCGGTCCGGCCGGCGGGTGCGGATCAGTTGGGCGAGCATGTCGAGGAAGCCGCGAACGGCGTTGACGGGCTGGCCGTCCTCGGTCTTCGCGGCGGACTCGGGGATGCCGAGGTAGGCCCGGAAGTAGAGACTCGGCGCGTCGATCAGCAGGATCGGGGGTCGCTGTGCCACGCCCGACAGCTTGTCACAGCCCGGCGACGGTGTGGGGACTCACCGCTGGTCGTCGTGGCGGTAGAGCGTCTCGCGGCGGGCCAGGTACTGCAGGGCGTAGCTCGCCACCAGCAGCACGATCGCCAGCACCACCTCGATGCCGGCGAGCACGCCGGTGGCGACGGTGAGGCCGAGCGCGAGCAGCGCCAGCCCGATCACGGCGAGGATGCCGGCCCCGAGCAGCCGGCGGCGGCGTACCACCCCGCGCTCCTGTGTCACCGTCCCCACCTTCCACCGGCCACCCCGGTCCAGGTTATCGGGGGCAGCCGGCAGGCGGACCGATAATCGGTGGTGGCCCGGGTGTTACCCGGCAGACTGCCGGCATGGCGTTCGTACCCGGCCTGACGCTCTGTCGCCGATTCCACGACGAGGTCCTCGCGCCGCTGCTGGCGCGGCGCTGCCCCGGCCTGCGTCACGCCGCCGGCCTGCTCGACGGCGGCTCGGAGCTGCTCGGGCTGGACACCCCGCGCTCCACCGACCACGACTGGGGCCCGCGCGCGCAACTGTTCGTCGCCGACGCCGCGGACGTCGCGCCGGTACGCGCCGCGCTGGACGCCGGCCTGCCGGCGGAGTTCCTGGGCTGGCCGACCCGGTTTGTTGGCGGCCCGGGCGCCCGTCTCGGAGTCGTGGACGCCGACGGTGACCGGCACGGGGTGAGTGTGGACGAGCTGGGCGGATGGCTGCGCGGCCGGCTTGGTTTCGACCCGGCCGACGGCGTCACCACGGAGGACTGGCTGTCGGTGCCCAGCCAGCGGCTGGCCGAGCTGACCGGCGGGGCGGTCTTCCACGACGAGCTCGACGGGGCGCTCGGCGCCGCCCGGGCCCGGCTGGCCTGGTACCCGGACGACGTCTGGCGCCATGTGCTCGCCGCCGCCTGGACCCGGGTCGGCCAGTCCGAGCACCTGGCCGGGCGGTGCGCCGAGGTCGGCGACGAACTGGGCAGCCGGATGGTCACCGCCGGACTGGCCCGGGACCTGATGCGCCTCGGGCTGCTGCTGCGCCGCCGCTGGCCGCCGTACGACAAGTGGCTCGGCACCGTCTTCGCCCGGCTGCCGGGGGCGTCGCCGGTGGTGGCCGCGCTGACCGACGCCCTGGGACCGGGCGGGTGGACCGAACGGCAGGTCGGGCTCGGTCGCGCCCTGGAGACCCTCGCCGGCTGGACGAACGGTACGGGCCTCGCCGCGCCGCTCGACCCGCGGGTGCGGCCGTTCCACGACCGGCCCTTCCTGGTGCTCGATGCCGGCCGGTTCGCCGCCGTGTTGCGCGCCGCGACCGGCGAGCCGGCGCTGCGCGGGCGTCCGCCGGTCGGTGCCGTCGACCAGTACGTCGACAACGTGGACCTGCTCACCCACCCGGAGCGGGCGCGCCGGCTCTCGGCCGCTGTCCCGGCGCGATGACATCCCTCACCGGGCGCCGACGACGTCCCGGTCGTGGACGTGGTCGACCGGCAGGTCGGTGAGGTCCCGCAGCCGACGGACGGGGGACAGGACGAGGGTCAGCGGCGCGCACACCGCGGCGGCGGCGAAGACGAACAGGGTGACCCGGGCGCCGACGAGACCGGCCATGGCGCCGGCCACCAGCCCGCCGACGGGGATCGCGCCCCAGGAGACGAAGCGGACGGTGGCCATCACCCGGGAGAGCAGCTCCGGCGGGCTGGCCGTCTGCCGGTAGGTGCGGGTGGTCACGCTGAGCACCACCACGCCGCCGGCGAAGACCACGTTGCCGGCGGCGAACGCCAGATACGCCGGCCAGCCGGTGCCCAGCGGGACGACGAACGCGCCGACGACGGAGACCGCGCAGGCGACCACCACCGCGCGGGCGGTGCCCCACCGGCCGGTGATCCACGGGGTCAGCGACGCCCCGACCAGCGACCCGACGCCCTCCACGGCGAGCAGCACACCGACCAGCGCGGCCGGGGCGTGCAGCTCCCGGACGAGGTAGAGCGGGTAGATCGCGAGCTGCGCCCCGCAGACGAAATTCACCGCTGTGGCGGTCCACATGGTCGGGCACATGACCGGGTGGCGGGTCACGTACCACCAGCCCTCGCCGATCATCCGGCGGACCGGAGGCCACCGGTCGGGCGCGTCCGCCTGCCGGGCGGGCAGGGAGCGCATCAGCGCCGCCGAGACAAGATAGCTGGCCGCGTCGACCAGCACCGTCGGCACCGCCCCGAGCGCCTGCACCGCGAGGCCGCCCAGCGCTGGGCCGCTGAGCTGGGTGGTGGCGTGCGTGGCGGAGGTGAGGCTGTTGCGGGAGTGCAGCTGCTCGCGGCTGACGATGGCCGGCAGGAAGGTCGAGTTGGCGACGTCGAAGAGCACGTTGGCGAAGCTGACCACCAGCGCCACGACGACCAGCTGGGCGACGGTCAGCCACCCCCACCACCAGGCCAGCGGGATGGACGTCACCGCGACGGCGCGGGCCAGGTCGGCGCCGACCTGGGCGCCGCGCAGCGGCAGCCGCTGCACGATGACGCCCGCGGCTAGCCCGATCACGAGCCAGGCCACGTAGCCGGCGGCGGCGACCAGGCCCATCTCGAAGGCGGTCGCGTCCAGCACGGTCAGCGCGGTCAGCGGCAGCGCGACCCCGCCGACCGCCGACCCGACCATGCTGGTCGTGCCGGCGGCCCACCAGCGCCAGAACACCCCGGCTCCCTGCTCGACGGTCATGACCGTCAACCCCCGTCCCCGAACAAGTGAGTTCCAATCTGGAACGGACTATAGTCGACGGTGGTCCGAGCGAGGGAGGTGGCGGATGAGGCGGACGGACCTTGCCGACGCCGACTGCGGCATCGCCCAGGCCCTCGGCGTGCTGGGTGACTGGTGGACGTTCCTGATCGTCCGCGACGTCGCCGGTGGCGCTACCCGCTTCGACGCCCTGCAGCGCGAGCTCGGGGTCAGCCGCCGGGCGCTGACCGAACGGCTCGGCGCGCTGGTGGAGCACGGGGTGCTGCGCCGGGAGCCGTACTCGCGGCACCCGCCGCGTTACGACTACCTGCTCACCGCGAAGGGCGAGGGCCTGCTGCCGGTGCTGGTGGCCCTCCAGGACTGGGGCACCCGGCACGTGATGGGCGACGGGGCCCTCACCGCGACCGCCGCCGCCGACTCCGCCGAGGCCCGCCGGGTGCACCAACTCGTCGGCCGCCGGCTGCCGGCGGTCACGCTCTCCCGGCACGACGACGGCGAGGAGCCACCGGCCGTGCCGGGCCGGTGGACGGTGCTCTACCTCTTCCCGGGGGCGTTCGCCCCCGGCAGCCAGGCGCTTCCGCCGGACTGGGGCGACATCCCGGGCGCCGTCGGGTGCACGCTGGAGGCCCGCACGTACGCCGACCGGCACGACCTCTTCCAGGCCGCCGCAGCGGAGGTACGGGGTGTGAGCACGCAGCGTCCGGACCAGTTGCGCGCCTTCGCCGAGTACGCCCGGCTGCCGTACCCGCTGCTGTCCGATCAGGACGGGCGGCTCGCGGCGGGGCTGCTCCTGCCGACCTTCCGCGCCGGTGGGGTGGACCGGTTCAAGCGGCTCACCCTGCTGGTCGACCCGGACGCGGTGGTGCGTGCGGTGCAGTTCCCGGTGACTGACCCGGCCGGCTCGGTCGACGAGATGCTCGGTCTGCTTCCGCGCACCTGACCACCCCGAGCCGGTGTGGTGAGTCCGCCTCGCCGACGGGGCCGGGAGTGTTCGCGGTGCGCGACGGATCAGGGGCCCGGCGGGCGAGCACCGCCCGCATCCCGCCGGCCTCGACGAATCCCCGCACCGGGCCGCGCGGTCTGCGGGGCGACCACCGGCCGGCCCTGCAGTTCACGCCGGCATGAGGCAGAGTGGCAGCCGCGGCCGGGACGACCCGACGCGACCGGGAGAAAGGGCAGTAGCCGTGGCGAATCCGTCCGGGGTGGTGTTCCCCCGCACCAGCGAGGGGCGCAGCACGAGCGCGCTTGGACGCGCGGTCGTCGCCGACGCCCTGCGCGCCGTCGATCCGGTCGGCGCCCGCGCGGCGGAGCACGAAACGAACTGGCGGCACGAATACCTGGGACATTTCCGCCGGCTTGTCGAGGCGGGCCTGCTCTCCCGCGACGCCGCGGTCACCATCGCCCGGGACGGGCTCGCCTCCCTGCATTCCCGGATGACCGTGGTCGGTGCCGACAGCCGCGAGACCGGACTGGACGAGATCTTCACGACCGGCCGCGCCGACGAGGCTCTGGAGACGGCGACGGTCGCCGGCGGCGGCCCGGTCGAGCGGGAGCTGTCGCTGCCGTACCGGGGTCAGCGGCTGCGCGGCGACGACCTGCTTCGCCGACTCGACGCCTGGGTCACCGCAGGCGTCATCGAGCCGTCCTGCGCCGAGGCGGTCCGCGCCGTCCTCGCGAACCCGGACTGGCTCGACCTGCGGGACCAGCGGGTCGTGGTGCTCGGCGCGGGCGCGGAGATGGGCCCGCTGCCGTCCCTGCTGCGCTGGGGCGGGGACGTCGTCGCGGTCGACCTGCCCCGGCCGGAGCTCTGGCGGCGCCTGCTGCGGACCACCCGCCGCCACGGCGGTCGCCTGCGGCTCCCGGTCCGGCCCGGCGCCGCCGCCGACGACAACGCGCTGGCCGCCCGCGCGGGCGCCGACCTTCTGCACCGCCTCCCACAGGTCGCCGACTGGCTGCGCGGTGTCGACGGCCGGCTCGTGCTCGGCAACTACGTGTACGCCGACGGGGCGACCAACGTGCGGGTCGCGATGGCGGTCGACGCGCTCACCTGCCACCTGCAGCGCCACCGCGACGACGTCGCGCTCGCATTCCTCGCCACTCCCACCGACGTCTTCGCCGTGCCGGCCGAGGCGGTCGCCCACGCCGAGCGGGGCTACGCCGCCCGCGGGTTCGCGCGCCGGTCCCTTCGCGTCCTCTCCGGTGGCCGGCTGCTGCATCGCAACTACCCTCCCGGCGCCGATCCCGGCGTCAACGACAGCCTGGTCCCGCAGCAGGGTCCGAACTACGCCCTCGCGAAGCGGCTGCAGCGGTGGCGGGCCACCGTGGCCCGGGAGGCCGGGTCGACGGTGTCGTTCACGGTCGCGCCGCCCACCCGCACCCGCTCGGTGCTTCGCAACCGGGCGCTCGCCGCCGCGTACGCCGGCGCCCACCGGTTCGGCATCGAGGTGTTCGAGCCGGCGACCAGCAACACGCTGATGGCCGCGCTCCTGGTGCACGACCTGCGCACCGGCGGTCCGGCGCTGGCGCACCCCTGGCAGGACGAGGCGTACGCCGCGGCGCACGGCGGGCTGTGGCGGGTGCCGTACGCGCCGCGCAGCGCCCTGGGGCTCGCCGTCCTGCTGGGCCTCGGCGGCGCCCGGGCCTGACCGGCCGGGCCGACGCGCCGGGTCCGCTCGGGCCGCCGACGCGAACCTGGGTAGGGCCAAGCCCAAACGACCGTTAAGCTGAGCGGGTGGGAAACGACGAGCTGTACCCGCCCGACCGGCTGGCCGCCGCGCGGCACGCCACCGCCGCCGCCGGCCTGGACGTGCTGCTGCTCACCCCCGGCTCCGACCTGCGCTACCTGACCGGCTACGACGCGCACGCGGGGGAGCGGCTGACCTGCCTGGTGCTCCCCGCCGAGGGCGAGCCGACCCTGATCGTCCCCACCCTGGAGCGCCCGGCCGCCGAGGCGTCCCCGGCGCCGGCCACCGGCGTACGCATCGTCGACCACGCCGACGGCACCGACCCGTACCCGCTGGTCACCGCCGCCCTCGGCGGACCGGTCGCGGCGGTCGGGCTGGCCGACCGGATGTGGGCCGAGCAGGTCCTCGCGATGGGCGCCGCGCTCCCGGGAGCCACCCAGCGGCTGGCCGGGGAGGTGCTGCGGGAGCTGCGGGTGCGCAAGTCGCCGGCCGAGGTCGCCGCCCTGGCGGAGGCGGGCGCGGCGATCGACGCGGTGCACGCCCGGATGGGCGAGTGGCTGCGCCCGGGGCGGACCGAGGCCGAGGTGGCCACCGACATCGCCGCGGCGATCCGCGCCGCCGGCCACGCCTCGGTCGACTTCGTCATCGTCGCCGCCGGCCCGAACGGCGCCAGCCCGCACCACGGCACCTCCGACCGCCCGATCCGTGCCGGCGAACCGGTCGTCGTCGACATCGGCGGCACCATGCCCTCGGGCTACTGCTCCGACTCGACCCGCACCTACCTCGCCGGCGGGCGCGCCCCGGCCGAGTTCACCGACTACTACCAGGTGCTGCACGCGGCGCAGCGCGCCGCCGTGGCCGCGGTCCGGCCCGGTGTCACCGCCGAGGCGGTCGACGCGGCCGCCCGCGAGCCGATCACCGCCGCCGGGTACGGCGACGCCTTCCTGCACCGCACCGGCCACGGCATCGGCCTCGACGGGCACGAGGAGCCGTACGTCGTCGCCGGCAACCCCCGGCCGCTGGAGCCCGGCATGGCGTTCTCCATCGAACCCGGCATCTACCTCGCGGGCCGACACGGCGCCCGCATCGAGGACATCGTCGTCTGCACGACGGACGGCGTGCACCGGCTCAACACCACCCCCACGGAGCTCATCGCGCTATGACTGTCGACCGGATCCTCCCCACCGACGAGGCCCACGACCTGCTCGACCTCGCCACCGAACTCGCCGACCGAGAGCTCGCCCCCCGGGCCGCCGGGTTCGAGGAGCGCGCCGAGTTCCCCCGGGAGGTGCTGCGCACCCTGGGCCGGTCCGGCCTGCTCGGGCTGCCCTACCCCGAGGAGCACGGCGGCGCCGCCCAGCCGTACGAGGTCTACCTGCAGGTGCTGGAGATCCTGGCCAGCCGCTGGCTCGCCGTGGCCGAGGCGGTCAGCGTGCACACCCTGTCCTGCTACCCAGTGGCCCAGTTCGGCACCGACGCGCAACGCAAGCTGCTGCCCGACATGGTCTCCGGGGAGCTGCTCGGCGCGTACTGCCTCTCCGAGCCGCAGGGTGGCTCGGACGCCGCATCGCTCACCACGAAGGCCGTCCGCGACGGTGACTCCTACGTGGTCACCGGCACCAAGGCGTGGATCACCCACGCCCGGGTCGCCGACTTCTACAACATTTTCTGCCGCACCGGCGGGCCCGGCCCGAAGGGCATCTCCTGCCTGCTCGCCGACCGGGGCACGCCGGGCATCGTGCCGCAGGCGGCCGAGCGGACGATGGGGCTGCACGCCTCCCCGGTGGCGCAGATCGCCTTCGACGACGCCCGCGTGCCCGCCGATCGGCTCATCGGCGGGGAGGGGATGGGCTTCACCATCGCCATGTCCGCACTGGACTCCGGTCGGCTCGGGATCGCCGCCTGCGCGGTGGGCCTGGCCCAGGCGGCGCTGGACTACGCGGTCGGCTACGCCAAGGAACGCCAGCAGTTCGGGCGGGCCATCATCGACTTCCAGGGTCTCGGCTTCAACCTGGCCGACCTGGCCACGCAGATCTCCGCCGCCCGGGCGCTGATGCTCTCCGCCGCCCGGCTGCGCGACGCCGGCCGGCCGTACTCGATCGAGGCGGCCAAGGCGAAGCTCTTCGCCACCGACATGGCGATGCGGGTGACCACCGACGCGGTGCAGGTGCTCGGCGGCGCCGGCTACGTCGCCGACCACCCGGTGGAGCGGTACATGCGGGAGGCGAAGGTGCTCCAGATCGTCGAGGGCACCAACCAGATCCAGCGGCTGGTCATCTCCCGGGCGCTGGCGAAGGGCCACTAGCCCGCGCCACTGACCTTTGCGCGGATCACCATCGCCCCCGACGTCGCGGACATGCCGTACTCCGGATGATGCGTTACACGTTGACGTCGGTGGCTTCAGCTGTGTGCTCGGAGCCTACCGAGCTCGTCTTCGAGGTGGGCGAGGACGGCTGCTGGGTCTGGTGCCCGGGTCAGGGACCGACCGATGACGATGTGCGTTGCGCCCGCGCGGATCGCTGCCGCAGGATGCGCCGGCCGGGCGTGCTCGGTTGTGGTCCCGGTGTTCGAATCGGCCTGCAACATCACTCCTGGAGTGACGATCAGCATGTCCGCGCCGAGTCGCGGTGCTGACCCGCATCGCCAACTGGCTCACCGACGACGGACAGTTCAGCGCCGATCTCGACCTGGACAGCATCCGCCTCGCCGATGGCCGGCCCGCCGGCCGGAAACTCGCCACCGCACTGCGTGCGGCAGGCTTCACCGTCGACACCCGCCGTCGGCGAATCGGGCGGAACGGGCCTGGCGTCGTGTCACTGCCATACATGTACCTCGGCGCCGACGACCGTGCCGGACCCAACTACACCCAGCCGGCGGTCAACTCCTACTACACCCGAAACACACCGACCTTCGGTGACCAGTAGCCGCCGACGGGATGCGCCCTAACATGCCGCGATGAGCGTGCGCTTGTACCTGCTCCCGGATCAAGGGCTTCTCGGGCGTGGACGCGTTCGAGCTCTGGTCTAGGGAAGGTCGAGGATGAGGCCGGTGGTGGCGACGGCGACCTGACCGTCGTACTCGTCAGCGGCCGCGGCTCGTGCGGCGGCCGGGTCCGTGCCCGGCCGGAGATGGGTCAGTAGCAGGTGTCCGGCACCGGCATCCGCGGCCTGTCGACCTGCCTGGCGCGCGCTCGACTGGTAGCCCTGCGAGTCCTCCGGCACCTCATCCACATAGGTGGCCTCGGCCAGCAGCAGGTCAGCGTCGCGCGCCAGTTCCACCACGTCGGGGCTCGGGCCGCTGTCACCGGTGTACGCGAGTACCCGGTCGCCCGCGGCCAGCCGTACCCCGGCATTCGGCACCCAGTGCGGCAGCAGGCGGGTCTGGGCACGGAACGGGCCGATGTCGAGGCGGCTGCCGGCGGTGAACTCGTGCAGAACGTAGGCGGCATCCAGCATCCCGGGGCGGTCCAGGGCCAACACCGCATCCAGCGCGCCAGGCAGCGCGTACACCGGCAGCGGCGCGGGCGGATCATCGCGTAACGCACGCGCCCGCAGCAGTGGGTTCACATCGGCGCAGTGGTCGGGATGCCCGTGGCTGATGAACACCGCGTCGACCTGGTCGACGCTGACCCGTTCCAGCAGCCGCGGCAGGGTCGCGTAGCCAAGATCGACGAGCAGCCGGAATCCATCATGCTCAACGAGGTAGCCGCTGCATGCCTGACCCGCCTCGGGCCATGCACCGCACCCGCCGAGAACCGTGAGCCGCATCCTGGAGACTGTATCGGCTGGCTCGTCATGGCCGAGCCCTTTCGCGCATGGCGCGGGCCAGCGCCCTCATTCTCCGCTGTCGGTGCGGTCCTGGGCCGTGGCGGGATGCCGCGGCGGATTCATCGCTGATGCATGCCCTGTCGACGCGTTACCTGCGGGGCCGTTCAGCGCTGTGTCGCACCGATCCGTAGCCGGTTGCCGTCCGGGTCGCGTACCTCGATCTCGGGTCCCCATGGGGCTTGTTGCACGGTCAGGCCGAACTCCGCGGCCATCGCGTCGATGTCATGGACGCTCAGGTAGAGCAGCGTGTCGGGGTGGGCATCGCCCTTGTGTTCGGACAGGAAGATCCGCATGGGACCACGCGAAATCGACACGAACAGCGGGAAGCCCGGCTCGAAGCGGTGCTCCCAGTCTTTGGTGAAGCCCAGTCGCGCATACCAGGCCACGGCACCTTCAGCGTTGTCGGTGCGAAGGATCGGCGTGATCTGCTCGTCCACGAGGCCATGGTGGCAGACGAGGGCGCTGACCCGTATGCCGAACATCCGCACCTGCCGCTGACCGCGCGTTGCTGGTGGGCACTGTGCAGCGCGCGCCCGGCAGGAGGACATGGCCGAGGTGTTGATCTACGCGGCGGACGCGGTGCGCGCCGCGCGGTCCGCTGAGCGTCACGTCCGGCGGGCCGCGTGCGGCACCGGAGCGCTCTTCCAGGTAGGTTGCAGCGCGTGGAGGAGATCGACCGCGCCATCGTCGCCGCGCTGACCGTTGACGGTCGGCTGTCGTACACGGATCTGGCGGAGAAGGTGGGGCTGTCGGTCTCCGCGGTGCACCAGCGGGTCCGCCGGCTGGAGCAGCGCGGGGTGATCAGCGGGTACGCCGCCCGGGTGTCCTTCGAGGCGCTGGACCTGCCGCTGACCGCGTTCGTGGCGATCCGCCCGTTCGACCCGTCGCAGCCGGACGACGCGCCCGAGCGGCTGGCCCACCTGCCGGAGATCGACTCGTGTTACTCGGTGGCGGGGGAGGACTTCTACCTGCTGCTGGTGCGGGTGGCCGGCCCGGCCGACCTGGAGCGGGTGCTCCAGGAGATCCGCACCTCGGCCAACGTCACCACCCGCACCACCGTGGTGCTCTCCACGCCGTACGAGGGGCGGCCGCCGAAGATCGACCTCGACCCAAGTACCCGCGGGCGGTCCCGCGCCAACGGGGACGCCCCCGCCTCCTGAGCCGGGCTTCGGGTCAGCCCAGGTCCGCCAGCCAGGCCCCGAGGGCGGCCAGCGCCGGCGGGGTGATGCCGTGACCGACCGGGTCGCGGCGGGCGGTGGCCGCGGCGCCGGACTCGCCGGTGAGGTAGTCCCAGGTGCGGTCGAGCAGGTCGCGCGGGATGACGGTGTCGTGCTCGCCCTGCGCCACGAACACGGGCAGCCCGGCGAGCCGGCCGGGTGTGGTCGGGACGCCGGCGTCGAACGGCAGCGTGCCGTAGAGGATTGCCGCGCCGGCGTACCGGGCCGGGTCGTCGAGCAGCAGCCCGCCGGCGAATGCCGCCCCGCCGCTGAATCCGACCAGCACCACGGGTCGGCCGGCGGGCGCCGTCTCGTCGAGCCAGCCGCGGAACCAGTCCATCGTCGCGCGCAGCGACCCGGCCACCGGTCGACCGATGCCCCGATTGGCGAACCAGGCGTACCCGCCGCCCTCGGCGATCGGCGCGCGCATGGCCGCGTACGCGGGGCCGACCGGCAGGTGTTCGGCGAGAGTGATGATCTCCCGTTCGTGCGAGCCCCGGCCGTGCAGCAGCACCACCAGCGGCGCGGCGGGGTCGGTGTTGCCGGTGGTGACGACGACGGCGGGGGTGAAGCCGGCCCCTCCGCCGGGGTCCGTAGCGCCCATGTCCCGTCTCTCTTCTCGACGACGCTTGGCCCGGGGAACGATACCCGAAAGTTGAGCGCTCAACATCTTGCCCGGCGGCCCGGTCAGCCGCCGTTCCAGCGGAGGATGACCCGCCGCCCGTGCTCGTGCCCGAGCACGCTGACCGTGGCGGTGTCCAGCCGCAGCTTGCCGCCAGCGGACGGGGGCAGCCCGATCCAGCGGGCACCGACGACCCGCAGGCTGTGCGCGTGGCCGACCAGGGCGACGCTGCCCAGGTCGAGCAGGGGAGCGACCCGGTCGAGCAGCCGGTCGACCCGCTCGCCCACCTGCTCGGGCGTCTCCCCGCCGGGGCAGCCGTCGGTCCAGATGCTCCAGCGCGGCCGTTCCTCGTGGATGTCCACGGTGGTGCGGCCCTCGTACTCGCCGTAGTTCCATTCGACGAGAGCCTCGTCCACCGCGTCCACGGTGAGGCCGGCGAGCTGCGCGGTGCGCACGGCGCGCTCGCGGGGGCTGGCGAGCACCCGGGCGAACCGCCGGCCGACGAGCACCCCGCCGAGGGCGCGGGCCTGTCGCTCGCCGTCGGGGGTCAGCTCCAGGTCGGTGTACGAGGTGTGCCGGTGGCTGGCGCTCCAGGCGGTCTCGCCGTGCCGGACCAGGACGATCTCGCTCATGCCACCAGTCAACCAGCACGTGGCGTCGCCAATAGGCCGGACGTCGCCCGCCTATTGTCCTAGGACGCCCTGGAGGGTGTGTCGCGGGTGGCGTAGCAGGGGCGTCCCGGCAGTGCTACCGGTGTATCGTCTCGGGCATGACCGGATCGGTGAGGAAGCTGTCGATCTCCGTCCCGCCGGACGTGGCCGAGCGACTGGCGCGCGAACCCGGGGTTGAGGAAGAGCGGTACCGCGGTTAGCGCTGAGAATGATCTTGCTCTGGGGATCTCACATATACGTTCGTTTCCGATAGACCCTCTCCAGGACGGCCGCCGCCGAATGTCGGCCCAGCATCGCACCCCACCAAAACTCATCTCGGAAACAAGCCATCACAACACCCCGCTGAAAATGAGTTCCGATAGAGTCCGCCGGTGGGACACAAGATCGGGTACGCGCGAGTCAGTACTGCCGACCAAGATCCGCAACTGCAGCTTGATTCTCTCGCCGCCGAGGACTGCCTCAAGATCTACAAAGACGTGGCCACCGGAACCAAGGCCGACCGCCCGCAGTGGCAGGCCTGCCTGGACGATCTGCGCCCCGGCGACACTCTGATCATCTGGAAGATCGACCGGCTCGGCCGTAGCCTGCGTGACCTGGTGGACGTCGTCGCCCTCCTCGAAGCCCGCGGCGTCGGGGTCAAGTCGCTGACCAACGGGATCGTCGACACCACCACCGCGCATGGCAAGCTCGTCTTCGGCATGTTCGCCTTGATGGCGGAGTACGAAGCCGCGCTCATCAAGGAACGCACCCTCGCTGGCCTGGCCGCTGCCCGTGCCCGCGGCCGCACTGGCGGTCGCAAACCTAAGATGACCCCCGCCCTGATCAACAAGGCGCAGCGCATGTACGACTCGAAGCAGTTCACGATGGCCGAGATCGCCGCTTCCTGCGGCGTCACCCACATGACCATCTACCGCAACATCCGCACTGACACCGCGGAGCGGCCCACCACGGCGACCGCGTCTACCGCCGCACCGAGAGGCGGGCCCCGGTGAACCGGCCGGGCTGGCTACTTGACGTCGACGGCATCCTCAACGTGATTCTGACGGCTTGCGGTGGCCCCGCTCGGACGGCCTGTGTTGGCCCCATCGTGGTGGAGGCGTGCGATGGTGTGGCGGCCCGATTTGGCCCCACCCCGGCCTGCCGCAGGAACTCAGATTAGTGACTGTGCGTTAGGTATGTAGGCGCTCGGCTTCAGGCCGAAGCTGCCATCCGGCCTTTTCGATGACTTCGCGAGCCGCCTCCGCAACAGACCTTGCGTGGGTCGACACTTTGCTGCGGCCTCGGCCTCGGCCTCGGGGTGCACGAGATGGCCTGTCGTCGATTGTCACACGGACGGGTCCCAGGCGATGAGCTGATCGAAGATGCGGCGGTCGCCTTCGAGCTTCAGGGAGTCCATCGGAATGCGGCCGTAGCAGAACATGACCAGCTCATTGGCCGTGCCCCGGGCGGAGACATAGGCCGCCTCCGGGTCCTCGCCGGCGACCGGCGTGGGGAGGCGGGCGGTCCGGGCGCCGTCGGCGGAGAACCAGAGCCGCCAGGAACGGCCCTCGGTGGCGTGGTAGTCGATGACCGCGGGCTTGTGCGGCCACGCGGCCGTCGTCGCGACGCAGGTGGTCAGGAACTCGTCGACACCGTCGAGGGCCACCTCGTCCGGCAGCGGCTGCGGGGCACCCACGGCGACCTGGGCGTCGTAGGTGTGCACGGCGACCTGCTGGAGCTGGTGCCGGGCGACGGCACCAGTCGTCTGCGGCGACTGCGAATCACCCCACCACGTCCAGCAACCACGATCCGGGCCGGCCTCCCGCAGCGCGTCCAGCAGCTCCCCCGTCGACGCGGCGAACCAGGCCAGCAGGGCCTCGCGCTCCCGGGGCGCCACCGGGGCGGACATCGCCGGCGGAGCGTCGGCGGGCCCCGCGGCCACGATGGCGGCCCACTTGCGGCGCCCCTCGCCCAGGTGCTGCACCAGGTCGAACAACGTCCACTCGGGGCAGGTCGGCACCCGCACGTCGAGGCTGGGTGCCGCGTCGACCGCCGCCCGGAAAGCGGTCGATCGTTCGTCCATCAGCCGCAACAGGTCAGCGAACTCCAGCGTCTTTTCCACCGCGGCTTTGTACCACCCCCCTCCAACAACCGACAGCGGATTTCCCCACCCCCGGCGGCGGGGCCACGCGGAAAATCCGTTGCCCGGCTGCCCACGGGTTGACCATGCTGACGCGCATGGATCAGTGACCAGTGGCGCACGGGCGCGATGAAGACGGGTTCGAGTCACCTCCCCGTCTCCGTCCGCCGTGCCACTCGAAGCCCGCACCGCGTGACCGGTGCGGGCTTCCTTCACGCGACGTGATCTGCGACGTCGCGCCAGCCGGCGTGCTCCCCGCCGAGACGCCGGCTGCCCGCCACTGGATCCGGGAGGCACCCCCCGGCGCGCCATCGCGCTGCCGGGCGCCTCCTGCCTAGACCTTGGAATCGCCGAAGCCATGAATAGTTTCCGCCATATCCGCGTGCCGGCCCACGGTCGCGGACCCGGCATCGACCGCAAAGCGCTGTGGGTGGTCAGCGAGCTCGGACTGCCCACCATCGTCAAAACCTGCGTGTCATGCAGGTCCACCCGTCACCGTCCCACCGGCAAGATCCGGGTCAACGCGAACCACAAGCTGCTCGACGTGTGGCTGCTGATCTGCTGCGACCTGTGCGGCCGCACGTCGAAAATCCCCGTCCACGAGCGCATCAACGTGCGGGCGCTGGACAACGAGCGGCTACTGAGGTTCGAGAACAACGATCCGGCCATGGTGCGACAGCTGACCATGGACGCGACGCTCGCCCACAAGGCCGCCTACCAGCTCGACTGGACCGGTACCTGGCAGCTGGACACCGACATACCGTTCTACGACCTCCAGCGCGAGGATGCCGCGCCACTCGAGGTCATCATCAGGTTCGAGCTCCCGGCACCCATCCGGGTCGAGAAGCTGCTCACCGCCGGGTTCGGCCTGAGCCGTCCCGCTGTGCGAGGCATGGTCGACTCCGGGCGCATCCGCCTGCCCCTGCCCATCGACGCCAAGGCCCGCGAGGACTTCACCTTCCTGGTCGTCACCGCCCCACCGCTGTCACCCGAGCGGGCATGAGGCGCCACCCCACGGCGCGATGACCTGCGCCGTGGGGCGGCCCGTACCATCCGGCCCGCCGGCCGTCGCGGTCGGCGGGCCGGCCCAGCGTGCGGCGGCTCACTTGAATGTGCCGGCCTTCGGCCGCACGGACATGCCTGCGTGCGAATCCCGTTCTTCAAAGACCTCCGCTTGGCTGCGGTCGAAGGCCTCCGCCTCGCGTAGCGCGGATTCCCGCTGTTCACCGGGGCGTGCCCGGTTCTCCAGGCGCCGGCGCAGCTCGGGCTGGTCGCAGCGCATTCGCAGCACGGTGAGCGCAGCGTGCGTCAGGTACTCGATGTGGATGCCCCGGTGGGAGTCGATGTATCCCGAGACGATGAGGCAGCTGGCGCCCGCCGCCGCGAAATTGGTAACGGGTGCGGCTCGCTTGGAGGGACGGTCTGATGTGGCCTGACGTGCGTTGTTTCCGTTGCGGCGCAGGTTGAAGGGCTCCTTCTCGCTATGTTCTTGGGTGTCTAGACCGAGAACGAGCAAGAAGGAACCCGATGTCATCGTACGTGTTGGTGGGTGAGACCACGTCGTTCGCCCAGTCGCGTCAGCGCTTCGAGGAGACCGTGTCGTGGCTGGTCG
>NZ_JBEYTI010000043.1:0-46505 GCF_040642975.1 Micromonospora sp. NPDC047548
CCGCCGCCAGAGTCCGACGGCGCCCGATCCTCGGCGGGCTGATCAACGAATATTCGCAGGCAGCGTAGCCGAACCGGCTTTACGAGCCCCACAGGTGGCCGCCAACCGCTTCGACCAACCGGTAACATCGTGCACGCGAAAAGTGCCTCTCGACATGGCTTCCTTCTGACTTCGACACTCAGATTCGCCCAGATCAGAGACACTTCTCTATGTCTGCATGAGACGTAGCGCGTCAAGATCCTGAAACGTCAAGGCATGGCCCGCCCCCTCACCCGACACCAACACACCTGAAACCCTTATTTACCAGGCTCTAACGACGCCGCAGGCTTCGCGTCATGCTACGGACCGCTCGGTCGCTCCCCCTGAGGCGACAGACAGGGACCGAGCCGCCGGCCTGCTACCGGGCCTCCTGGCAGCTACTCGGATCGGACTCACACCGGCAGGCGATGACGAGCTTGCGACTCCAGATGAGCTACGCACTCACCTCCAGGTCCGCTGGGCGCACGAAGGGCCGAGGTTAACGAGGGTTCAGGTTTGGCCCTGAACATCTTCCATTTTTCATCCACGGCAGGTTATATAGACGGGCATGGTTCTGGATCTCGCCACGTGTCGTTTCTGTTTGGAGGAAGTTGTGAAGAGACCGATCGCGGTGGCCAGCGTCGCGTTCCTCGCGGGCGCGTTGCTGACCGGTGCCGCTACGTCGGCGTCGGCGGCGCCGCCGGCCGAGCCAGGCCCTGCTAACGCCCTCAGCCGGGCTGAGCAGGCGTTGCAGTCGAACATGGGTGTGGTGCGGGCGTCGAACGCCGACCGGTTCGCTGTCTACAGCTCGCGGGTCGATGCTGATGGGGCGGCGCATGTGCGTTACACGCGTACGTACCAGGGTCTGCGAGTGCGTGGTGGTGATGTCGTGGTCCACACCGGCGCGGATGGCACGTTCACCGGCAGCTCGGTGGGGTTGTCCGCTCCGTTGACGTTGGGCACCACGGCGAAGGTGTCGGCGGGCACGGCGAAGAACGCCGCGAAGGCGAAGTTCTCCGGCAAGGTGGCCGAGGTTGGCGCACCGGAACTGTTTGTTGAGGCGTCGAACGGCTTCGGCCAGTTGGCGTGGGAGACGGTGGTGTCGGGCATGGCGCCGGACCGTCAGACCCCGTCCCGGCTGCACGTCATCTCCGACGCGCTGACCGGCAAGTTCATCGGTTCGTACGACGAGATCGAGGCGGTGAACGGCACCGGCAACTCGGTGTACGCCGGCACGGTCACCGTCTCGACGACCCAGTCGAGCAGTACGTACCAGATGATCGACCCGACGCACGGCAACAACAACACGTGCAACATGAACAACGGCACCACGACGTGTACGACGTTCACCGACGCGGACAACGTGTGGGGCAACGGGTCACAGTCGAACAATCAGTCAGCCGCGGTGGATGCGCACTATGGTGCGGCGTTGACGTTCGACTACTTCACGAACACCCACAGCCGTAACGGCATCTTCGGCAATGGTCAGGGCGTCCCGTCGCGGGTGCACTACGGCAGCAACTACGTCAACGCGTTCTGGGACGGCTCCCAGATGACCTACGGCGACGGTTCGGGTAACTCCAACCCGTTGGTCTCCATCGACGTGGCCGGACACGAGATGAGCCACGGTGTCACCGAGAACGTCGTGCCCGGCGGTCTGACCTACTCCGGTGAGTCCGGCGGGCTCAACGAGGCGACCAGCGACATCTTCGGCAACATGGTCGAGTTCTTCGCGAACAACACCAGTGACCCCGGCGACTACGACGTCGGCGAAGAGATCAACATCAACGGTGACGGGACCCCGCTGCGGTACATGTACAACCCGTCGCTGGACGGCGCGTCGCACTCCTGCTGGTCGACCAGCACGAAGAACGTCGACGTGCACTACTCCTCCGGTGTGGCCAACCACTTCTACTTCATGCTCGCCGAAGGCAGCGGCACCACGGCGTACGGCACCTCCCCGGTCTGTGGGTCGGCGCCGGCGGTCACCGGCATCGGCCGGGCCAAGGCGGAGAAGATCTGGTTCCGCGCCCTGGACAGCTACTTCACCTCCAACACCTCCTACGTCAACACCACCAACCCGAGCAACACCGCCCGCGCGTACGCCCTGACCGCGGCCACCGACCTGTACGGCCTGTGCTCGACCGAGTACAAGGCCGTCCAGGCCGCCTGGACCGCCGTCAACGTCGCGGGCAATGACACAAGCTGCGCGGCCAACGACTTCACCGTGTCGGTTTCGCCGTCCGCGGCATCGGTGGACCCGGGCAACTCGGCCACCGCGACCGTGTCGACCGCCCTGATTCGAGGCTCGGCGCAGACCGTGGCGCTCTCCGCTTCCGGCCTGCCGTCCGGTGCCACCGCCAGCTTCAACCCGTCGTCGGTCACCTCGAACGGTGGCTCGTCGACCATGACGATCAGCACGGCGGCGTCGACCCCGAGTGGCATGTACACGGTCACCATCACCGGTACGGGCACCGAGGCGACACGCACCACGACGTTCACCCTGACCGTCAACGGCCTGCCCGGCTGCTCCGGCAGCAACGCCACCGATGTTGCGATCCCGGACAACACCACCGTGGAAAGCAGCATCATCATCTCCGGGTGCGCCGGCAACGCCTCGGCCACCAGCACCGTTGAGGTGCACATCGTGCACACCTACATCGGTGACCTCGTGGTGAACCTGGTAGCGCCGGACGGCAGCACCTACCTGCTGCACAACCGCGCTGGTGGCAGCACCGACAACATCGACCAGACCTACACGGTCAACCTGTCCACCGAAGCCGCGAACGGTGCGTGGCGGCTGCGGGTGCAGGACGCCGCCGGCGGTGACACCGGCTACATCAACTCCTGGACCCTCAACCTGGGCGGCGGTGGCGTACCCGGATGCACCGGCACCAACGGCACCGACGTGAGCATCCCCGACAACACCACGGTGGAAAGCGCCATCACCATCGCCGGCTGCACCGGCAACGCGTCGTCCACCAGCACCGTCGAGGTGCACATCGTGCACACCCGCATCGGTGACCTTGTGGTGACCCTGGTTGCCCCGGACGGCAGCACGTACCTGCTGCACAACCGCACTGGCGGCAGCGCCGACAACATCGACCAGACCTACACGGTCAACCTCTCCTCGGAAACCCGTAACGGCACCTGGAAACTGCGGGTACAGGACGCAGCCCGCAAGGACACTGGCTACATCAACTCCTGGACCCTGAACCTGTAACAGCACCTCGGTGCCCCGGTGCGTGTCACTCGCGCACCGGGGCACCGAGCCGTAAGGGCTTGAGACCGAGCTTCATGCCTTTCATGGGTGGCTTCGATTGCCAAGGGGTGCGGCTCCCTTGGAGGGAACGTCTGATGTGGTTTGACGTGCGCTGTTTGCGTTGCGCCGTACGCTGAAGGGCTCCTTCTGACTATGTTCTTGGTTGTCTACGCCGAGAACGAGAAAGAAGGAGCCCGATGTCATCCTACGTGCCGGTGGACGAGATGGTGTTGTTCGGGGCGTCACGGCAGCGTTTCGACGAGACGGTGTCGTGGTTGGCCGGGCCGCAGGCCGGTGGGCTGTCGCACGCCGATCTGGAGCAGCGGTTGCAGGATGTCGGGCGTGAGCTGCTACGGCAGCTCCTGCAAGATCACCTGGATTTGCGGGCGGCCCGTGAACGGCGGGTGGTCGAGGTCGTCGGGGACGATCTGGTCACGCGGCAGTATGCCGAGCCGGGACACGCTCGCGGGCTGGCTACGGTGTTCGGGAAGGTGACCGTGACGCGGATCGCGTACCGGGCCAAGGGTGTGGCCAACCTGGTCCCGGCTGACGGGGTGCTGAACCTGCCGGTCGGGTTGCATTCGCATGGGCTGCGCCGGCTGGCCGCGCTCGAGACGGCGCGGGGATCGTTCGAGCAGGCCACAGCGGCGATCCGGCGGGCGAGCGGGGTTGGGGTGGGCAAGCGTCAGGTCCAGGCGCTGGCCGAGACGGCCGCCCTGGACATCGACAACTTCTACGCCGCGCGTCGGCCTGCCGACTGCCCGGACGGCGACATCGTCGTGCTGACCTGCGACGCGAAGGGGATCGTGATGCGCCCGGACGCGTTACGGGCCGCGACGGCCAAGAGGGCCGCATCCAGCAGCCGGAAGCTGGCTACCCGCTTGTCGCGGGGAGAGAAGCTGGGCCGTAAACGCATGGCCGAGGTCGTGGCCGTCTACCACTGCACACCCGCACCGCGCACCCCCGCCGACGTGATCGGCGCACCCAGCGCCGCCGAGCGCCGCGACAGTCGTGGCGGCCCGAAGGCCGCAAGCAAGTGGCTGCACGCGTCGGTCACCACCGACACCGCCGGGCAGATCACCGCCATGTTCGACGAGGCGACCCGCCGCGACCCGCACGGCACGCACCCGTGGGTCGTCCTCGTCGACGGCAACGCCCACCAGATCGAGACCATCCGCGCCCACGCCAAAGCCCGCGATCAGCCCGTGACGATCGTCATCGACTTCGTACACGTCCTCGAATACCTGTGGAAAGCCGCCTGGTGCTTCCACACCGAGGGCGACCCGGCCATCGAGACGTGGGTCGCCGCGCAGGCCCGGCTGATCCTGGCCGGACGGGCCCACCGCGTCGCCGGCACAATCCAACGCAAGATCACAGCAGCGGGGCTGGACCCCGGCCGGCGCAAAGGCGCCGAGGCGTGCGTGACCTACCTGCTCAACAAGGCACGCTACCTGCGCTACCACGAAACACTCGCGGCCGGCTGGCCGATCGCCACCGGCGTCATCGAAGGCGCCTGCCGCCACCTCGTCAAAGACAGAATGGACATCACCGGCGCACGCTGGGGACTCAACGGCGCCGCGGCCGTCCTCAAACTACGCGCACTGATCAGCAACGGCGACTTCAACGACTACTGGACCCACCACCTCGACCAGGAACAACACCGAGTCCACGCCAGCCGCTACGCCAACGCAGCCATCCCCAGTTGATCAATCCCTCCAGGGGAGCCGCACCCGTGTCCAATAGCGATGAGCGGCGCATACTCTGGTGATGTCGATCCGGCGACACGACGTCACGCCCACCCATCCCGCCGTTATAGGCAGCCGTGGCGTGTCCGGCAGGCAGGCCGTGGCCGCAGGGGCAGACCAGTCGGAGGCGGCGTGGCGGCCGGCGACAGTGGCTGGCGGGTTGGTCGACCTGCCGGAGCACCGGCGCGATGCGCTGCTCTGGCACTTCGCCTACGAGAGGATGTACTGCGGCCTGGACTACGACGCTGTCGATGAGCTGGTCCGAGAGCAGTCACCCGTCCCGTGCCTGAGCCAGGCACCCGGTCCGGAGCGGGAGAAGAACATCACCGCGGCGCTCGGCAGCGACGGCCGCTACCACCTCTGCCACGGGCCCGTACCCGTTTGCGGGAGCAGGCCGTGCCGCGGCAACGGCTCCGGCGTCTATCGCCATCAGGAAGAGGTCCGCTGGTGGCTGAGCGCCGCCGGGTACCACATCAGCATTCCACCCGGCGCCGCCGCTGTACGGCAGGTGCGGGTCGTACGGTGGCTGGTGGAGTTGGTGGAGGTCGGCATCGATCCGGCGTTGGTGCGGGGGCGGCAGCGCTGTCGAGAGCGGGCGGACTGGCCCGGCTACCAGGGGCCCGACACGCCCCTCGGAAGGGTGCGCGCCGCCCTCGTCGCGGCGGCCGGCCCCTGGTGTCACGCCTGCGACTGTCGGGTCGGCACCTCGATCGATCACGACCACCTCACGAACCAAGTCCGTGGCCTGCTGTGCCTGCCCTGCAACAACCAGATCGAGCACTGCATGCACGCGGCTGGCTGCCGGTTCGCCGACTACCTCAACGACCCACCAGCCCGCCAACTGGGGCTTGCCTACCCGCACCCAGACAGGATCCGACACACCACCCTGGATGCCCTGCGCGTCGCATACCTCGGGTTTGACCCCCGACACGGCCAAGGCCGCCGACGGAGCCGACACGAGCCCTTCCGCGTCGCCGAACACCCTCCGACGCCCCCAAATCCGGCCTGATACACCTGGTCAACACCAGGGCGTAGAGGAGAGCGCATGGTCCGGTTCTGACGCCCACCCACCGGCCACGCTAATGGCCACCCGGGCTGAGCCTGCCGTCGATCACTCCCGCCCTGACAGGAACACCTACCGGCCGCCGCATACGTGATGACCTGCGGCGTTGCCGTCTGCCTCGGATCCGATCGGCAAAGCCGATGGTGTCCACCAGCTAGCCGGTCGCGAGCCCAGGAGACGAATCCTCTCCGCTGTCTTCGAGCGCCTCGCTGCCCGATGCGACAGCTAGGTCCATCACCCGCCTGTCGGGTTGCCCAGCCTCCGCCGGGTCTGCGCGTATCCGGCTATGCATCGGCACGTCGAGGAGCGCACTACCGCGTTCTGCGGTTGTCGGGCTCGCCGGTCGCGGGCGAGGCGGTCGGGCAAGCGTACGGGCGATCATGCTGGCCGGGGCACCCTCGGCGTCGGGTCCAACGATCTGCAGCAACGCGCGGCGGAGGTCGCGCACAAGGTCGTCGTCGGCGGTCGCGGGGCGCCAACGGGGAACAGCTCGGTAGACCAGGGAACCGACGGGACGCTGCATGACAGCAGCCCCTCTCACCAGCAGCTTCCGCCGCTGCACCGCCACGCGCAGGCCCCGGTGCAGGGTGGCGGCCAGCAGCAACACCTCACTGCCCAGCCGCGCCATCGCCCTCGCTTCCTGCCGCACGCCGTCGTGCACGGCGGGGTCCAGCAGCGAACGGGCCCACCGCAGGCACTCCCCCAACTCGGCGACGGCATCTTCGGCCGGTCCCACCGCCGGCGTGGCGCGCAGGCCCAGACCAGCCGCCCGGTGTCGTGATCGACGACGATGGTCAGGTACTTGTGGCCCCGCCGGAACGAGATCTCGTCGATTCCGATGCGTCGCAGCCCGGCGAACCGGTCGGCGGCACCGCCGCCATCGGCCCACACCCGGGCCACGATCGACCCGACGGTCTTCCACGCCACGCGCATCAGCTGGACCACCGCGGTCTTCGCGCAGGCGGTGGCCAGCCACGCCACCGTGTCGTCGAAGACCCGGGTGTGCCCGGCGTCGTGGCGTGCCCACGGCACCGCCGCGACCACGATCCCGTGCTCGGGGCAGGCCACCCGCGGCGCGTCGGCCTCGATCACCGCCCGCAGCACACCCAGGTCGAGGGCCCGCCACCGCCGACGCCCCCGACCGGCGTCACAGCCGGCGCACCGGCGCCCACAACGCCCACACCGGCCCCGGGTGCCCTTCGACGGCCGCGCGTGCACCACGATCCGCACCACCCCGGCCCCGTCCCCGTCCCGGTCGAGGTGTTCCTCCTGCTCAACCCGCTCGACCACGGTGGTCTTGTCGACCCCCAGCAGACACTGCCATAGACTTGCAGAACGCACGCCGTTTCCCGATCTTCAGACTTCGGACCTCAGAGACCCGAAATCCTAGACCGGAGACGGCGTGCACGTGTTTCAGCAGGTCAACCCTGCCCACACATCAGTACGAAGAGCCACTTTTCCCTTCGAGGCGGCCCGCTGTAGGGCCATGGGGTCTCAGAAGAGATCCCGACGCGAGGACATGTCGAGCTTACGAAGCAGGCTGCGTACGTGCGTCTTCACCGTCGTCACCTCGACCGTCAGCTGGGCGGCGATCTGCTTGTTGGTCAAGCGATCCAGCATCAGGGCGAGGACCTCACGCTCCCGGTCGGTGAGCTGCGGGTGGGTGAGCAGGCTCGAGTTGGCCGGGGCGGCGCAGGGCGCGGGGCTCGGCCCCGGCAGCCAGATACGACGGCCGCGATGGATTGAGCGGATCGCGGTGAGCAGACCCTCGATCGACGCGTTCTTGCCTACGAGCCCGTCGGCACCGGCGAGCATCGCGGCTTCGACGTCCTTCGGCTCCGTGAACGAGGTGTAGATCAGCACCTTGGCGCTGGTTGTCGCGGACAACTCACGACACAACTCGATCCCGGCCAGCCGATCCCCCAGCCTGACGGGAAGCACGATCAGGTCCGGCTGGGTCCGGAGGGCCGCCGCTGTCGCAGAGGCGACATCCGTGGCTTGCCCGACCACAGTCAGGTCCGGCTCAGCCGACAGGACCACGGCCAGCCCGAAAAGAATCATCGGGTGGTCATCGACCGAGAGAATCCTGATCTGCGAAGCCATGCCGTACATTGTCCTGCTCGACAGGCGGCGGCGAAAACCATCCCCGAGGGATGGGGCGTCCTCCGCCGAATCCCGGCAGGCTCGCTGATGATGAGAGAGAAATACGACGTCATCGTGGTGGGCGCCGGCGTCGTCGGCACGACGGTGGCCTACGAACTCGGGAGCAGCGGGGCCCATGTTCTGCTCGTTGATGCGGCGAGCGACATCGGCGGTGGCTGCTCCTACGCGAACGCCGGCATCATCGCCCCGTCGCACGTCGGTCCCCTGGCGACGACCTCGCTCCTTCTCGAGGGAGCGCGTCAGATCTTCGCCCGTCCGCCGGCCGTCCGTGTCCGGCCGCAGCCTTCCCTCGGGGGGTGGCTCGCACAACTCGTCGCTTCCGCGCGACCGTCCCGAGTCCGGGTGGCGACACGGCGGCTGCAGGAGCTGGCTGCCACCAGCGCCCAGCTGCACGAGGACTACGCCAAACGGGGAATCAATCCCAGCTACCGCAGGACCGGGGCTATCGACGTGTGGATGCGCACCCCCGCCCCGGATGGTGCGATGTCCCCGCAGCAGGCACGGCAGGCGGTGCCGGCCCTTGGCGCCCTCACCGGCGCACTGCTCGACCCGGACGAGTCCGTCATCGACAGCCGCGCCTACCTGCGCGGCCTGCTCGACGCGGCACGATGCCACAACATCGAAGTCCGCTTCGGACAGCGCGTGCGTACACTGCTCACCCAGCGGCGCAACATCGTCGGCATCCGCTGCGAGGCAGGCGACTTCGCCGCAGGTGTAGTGGTGCTCGCGGCCGGTCTCGGCATCGCTCCGCTCGCCGCCCAGGCCGGCGTCCGTGTACCGTTGCGCGGCGGGCGCGGCTACGTCATCGACCTCGCGGTCTCTGGCCACGTGCCGACCATGCCGGTGCGACTGAAAGAGCGGCGTATCGTCATCACGCCGTTCGGTGACCGACTGCGGGTCTGCGGCCTGATGGAGTTCGGCGCGGAACGCCGCCCGCTCGACCCTCGCACGGCCGACGCCATGGTTGCGGTTGCCGCCGAGGCGCTGCCGGGTGTACACATCGACGATCGAATCGACACCTGGTGCGGCGAGCGTCCATGCACCCCCGACGGGCTGCCAGTCATCGGGGCGAGCACCCGCGCTCCGGGGCTCGTCGTCGCCGGCGGCCACGGCATGTGGGGCCTCATCCTGGCACCGGTCACGGCCCAGCTGCTGACCCAAGGTCTGCAGGGCTACCTACCGGCCACGTCCGGACCACTGGCCGATCCTCTGCTCTCCCCGGACCGTTTTGGCCCCATGCGCCGCGGCGTGGGCCGCCCGGGTGCGGAAGAACTGCTGCCCCAGTCGCACCGATTCTGACCCGGATCCGTGGATAGGAATACGACCACGGCGTGGCGCAGACGAACGGCACCTTGCCAGCAGGGACAATTGGGGTTGTTGAAGCACTAATCGGCCGCTGTGGGAAGGGCACCCGTTTGGTGGAGAAGATACCTGTTTTGGCCGGGCAGGTGTGTGGGCGCTCCGGACGTGTCGTTGACCCCGGTCTCGGATGGCGGTGGTGGCCGAGTTGGTCGGTCGGTTGGGTGTGACCGCCGCGTTGGACGATGCGGTCGGTTCGATCAAGCAGCGGGATCGGGGTCTGTCCGCGGGCTGGTTTCTGGTGGCGGTGGCGCAGGCGCAGATGTTCGGCGCCGATTTCTGGTCCGGGTTGGACTGCCGCCGCGCGGATGCGGCTGGGGAGGAGCTGTTGGCGGTGGCGACGCCGGCGTCCTGCCTGCCAGGGGGTATCAGCGCAGCGAATCCGCACCCATTTGTCTAAAATGATCGGTCCTCAAAGAGTCCAGCGCCGAGCGCGACAGCATCGACGCGTACGGCTACCCAGGCGATTCACAGCGGAAGCCACCGAGATCGGCTCGATAGACCGCCCGAGTCAAGGGTTCAAGCAGCGGCTTGCACGACACGATATCGAGCTACAGCAATCAAAAATGGACTTCCCACAAGCCTGCTACCTGCGGAAACCCTTCACGCTGTTGGGACGACGGGATTTGAACCGACGACCCCTTGACCCATCGTCACGGTCGGGATGGCTTCGAGGAGCTGCTTCGTGTACGGGTGCTCGGAACGCTCGATGACGTCCTCCGTCGTACCGTGCTCGACGAGCCGGCCGGACTTCATGACCGCGATCGAGTCGGCCATGTAGCGGACCACGGCGAGGTTGTGCGAGATGAACAGGATCCCGACGCCGGTCCGGGTCTGGATCTCCTTGAGCAGGTTGAGCACGGCACCCTGGACCGAGACGTCGAGCGCCGACGTGATCTCGTCGGCGATCAGGACCTCGGGCTCGGCGGCGAGGGCGCGCGCGATGGCGACGCGCTGCCGCTGTCCGCCGGAGAGCTGCCGGGGGCGCTTGTGGACGTCGCCAGGATCGAGCCGGACCATCTCGAGCAGCTCGGTGACCCGGGCCGGCCGCTCCCGCCGCCCGCTCGCCCGGGGCAGGCCCTCGGCGATCGACGCGCCGACGCTCATCCGCGGGTTGAGGGACGCGTACGGGTCCTGGAACACGTACTGCAACGGCGGGCTGCCGTGTGCGTCGAGCGCCGCCCCCTTCCAGAGGATCGTGCCCGAGGTGAGCGGGGCGAGGCCGACCGCCGCCCGGGCGAGGGTCGACTTACCGGACCCCGACTCGCCGACGAGCCCGACAATCGAGCCGGCCGCCACGGTCAGGCTGACCTCGTCGACGGCCGTCACGGCGCCCTGACCGTGGCCGTACCGGACGACTATGTCGCGGAGCTCGAGCATGTCACGCCTCGCTTTCCAGGGCCGGCAGCAGCGGATGCCAGCAGGCGACGGCGCCGCCACCGCCCGAGTCGGCCAGTTCGGGACGCGCCTGCCGGCATCGGTCGTCCGCCCGGCCGCACCGGGGCGCGAACGCGCAGCCCAGCGGCAGGTCGGAGGCGTGCGGCGGGCGGCCGGGAATGTTCGCGAGCGGCCGCGACCGGTCCGTCGACATGTCCGGGATGCTCGCGATCAACGCGCGGGTGTACGGATGCGCGGCCTCGGCGAGCCCGCTGACCGGCAGTTCCTCGACCACCCGGCCGGCGTACATGACCAGGACCCGGGACGCGTTCTCAGCCACCACCGCGATGTCGTGGCTGATCAGCAGGACGGCGGCGCCGGTCTCCCGGGAGATGCGCCGCAGCAGGCCGAGCACCTCCTTCTGGACGGTCACGTCGAGCGCGGTGGTCGGCTCGTCGGCGACGATCAGCGCAGGCTGGGCCATGAGGCCCATCGCGATCGACGCGCGCTGGCGCATGCCGCCGGAGAACGCCATCGGGTACTGCTTCGCCCGCGCCTCCGGGTCGGTGATCAGTACTGCGCTGAGGCGGTCGACGGCTCGCCGCCACGCGTCCCGGCGGCCGAGGCGTTCGTGGGTCTCCGCGACCTCGGCGAGCTGGCGTCCGACCTTGAGCGTCGGGTTCAGCGACGACATCGGGTCCTGGAACACCATCGCGAGCGAGGTGCCGAGCAGCCGCTCGCGGTCGCGGGGGCGCATCCGCCGCAGCTCGTTGCCCTTGATCCGGTGCACGTCGGCCTCGGCGACGTTCGGGTACGAGGTGAGCTGTGCGGCCGCCATCGCGGTGAGGCTCTTGCCCGATCCCGACTCGCCGACCAGCCCGACGATCTCGCCGCGGCGAAGGCGCATGCTGACGTCGACGACTGGGGAGAACGGCGCGGTCTCGCCGGGCACGGTGACGGTCAGGCGCTCGAGCCGGAGCACCTCGTCACCCGGTGGCGGCGTCTCGGCCGGGGCCGGATCCCGGCGCGGGGACCTGAGGGACGGGATCCGGAGGTGACCGTGCTGGCTGCCGCCGAGGACCTGGGTCAGCAGCTCGCCGGCGAGGACGAACGCGAGACCCGCGACGACGATCATGATGGACGGCGCGAGCGCGGCCGCCGGGTTGGTGTAGATGGCCGGCAGCCCGTCGGCGAGCATGCGTCCCCAGTCGTACTGGGGCGGTTGCACGCCGAAGCCGATGTAGGACAGCGCCGAGATGCTGAGCAGCGCCGCCCCGACCTGGCTGGTCGCGTTGACGACGAGGGGTTCCGAGATGTTCGGGACGACGTGGCGGGTCAGGATCCGCCACCGCGGGACCCGGAGCAGTCGCGCGGCGGAGACGTAGTCGGCGTTCGCGACGCCGCTGGCGGTGGTGTGGGTCAGCCGCGCGAACGAGGGCGCGAAGGCGATCGCCATCGACAGCACGGCGCCGCGCGCCCCCACTCCGAAGATCATGGCGAGGAACAGGGCGAGCAGCAGCCCGGGAAAGGCGACCATCAGGTTCAGGCCGGCGACCACCGCTCGGCCGGCGCGCCGGCCGAGCACGACGGGGACGGTGCCGATGATCAGGCCGCAGGCCACGCCAATGCCGACGACGAGCAGGGCGAGGACGAGGGACAGCCGGGTGGCCACCAGTGTCCGCGCGAGGACGTCGCGTCCGAGGGCGTCCGTGCCGAACGGGTGCGCCACCGACGGTCCCGCCTGGAGCGCGCCGCCCGCAATCTCCGTGGCCCGGTCGCCGAGCAGCAGCGGCGCCACGACGGCGGTCGCGACCAGGAGCAGCAGCAGGACGACCGTGACCACGCCGAGCGGTGACAACAGGTGATGGCGGGTACGCGACCAGGACACGTCAGCTCTCCTTGATCGTCGAGCGCGGGTCGATGACGGCGATCGCGATGTCGACCGCGAGGTTGATCAGCAGGATGCCGGCGCCGAAGAAGAGCGCGACCGCTTGGACGACCGGGTAGTCCTTGGCGAGCACCGAGTGCACGAGCTCGGCGCCGACGCCGGGCCAGGCGAACACGTTCTCGACGAGCACGGTGCCAGCCACCATCGACGCGAGGATCATGCCGGAGACGGTCAGCGTCGGGGTCAGCGTGTTCGGCAGCGCGTGCCGCAGGTAGATCAGCCGCGCCGGGAGGCGCTTAGCGCGGGCCGCCCGGATGTAGTCCTCGCCGAGCACCCGCTGGGTCTCGGCGCGGACGATCCGCGCCAGGTAGGCGGCCGGCCCCACGACGAGGGCGGTCACCGGCAGCACGAACGACGCGGGACCGGACAAGCCCGCGACCGGCAGCGCCTCGAGGGAGACGGCGAAGACGAACACGAGTCCGACCGCCACCAGGTAATCCGGCACGGACAGCGCGAGCCCGGTCACGCCGCCGAAGCCGAAGTGCAGGCCGCGGCCCCGGCCGTCCCGGGTGGCGATACCGAGGAGCAGGCCCACCGGTATCGCCACCGCGAGGCAGACCACGAACGCGGTCAGGCCGAGCTGGAGGGTCGCGGGCACCAGTTGCGCCATCTTCTCCCCCACCGGCGTCTGGGTCTCCAGGGACGTGCCGAGGTCGAGGTGGAGCAGGTTCCAGAGGTAGTCCAGATACTGCCGCCACAGCGGGTCGTTGAGCCCGAGACGCTCCCGGGTGGCCGCGATGGTCTCCGGCGGCGCCATCAGGCCCAGGGCTCCGCGTACCGGGTCGCCCGGCAGCGCGTGGACCATGGCGAACGACGCGGTGACGACGACCGCCAGCGAGACGACGAACCTCCCCAGCCGCCGGATCAGGAAGACCGGCCACGGGTGCCTGGTGCGGAACGACAACCTCACAGAACCTCCCATCCTCCCCGCCGGACCTAGCGCAGAACCCGGAGCGAGGTGGGCTCCAGCACGCGGGCGACGACGTCGAACTTGGCCCCGTTGCCCCAGTAGAGGTAGGGCGAGACGGAGATCGGGGTGATGTCCGCGTCCTTGATCAGGGCGCCCTCGCCCGCGTTCCAGTCGGCGCAGCCGCCGGTGCCGGACTTCGCCTGCGCCGCCTTGATCGAGCTGTCGTAGACGTCGTTGTGCATCGAGCCGTAGTTGATGCCGCCCTGCGCGGGGGTGGCGCCGGAGAAGAACGGCACGAGCGTGGCCGGGTTGGACACGCCGAGGCCGATGAGGGTCGCGGTCCACGGGCCCTTGCCGCCGAAGACGACATCGGACCGCGCGTTGAACGACTGTCCCTTGAGGTCCACCTTGACGCCCAGCGCCGTCCACTTCTGGCCGATGTACTCGGCCGTCGCCGCGGTCGTGGTGTCCTCGTTGTCGTAGACGAACGCGACCTCGAGCGGCTTGCCGTCCTTGGCCCGGGCGCCGCCACCGGCGGCCGGCCAGCCGGCCTGGTCGAGCAGCGCGGCCGCGGCGGCCGCGTCGTACGCCGGCTTGTTCGGGGTGACGGTATCACCGCTGCAGATCTTTGGGTCGGTCAGCAGCCCGTTGGCCGCCTGTCCGAGGCCGCCGGTGGAGACCTGGGCCAGTTCCTTCATGTCGAGGGCGCCGACGAGCGCGCGCCGGACGTTGACGTCGGCGGTCGGCAGACCGGCGGCCTGGTTGAAGGTGAGCTCGTCGCCGATGATGCTGCCGCCGTCCGAGAACACCTTGGCGGCCTTGAGCCGCTGGGTGTCGGCACCGGACAGGTACGAGATGTTGACGCCCTTGCTCAGCAGGAGGTTGGCCGTCGTAGTCGCGCTCGTCACGAGCTTGAAGGTCACCTTCGCCGGCATGCCCTTCTCGGCGGTCGAGGCGCCGTTCGGCCCCCAGGCGTACCCGTCGCGACGGGTGTACGTGTACTGATTGCCGGCCCGCACGTCGGAGAGGACGAACGGACCAGAGCCGGCGGAGGCGGCCTTCAGGGAGTCGCGGTTCTTGATGGCGCTCGAGCAGACCAGCGGCAGCTCGGCCAGGTTCTGGAAGAAGAAGGGCGCGCCCTCCTTGAGCTTGACCGCGACGGTGCCAGCGGCGTTGTCGGCCGTTGCCGTGGCGTCAGCGGGAACGGCGGCGCCGCGCATGGGCGAGCCGTTGCCTTCGGCGGCCACGTAGTTGATGTTGTCGGCCACCGTCTGCGCGTCCATCGGCGAGCCGTCCGAGCAGGTGACGCCTTCGCGGACGGTCAGCGTGTAGGAGGTGCCCTCGCCGGTCCACGACTTGACGACGCTGGGCGCCACCTCGCCGGAGTCCAGCAGCTTGACGGGCGTGTCGTAGGCGAAGACGGCCATCATCTTGTTGACGCCGTTGACCGAGCGCTGCGGGTCGAGCGCACCGGGGTCGCTGTCGATCGCGATGGTGAGCGAGCCGCCGTCGGCATAGTCGTCGCCGGACGAGCTGCCGGTGCTACCCCCGTTGGAGCAGGCAGCCAGCGCGACCGTGGAACACAATACGGCAACCGAGACGCGAAAAGGGCGATTTCGGACCATTGGCGTGTGACTTCCTCTGCGGCCGGCGGGACGAGCCAGCTCGGCGCCGGGTGATTTAACCCACGATTGAAGCCACGGCGCGGCGGCGATTCTTGTCCAAGCCCACAAAGGTGCCTGTGCTCGATCGTGGCCAGACCCAAGCGCCACGGTCGCCCCTCACTTTAACGTCGTCCGTCAGACCGTACGCGACCAGGTGAAGCATTGGTCAATTTGACGGAGGGGTCCGGGTTGGTGGACATCGGAGGCCTCGGCAAGCGGTACCAGGAGCTCCGGTACCGCACGGCGCCCACCTGGGCGCACCTGATCGGTGAGTACTCGGTGGCAGGGCACTTCGAGGACGTCAGCGCGATGGCCGAGGCGGCCGAGCTCGGCGAGCTGCGCGAGGTGGCGCATGCCGCCGCCGCGCTCGCCCGTACGCCGGACGGCACACCCGCCTCGCTCGACGGCGCGGTCCTCGCCTGGCATGCCGCGACCAGCACCGACGTGCTTGAACTCCGGTTCGCCGAGCTCGACGTCGACCCGCTCTTCGGGCCGGTGGCCCAGTTCCCGGGCCGGGTCGCCAAGCTGGCGCTTCCGTCCGCCGAGGTGGCCGGCGCCATGCCGGAGAAGTACCGCGGCTTCGCGCGCAATCTCCGCGACAGGCTGGAGCGTCTCGCTGCGGGCCGCGCGGCCGGCCGTACCCCGGTCGCCTTCGCCGTGGCAGACACCGTGGACGGGGTGCGGAAGTGGCTTCATACCCCGCTCGACGACGACCCGCTGCTGGCCGTCGACCGCGCCGCGCGCACGGATCACCTGCGCGCGGTGGTCGGCGAGGTGGTGCGCCCCGCGCTGGCCGACTATGCCGACGCGTTGACGCGGGAGGTCGCGCCGTCCGCGCGGCCCGACGAGCGGTGCGGGCTGTGCTGGCTCGACGACGGCGACCGCGTTTACGCCACCCTGGTCCGCTCGCACACCACCACCGACCTCTACCCCGACCGTATCCACGAGCTCGGGCTCGCCCAGGTCGCGGCCCTGGACGAGGAGTACGCCGCCCTCGGCCGGGAGGTCTTCGGCACCTCAGACGTGCCCGCCGTCATGGCCCGGATGCGCGGCGACCCGGCCCTGCACTTCGACGACGCCGCCGGCCTCGTACGCGCCGCGGAGGTCGCCCTGGCACGGGCGACCGACCGCGCCCGGGGCTGGTTCGGGCGGCTGCCGCGCGCCACGTGCGCGGTCGAGGCGGCGACGAGCGGATCGCTCGGCCAGTACATGCTTCCGCCGAAGGACGGCTCGCGGGGCGGGACGTTCGTCGTCAACGTCTCCGATCCGCGTGCCTGGGCCCGGTACGAGGTCGAGGCCCTCGCCTTCCACGAGGGCGTGCCCGGGCACCACCTGCAGATGGGCCTCGCCGCCGAGCTCACCGAGCTGCCGGAGTTCCGCCGCACCACCACGGTCACCGGCTTCCTCGAGGGCTGGGGCCTGTACGCCGAACGGCTCGCCGACGAGATGGGCCTCTACAGCAGCCCGCTGGACCGGCTGGGCATGCTGTCGTTCGACTCGCTGCGGGCCTGCCGCCTGGTCATCGACACCGGCCTGCACGCCAAGGGCTGGAGCCGGCAGCGGGCCAAGCGCTTCCTCGCCGACCACTCCCCGCTGAGCCCGGGGCACGTCGACGCGGAGGTCGACCGGTACATCGTGACGCCGGGCCAGTCCCTGGCCTACCTGGTCGGCCGGCTCGAGATCGTTCGGATCCGGCGGGAGGCGGCGCGCCGGCAGGGTGCCGGCTTCGACCTGGCCCGGTTCCACGACGTGGTGCTCGGCGCCGGGCAGCTACCACTGCCCATGCTGGAGGCGCACGTCGCCGCGGCACTACCAGGCGTCGTCGGGTAGCGCGCCGGGCGGGCGGCGGCGATGCCAGTCGCTGACCGCCTGCACGGCTTCGCCCACCACGAGCAGTGCCCGGTCGGCGCCGCGCCGGCCGACCAGCTGTGCGCCGACCGGCAGCCCGGCCGGCGAGGGCGACACCGGCAGGCCGAGGACGGGCAGGCCGGTGAGCGACCAGCAGCCGGTGAGCTGGTTGATCCGCCGGCTGACGAGGGTGAGGTCGCCGTCCCCGGCGACGGGCGCGACGAAGGGTGTGGCCGGCACGGCGATGACGTCGGCCTCGGCGAGCATCTCGTCGACCCGGGCCCGCCAGGCGAAGGCCACCGCGAGCGCGTTCTCGATCTCCTCGGTGGTGACCCGGCGGCCCGCCTCGATCCGCCCCATGATCCCGGCGGAGACGCGGGCGTCGTGCCAGTACGGCCGGAGGTGGCGGATCGCCTCGGAGTTCTGCAGCGAGGCCATCGCCTGGTGCACCCGATCGACGTCGCGCAGGGCCACCCGCCGGACCTTCGCGCCGTGCGCGCCCAGCAGGTCGAGCAGGTCGCGGAAGCCGGCGGCGACCGCGGGCTCCAGGTCGTCGAGAAAGTACTGCTCGGGTACGGCCACGGTCAGGCTGGACAGGTCGCGCGGCGGAAGCGGCCGCGACCCCGTGCCGGCCATGACCTCCAGGGCGACGCGGGCCTCGGCCGCACTGCGCGCGAGCGGCCCGACGACGTCCATGCTGGGGCTCAGCGGCGTGACGCCCAGCGTCGGCACCAGCCCGTGGCTCGGGCGCAGCGTGGTCACCCCGCAGAACGCGGCCGGGTTGCGCAGTGAGCCGCCGGTGTCCGTGCCGATCGCGAGCCGGACCAGGCCCGCGGCGACCGCGACGGCCGACCCGCCGCTCGAGCCGCCGGGGATCCGGTCCGGGTCCCACGGGTTGCGGCAGCCGCCCCACGTATCGTTCTGCGTGGTCGCGCCGAAGCTGATCTCCTCGAGGTTCGCCTTGGCGACGATCCGCGCGCCGGCGGCCCGCAGCCGGCGCACCACCTCCGCGTCAGTCACCGCCGCGGGCGGATGCGGGCCGCGGAGCCCGTCGGTGCGCACCGTCCCGGCGACGTCGATGTTGTCCTTGACCGCGACGGTCCAGCCCGCCATCGGGCCTTTCTTCTCGGCCGCGATGCCGTCCTCGACCAGCTGGGTGAAAGCGTTCAGCCGGGCGGCGAGCGCCACCACGGCGGCGGGAGCGCCGGTCACCGCTCCCCGCCGAAGGCGCCGCCCCGCGCAAGGTCGGCCAGTTCCGCGGCGCTCATGCCGAGCTCCTCCCGGAGGATCTGGTTGTGGTGCTCGCCGAGGCCCGGCGCGCGGTCCGGCGCCGGGTTCTCCCACCAGCCGCGTCCCGCCGTGCGCACGTGCCGCACCGTACCGAAGCTGGGGTGGTCGGTGTCGACGACCAGGCCACGCTCCGCGGCCTGCGGCTCCTCGAATGCCTCGCGCAGCCCGTTGACCGGGCCGCACGGCACGCCCGCCGCCGACAGCAGGCCGACCCAGTGGTCGGTGCAGTGCCGGGACAGGGCGGAGTCCAGCACCGCGTCCAGCTCGGCCTGGTGCGCCTGGCGACCGGCGAGCGTCGCGAACCGGGGATCGGCGGCGACCTCGGAGACGCCCAGCACCTCGGTCAGGCGCTCGAAGAACACCGGCTTGACGCAGGCGAGCATCAACCAGCCGTCCGCGGTGGGGTAGGCGCCGAACGGCACCACCGAGGGGTGCGCCGACCGGGCCTTGCGGTGGGTCTCGTGCCCCCGGGTGAGGAACCAGGTCGCCGGGTAGGAGAGCATTGCCATCGCCGTGTCGAAGAGGCTGACGTCGCACTCGCCGCCGACGCCGTCGCGCCGGGCGACGTGGATCCCGGCCAGCAGCGACATCGCCGCGATGACTCCGCCGCAGTAGTCGACCAGCGAAAGGCCGCTCTTGGTCGGCGGTCCGGCCGGGTCGCCGGTCAGGTCCATCCACGCGGCGTGGCCCTGGACGACGTAGTCGTACGCCGGCTCCGCCCGCCGTGGCCCGGTCATCCCGTAACCGGACAGCGAGCAGACCACCAGCCGCGGATTGAGGTGGCTCAGGTCGGCGTACCGGAGGCCGAGCTTGTCCGGCACGTCCCCGCGCAGGTTGTACATGAGCGCGTCGGCGCCCTCGACGAGGCGGTGCAGCACCGCCATCCCGGCTGGAACCGAGAGGTCGAGGCAGATGCTGCGCTTGTTCCGGTTGAAGCTCTGGAAGAAGAGGCTGTCGTCGTCCTCGGCGAACGGCGGGACGTGCCGCCCGATGTCGCCGCCCGTGCGCGCGTCCTCGATCTTGATCACGTCGGCGCCGAGCTCGGCGAGGTGCAGCGATCCGAACGGGCCGGCGCCGTACTGCTCGACGGCGATGATCCTGATGTCACTGAGTCCGGTCACGTCTGCTCCTGTGCTCGATGACCGCGTGGGTGCGCGCCATCTCGTTCCTGGTCACCATCACTGCCTCGTCGACGCCCATGCCGGGCCGGGCCAGCAGCACGTCCGCGCCCGCGCCCATCGCGACATGGGTGGCGACGCGGGCCGACAGTTCGGTCTCGGTGCACGACCCCCCGAGGTACGCCGCGACGCCCGCGGCCCGGCAGGCGAGGACGGACCGCACGGCGTCGTCGAGGCTGCCGACGTCGGGCATCTTGATCTGGATCATGTCGGCCGCCCGCGCGTCGAGAAAGGCCAGCACGTCCTCGTGGGTGTTGCACCACTCGTCGGCGACGATCTGGACGCCGGCTCCGTGTTTGCGCAGGCGCAGGAGGACGTCGATCTGGGCCTCCCGCGACGCCGCGCGCACCGGCTGCTCGACGCGCAGCGGGAACGGCGCGCACTTCTCGGCCAGCCGGGCGAGGAAGCCGGCCACCTCGGCCGTGGAAGGGAAGATGTCGCCGAGGGTGCCGTAGCAGTCGATGTGGATCACCGGCTGATAGTCGTCATCCGGGCGCCGCGCCAGCACCCGGTCGCGTACCCAGCCGACATAGTCCAGCAGCAGGTGGCCGCCGGGCCCGACGAGCTGATCGGCGTTGTTGATCAGCCCGTGCGGCAGGCTCTCGACCCGGCGCAGCACCATCCGGTCGACCGCGCCCCGCCGGTCCTCGCCGGACTGGGCGAGCAGCGGGACCGGACCGATCGGATCGGCGCCGCCGTACTCGGCGGCGACCACCTCGGCCATCGTGCGCCGGGTGGCGTGCGCGGCCGCATCGAGCAGGGCCTGGCTGACCCCGTACGCGACCGCACGTGGCAGCCCGAGCGGCGCGATCAGGGCCGAGGTCTCCCGGAACGAGTCCACGGTCGCGTCCAGCAGGACGTCGCGCAGCACCGGCAGCCAGCGGTCGCGGGCCGCCTCCGCCAGCAGGACGGGCTCGCGTCCGGAGCCGCCGGCGTACTGCACCGACACCCCGACCCCGGTGGCCACGCGGTCGTCGTCGAGGAAGAGCAGAACCTGCAGCGACTCGCTGGGCTGGCGGATCGCGCGGTAACCCGGGGTGAGCGCCGGGCCGTCGTAGAAGTAGCCGTCGCGTACCGCCCCGGCCTTGATCGCCGCCTGGTCGTCGTTGCTGTAGGTGCCGATGCCGGGCACCGCCAGGATCCCTGAGACGCGCATCAGCCGGCGTACCTCGTCACCCAGTCCACGACCCGGGTGTTGTAGTCGTGCCGGAACCGGGGCGGGCTGTTGAACAGCATGTTGTGCGACGCCCCCGGGTAGATCACGATCTCGGTCTCCACGCCGAGCTCGCGCAGCGCCGTGTGCCACTGCCTGGCCTGGTCGAGCGGGCAGCGGACGTCCGCACCGCCGTGCAGGAGCAGCGTGGGGGTGCGTACGTCGGTCACGTGGGTGATGGGCGACATCGCCGCGTAGTTCTCGGCGTCCGCCCAGAACGCGCCGCCCCACTCGCTGGTCGACAGTGCGCGCCGGTTGTCGGTCGTGCCGGCGGCGCTGCGCAGATCGCTGATGACGCCCCCGCCGACGGCCGCGGCGAACCGGTCGCTGCGGCTGGTGAGGTAGCAGGTCATGTAGCCGCCGTAGCTGAAACCGGTCACCGCGATGCGGTTGTTGTCGACGAGCCCCTCGGCGACGAGCTCGTCGAGGGGCTCGAGGAAGTCCGCGGCGTCCGAGGTGCCCCACCGGCCACTCACGGCGCGGGCGAACTCCTCGCCGTAGCCGTCGCTTCCCCGCGGGTTGAGCAGCAGTACGGTCCAGCCGCGCGCGACGAGCTCGTGGTGGTAGAGGTGCACGCCGTCCGCGGCGCCGTTCCAGGCGTTGTGCGGGCCGCCATGGATGTCCAGCAGCAGCGGCTGCGGGCCGCTGGCGTCCGGGTCGCGCATGACCCATCCGGTGACGGCCGTCCCGTCGGAGATGGTGAACGTATGCTCGACGCGCGGGGCGAGACGGCGGTCGCCGAGCCCCTCTCGATGGTTGGTCAGCTGGGTCGACTTGCCGGTCGTGAGTTCCAGGAGGTAGATCTCGCCGAACGTGTCCGGCCCACTGCCGAGGAACGCGACCAGTGTGCCGGCCACGCTCAGGCTCGAGACGTTCTGGTCGGGCGCCGCGAGCAACGCGGTGGGGGTGCCGCCGGTCTCGGGCATGGTGTATGGCACGACGTAGCCGCCCTCGCGCACGCAGAACAGGACCGTCCCGAGCTCCGGCACCACACGCGGCGTCGAGCCGGGATAACCGGGCGCGCCGTACATGACCTGCCGGTCCATCTGCTCGGTGAGGTGCCGGGTCGTGCCGTCCGCCGGATCGACGAGGAGCAGGCCGGTGAAGCGCGCGGGCCCCTCCGGGTGGCCGCAGACCAGCAGCCGGGTGCCGTCGCCGGTCCAGGCGAGCGGCCCGGCGCTGCCGGATTCCGGGCCCGCCGGCCGGGGGACCCGTCCGGGGTCGCCGAGGTCGATGACGTACGCGGCGGATTGCCGGGTGAGGTCGGCGTCCGCGGACATGGCGGCGGAGAAGGCGATCCGGGTGCCGTCCGCCGACCAGGCCGCCCCGGATGCGCTCCACTCGCCGGTGGTGATCTGCTCGCATCCGCCCGTGTCGACGTCGGCGACGTGGATGTGCTGCCGCGGGGCGCTCAGCACGCCGGCGCCGTCGGCGTAGTAGTCGAGGCGACGGCTCACGACCGGGGCGCCCCCCGCCCACGTGCCCTCGGACTCCGGGGGATCGGCCGGCGCGGTGAACAGCAGCCGCGAGCCGTCCGGGCTGAACGCCGGGGCGCCCGCTCCGCCGGGCCGGCGGGTGAGCTGCCGCGCCTCGCACGTCCCGACGTCGAGCAGCCAGATCTGGGGCCGGCCGTCGGTGGTGCGCAGGAAGGCGAGCAGCCGGCCGTCCGGCGACCAGGCCGGGGCGGAGTCGCCGGCGCCGTCGGTCAGGCGGCGTGGGTTCCCGCCGCCGGTGGGCACCAGCCACAGGGTCTGCTCGACGCGGTCCGCGTCGAGGTCGTCGGTCTGGACGACGTAGGCGACCGCGCTGCCGTCCGGGCTGATCGCCGGTTGCTTGGGTACGTCGATCCGCCGGATGTCGTCGACAGTCAGATAGCGGTTCACACCGGACCTCTCGTCGGTTGCCTCGATGCCGGACACCGCTGATCGTGGGGCTTGCGGCGGTGCCGGACACCGCTGATCGTCACAAGTCCGGGGGCGGCGGCGCTGGTGTGGCGGCACGAAATCGCGCGCGCCGGGTAGCGCCGCACGACGAGGCTGCCGGTCAGGAGCGCAGGAAGAGCCGGAACTGGAGCATCAGCGACAGCCGCTCGTCGCGGTCGTCCAGGTTCATCCCGGAGACCTCCGCGACCCGCTTCAGGCGGTAGCGGAACGTGTTGGGGTGGACGTGCAGCGACGCCGACGCGGCGATGTTGTCGCCGAAGTGGTCCAGCCACGCGCGCAGTGTCGGCACCAGGTACCCGTGGCGCTCGTCCTGCTCGACAAGGCGGGCGAGCGGTCCGCTGAGGCCCATCCCCCGCGCCGACACCAGGTCGGTCATCTCCATCATGAGCAGCTCGTACGCGTGCCCGACCGTCGAGCAGACGCGGTCGCCCTGCTGCACGCCGCGGGCCAGCCGCAGCGCGCGGTCGGCCTCCTCCCGGGCCCGCGGAAGGGCGTAGGCGTCGGGCGCGACGGCGCTGACCCCGATCACCGCGGCGGACCGCCGCCCGACCCGGGCGAGGAAGTCCTTCGCCATCCGCTGGCCGCGGTCCGAGTTCGGGTCGGTGGCCGGGGGCAGCGGAACGATCCCGTACACGATGTCGCCGACCAGCGCGGCGGAGGCGCCCGGCTGGCTGGTGCCGAGGTGCATGTCGAACGCGTCACCGATGCGCAGCAGCTCGGCCGCGCGGTCGCCGCGCAGGCGTGCGGGCTCGTCCTCGCCGTCGGGGAGCGCGACCGCGAGCACCAGCATCGGGCGGCGGGGCAGGCCCAGCCGGGCCGCGACCTCCTCCGCCTCCGGGCCGCCGGCCAGGACCTGGGCGGTAAGGTCCGAACGCATTCGGCGCTCCACGTTGGCGTTCGCGCGGTGGCTCAGCAGGTGCACGGCGACCGTGCCCTGCAGCTCGCGGAAGGCCCGCATCCGCTCGTCCGAGAGCAGACCGGGGACCGCGGCCCACACCGAGCCCAGGATCTCGTCGCCGGCCCGGACACCCAGCACGACGCGGGGCATCGTGAAACCGCCGTACCCGCTCTCGGGCGGATCGACGAAGAGCGGCTCCTGGGTGCGGTACAGCTGGCGGAAGATGCCGCGCTCGGTGAGATCCTGCGTGGCCCAGGGCGTGACCTGCCGGTTGAGGATCGCGCCGATGCGCGACTGGTCCGCCTCCTCCTGCCGGATCGAGAAGGCGAGCACCCGGGAGTCCCGGTCCTCGATCGTGACCGGCGCGTCGAGGATCTCGGCGATGGCGTTCGCCAGGGCGAACAGGTCGCCGGTCGGGACGCCGCCGAGCGGTGCCGCGAGCGCGGGGCCGGACGAGCCGCTCACCAGCGGCGTGAGGGTCGCGGCGAGCTGGATCCAGGAGTTCTCGTTGCCGAGCGCGAGCACCGGCGCGCCGGTCCGCGGGCCGGCCAGCGAGGCGACGGCGCTCTCGTGGACGATGAGCGCGCCGCCCTGGCGTGCCACCCGCTCACTGAGGGCGGTGAGCTGCTCACCAGCCTGGACCCCGACGGCGAGAACCAGGGGGCGCCGCGACCAGGCGACCTGGTCGGCCGGGTCGAAGATCACCAGGCCGTCGACGATCCGGTCGAGGTCCTGGCCGTCGAACGCCGGGCGGAGCAGGGTGTGGCCGGCGTCCTCCAGGATCCGGGCCAGCGTGGTAGACGATCCGTCTACCACGACGGACGCTTCCGGCTGTTCAGGGCGGCCCACAGCCATGATCCTAACCGCGGCTGGTCGGCCCGATCCTGTTCCGCGGCACCATCGGCCTACTCCATCTGGTGCGGCAGCACCATCTCTACGGGCTTCGGGGTCACTTTTGCTGGGACGGTGGGGTCACGTTCCGGGCAGGTGTTGGGTCACTCGCCCCTGGGTGTCTGCCAGGGCTTTCGCGGTCACCTTGCGGGTGTGTGGTCTGGCTTCCGCGCTTGTCGGTCGCGGTGGGTGGGTGCTCGGTCGGGCCAGCCTTCGTGGCGGGTCGCGCGAGCGCACCGTGCCGGTTGCCGTCAGCAGCTTGCTGTGGGTGGTGGGCCCGCAAGCCCGCGCCGCCCGCACCCACCTCGCCCCCGCCGCACCCCGACCCCACCCGGCGCGCCGCCGCACCCACACCGCCGCACCCCGCACCGCCGCTAGAGTCGATCTTCGTGAGCGGCCGTTCGCTGTGGACAGTAACTCCCCGTCTCTTGAGATGGGCGGTAGCGGTCGCCGCTGATACATGGCTACATATCCGATATGCGCCTTGCTGGAATCTCAACTGATGGAGGTTCTGTCCGTAGTCCAGGAACGTGGCCAACTTGCGGGAAACCGTCTGTGATCCGGGACTGACTGCCACGATGCGAGAGCGTCCGCGGGCGGACACAAGCCTAGCCGCGTTGCGGGCGAACGCGGCTAGGCAAAGGTGCGGAGGCCCTGGGAGGGCCGGGTCCTAGTAGACCTCCAACTGGAAGCGTCTAAAGGGGTAGCCACTCGGTGTGAACTGTTGCTGCGGCGAGGGCTTCGGGGTCGGGGGTGACGCCCAGGCCTGGGCCTTCTGGGACTGGCATGTAGCCATCGCTGAGTTCGAGGGGTGGGGTGATGTCCTGGTGGTAGAAGCGCGACGAGGCGGAGACGTCGCCTGGTAGCCGCATGCCGGGCAGGGCGGCCAGAGCGGCGTTCGCGGCGCGGCCCAGGCCGGTCTCCACCATGCCGCCGCACCAGACCGGGACGTCGTGGGCTTGGCAGACGTCGTGCACGCGCCGGGCCTCGAGGTAGCCGCCCACCCGGCCGGCCTTGATGTTGACGACGCGGCAGGCGCCCAGTCTGATCGCGTCGGCCGCGGCCCGGGCGGAGGTGATCGACTCGTCCAGGCAGATGGGGGTTCGCAGGTGGCGGGCCAGCTCGGCGTGACCCAGCACGTTCTCCTCGGCCATCGGCTGCTCGATGAGCAGCAGGTCGAAATCGTCCAGTTTCCGGAGTTGGTCGACGTCGGCGAGCGTGTACGCCGTGTTCGCGTCGACCTGCAACGGGATGTCGCCGAACGCGTCCCGGATCGCGCGCACCGCCGCGACGTCCCAGCCTGGCTCGATCTTGAGTTTGATCCGCCGGTATCCGTCGGCCAGGTAGGCGCCGACCGCGGTGACCAGCTCGTCGAGGGTGTCCATGATGCCGACCGAGACACCCGCCGGCACCGACGTGTGGACGGCGCCGAGCGCGCGGCTCAACGGCATCCCCAGGCCCCGTAACTCGGCGTCCCAGACCGCCATCTCGAGCGCCGCTTTGCTCATCCGGTGCCCGCGGAAGCGGTCCAGCGCGGCGCCGACGAGGTTGACGTCGACGGCGGGCAGGTCGCGCAGCGCGGGCACGAGGAAGTCGCGCAGGGTGGTCATCGCCGCGTCGACGTACTCCGAGGCGTACAGCGGGTGCTGCGCGGCGACACACTCGCCCCAGCCCTCGGCGTCGGCGGTGACGGCGCGGAGGATCAGCACGTCCTTGGTCGTCTGGGTGCCGAAGGAGGTGCGGAACGGCGACACCAGGGGCAGCCGGAGCCGCCGCATCTCGATGCCTTCCAGCGCGGATGCCTTACCCATCGGGGTCACCTCAGTCCTCGGTCCGGGTCAGGGGGATGTTGGCGTACGCCGGGCCGGCGTCGCCGACCGTCAGCACCTCGCCGGTCGCGGACAGGTAGCGTCCCGGGGCGGCGGCGGTAAGCTGCAGGGTGATCGGGTCGTCGAGGGAGCCCCCGCTGGGCAGGTCGATCACGGCGTGGTCCCCGTCCTGCCGCAGGCGGTACGGCGCCATCGGCACCTCCCCGACCCGGGACTCGTATTCGCCGGCCAGGCCGGGTTCGAGCGTCGACGGGCCGAGCTCGGGCACGACGGTCCGGTATCGCACATCGCCGGTGGCGGCGTCGAGCAGGTAACGGACGTGTCCGGCCGCGTCGCGCAGGAACACGGACCGGCCGTCGACGCCGTGAAGTTCGCCGTCGCGGGCGACGATGTCCCGGATGTCGCCGAGGCGCCCGACGTACCGGCCGGCCGCGTCCTGCGGGTGAGGCGAAGTCGCCGCCGGGGGTGGGGTGGCCTGCGAGCCGTGGCCGTCCGCGAGCCGCCGGACGATGTCGGCCGCCAGCTCGTTCTGCAGGTCGTGGTCCATGGAGTTGGTGAGCACCGCACCGCCGATGCCGAGGTCCGGCAGCCAGAACACCTGGCAGAGGAAGCCGAAGCCGGCCCCGCCGTGGTGCAGCACCCGGACCCCGGGCGCCCAGCGGTCGACGTAGAGTCCCAGCCCGTACCCCTGGGTCTGCTCTTCGGTCAGCCGCAGGAAGTCCAGGTGTTGCCGGCCCAACTCGGGCCGCAGGACGCCGTCGCCCTCGCGCAACTGGAATCGCAGGTAGCGCAGTACATCCGCCACGCTGGTGTAGAGACCGCCCGACGGCACCATCGGCACCCGCCGGGGCACGTCGCGACCCGCGCGGGCGAACGTGCGGGAGTGCCCGATCGCCCGGTCCTCGTCGCCGTCGAAGGCGCCGAAGTCGAACGTCGACCGGGTGAGACCGAGCGGCTCGAACAGCCGCCCGCGCATGAACTCGGCGAACGTCTCCCCCGCGGCGGTAGCCACCGCCTGGCCGGCGAGGTCGATCCCGAGGTTGGAGTACTCGTGGTGGTGGCCGACGGGGAACCGCAGCCAGGTCTCGGGGATGCTGGCGAGGTGCTCCTCGAACGTGGCGTCGCCGACCTCGTAGTTGGACCCGACCGGCGCCTCGTGGGTGAAGCCGGCGGTGTGGGTCAGCAGGTGGCGCAGTGTGATCCGGCGTTCGGGCCGCTCCTCGAAGTCGCTGTGCACGGTGAAGTCCGGCAGGTGGCGCAGGATCGGCTCGTCGAGGTCGACCAGGCCCTCCTGCACGGCCAGCAGCACGCCGGTCGCGGTGACCAGCTTCGACGTCGACTGGACGCTGAACATGGTGCGGACGCCGATGCCGCTGCCGAATCCCTCGGCCCACAGGACGCCGTCGGCATCACACAACCCTACGGCGACCCCCGGAATCTCCCGCGACCTCGCCTCGCGGGGAACGGCTTCGCAGAGGTACGCGATGAGCTCATCGACCCGCGACATGACCCGACCCTTCTTCGGTACGACCCCGCGCCGTCGACGATCCGGCCAGGACGGCCTCGTATCCGGCCGGATCGGTGACCCCCTCGGTATCGAAGAGGACGAGCGTGGAGCTGGGCCGCAGCAGCGAGCCCGCCCGCGAGTCGAGCCGCAGCCGCCGGAGACCGGCCAGGCCGGCCGCTCCGCTCTCGCTGGTCGCGACGCCGAGCACGGCGAGGTCGCGGACGGCCGCGGCCACCTCGAGGTCGGAGACCCGGGTGGCGGCACGGACGCCCCGCTGCAGCGCCGGCCATGCCACCAGCGAGACCTCGCCGCAGTTGAGCCCCGCCATCGTCGACTCGTGCGGTCCCGGCACCGTCACCCGTTCCCGGGCCGCCAGGGACTGCCATAGGCAGTCGGCCGCCGCCGGCTCGGCGGTGACGACGCTGCACGACCCGCTCGCGAGGCTGCGGACCGCGGCCGAGGCGAACGCGCCCACGCCCACCGGGACGAGCGCCAGGTCGATCGAAGCGTCCGGGCCGAGCGCCGCGGCGAGCTGGCGCCGGGTCTCAGCAAAGATCGTCGAGTAGCCGGCGGCCACTGCCTCGGGGATCCGGGTGTACCCGGGCCACGACGTGTCCGAGACGAGCAGCTCGCGCAGACCGTCGGGCCGGTCCCGCTCCGCGCTATCGGCCGACCGGCGAACGGCGTCGTCGTACGATCCGACGACCACCTCGACCTCGGCGCCCTCGCCGCGGATCGCATCGACGCGTGCCTCGGCCATGTCCGCGGGCACGAAGATCCGGCTGTTCAGGCCCAGCCTGCGCGCCAGGTACGCGACGGCGCGGCCGTGGTTGCCATCCGTGGCGCTCGTCACGACGATCGAGGCGCGCAGGGCGCCGGCCGCCTCGGCGAGCGCGTCGAACGTCGGGAAGGGCGCGCGGCCGACGTGATCGGCGATCGCCACGCCGACGGCCCAGCTCGCGCCGACGACCTTGAACGACGGCAGGCCGAGGCGCTCGACCTCGTGCTTGACGAACACGTGCCCGACGCCGACCTGGTCGGCGATCGCCGACGCCGGCACCAGCGCGGACTCGGCGAATCCCGGGATCGATCGGTGAAAGTGCTCGACCGCGTCCGGAGGGCGTTCCGCCCAGCCGTCGAGGGCCGACCACGCCGGGTTCCACAGGACGTTACTCTCGAAGTGGGCCATCTCAGTCCCCAGTTCCCCTTTTCTCATCGATGGCCGCGCCGGCCAAAATCCGGCGCGCGCGCTCGACGACCGGGGCGTCGACCATGACGCCCCCGACTGCGACCGCACCCTGCCCGGCCGCCGCGATCACCTCGCGCGCCCAGGACACCTCCTCGGGCGAAGGCGCGAAGGCGGCCCGGATCGCGCCGGCCTGGACCGGATGGACCGCGAGCTTGCCCGCGTAGCCCTCGCGGCGCGCCCGCCCGGCGTCGGCAAACGTGGCGTCGTAGTCCCGCAGCGCCATGGTCACCCCGTCCACCGGCGCGGGCTGACCGGCCGCGCGGGACGCCAGCGCCAGCCGGCTCCGGACCTGCCTGACGACGTCGGACTCCTGCTCGCAGCCGAGATCGAGGGCGAGGTCGACAGTGCCCAGCATGAGCCGCTCCACCCGTTCGACGGCGAGCATCTCGGCGACTCGCTCGACGCCGGCGGCGGACTCGACGAGGGCCGCCACCGGCACCGGGAGCAGGTCGCACACGCGTTGCAGGTCCGCCGCCGACTCGGCCTTGGGCACGACCACGCCCCGCAGGCCCGCGCAGCCGACCAGCGCGCGCAGGTCGTCCGCATGCCACTGTGATCCTGCCGGGTTCACCCGTACCCAGGCAGATCCGCCGGCGGCGAGCCAGCCCGCGACGTGGTCCCGGGCCGCCGGCTTGGCAGCCAGCGCCACGGCGTCCTCCAGATCGCAGATGACCTGGTCGGCGGCGCTCGCGGCCTTCGCGAAGCGCTCCGGGCGGTCGCCCGGGACGAAGAGCCAGGCCGGGCCTCGTACGGTGCTCATGCGACCAGCGCCGCGAAGGTCCAGTCGAGGACGGCTCCGCGGCCGGCCACCGACGCCTGGGTGTTGAGCACGGCGATCGCGGTGCCGTCCCGGTAGGGCGTGACGCCTCGCACCGTGACGCGGCTGCGCACCGTGTCGCCTTCGAAGACGGGCGCGACGTGGTCGCACGCGAACCACTCGGTCACGGTCACCAGCCCCGGGACCATCCGGCAGGTCTGGCCGAGCGCGAGCCCGATCGTGTGCCCGCCGTAGACGAGCCGGCGGCCGCCGGCGGCCTCCGCGTCGTGGTGCACCGCCGCGATGTTGACGGTGAGCCGCGCCAGTTCCGGCGCACTCGAGACGACGTCGCCGGCCGCTAGCTCGAAGGTGTCGCCGGCCGCGAGCGGACCGCCGGGCGAGCGCGCCAGCGGCTCGAGCGACCACTGCGCGAGCCAGTCGGGGGCCGTCGCCACGTCCGGCACGGACGGTGCGGTGAAGAGGCCGTCGACGTCGGGGCCCGCCTCCTGGGCCGGCCCGGTCCCGTCGCGGCAGGGCAGCAGCGCGCACCGGTCGAACGCGAGGATGACACGTCCGGTCTGGTCCCGGGTCACGATGCTCAGCACCGCCTTGCCGCGCTCGGGCCGGTCGAGCCGGGACCGGACCCGGCGGAGAGCGACGACCTCGGTCGAGGTAACGAGGGTGTCGCCGAGGTACGGCGTCGCCCGCGGCCGCAGCCCCCGGTAAAAAAGGTTCGCCACCACCTGGCGGGTCACGACGCTCGACTGGCCGACGGCCACGTCCCAGACCACGCCGGGATGCGCGAGGCCGGCGCGCCCGGTGACCCGCTCGGCGAGCGTCTCGTCGAGGCATAGCCGGAGCCGGTCGCCGAGGATCGCCCGGTGCTGGGCCTGGAGCCCGGCATCCAGCGTGACGGCCGGCGCGGTGAAGGTGTCGCCGACGGCGAGGTCGTCGAACCAGGGACCGTCCACGACGCTCACGCGTCCTCCAGTTCCGGCGCGCCGGCGGTCAGGTAGCGGGTGAGCAGGCGCACCCCGCGGCCGTTAGCGCCCGCGGCCCACCGGGCGTCGGCGGCCGGGCGCATCACCGTGAGCCCGAGGTCGAGGTGCGCCCACGGCACGCCGGACGCGAACGGCTCGAGGTACAGCGCTGCGGTGATGGCGCCGTACGGCTGGGGCGCGTCCGGGTCGAAGTTCCGGGTGTCCGCCACGTCGGAGGCGAGGGTGGCCCGGTAGGGCTCCCACATCGGCATCGCCCACCCGGGCTCGCCGGCCGCGCCGCCGGCGGCCAGCACCCGCGCCAGCAGGGCGTCGTCGGTGCCGAAGCCGGCCCACATGTCGGGGCCGAGGCCGGTGACCGAGGTCAGCGTCGCCAGGTCGACGATCGCGGCAGGGCCGGCCTCCACGGCGTACGCCATGGCGTCCGCGACCACGAGCCGTCCCTCGCAGTCGGCGTTGGTCACCTCGACGGTCCGGCCACCGCGATGGCGCAAGACGTCCCCGATCCGGACCGCATCCGGGCCCGGCATGTTCTCGGCGCACGGCAGGTAGGCCCGCACCGGCGCGTCGGAGCCCAGGCGGGCCAGCGCGACGAGGGCGCCGAGAATGGCGGCGGCGCCGGCCATGTCCGCCTTCATGGTGAGCATACCCCGGGTGGGCTTGAGCGACAGGCCGCCCGCATCGAAGGTGATGCCCTTGCCGACGAGCGCCGTGTGAGGGCCGTCGCCTCCGCGTCGCAGCTCGATCAGGCACGGCGGATGCACGCTCCCGCGGCCCACGCCGGCGATGCCGCCGAATTGCTCGCGCTCCAGCGTCGCGGCGTCGTGTACGCGTACCTCAAACCCGAGCGCCTCGCCGAGTTCCTGGCACACGGTCGCCAGCCGCGCCGGGACGAGTTGGCCGGGCGGCGTGTTGATCAGGTCCCGGGCGAGGTTGGCGGCCGCGCCGAGCGCGACCCCTTCCCGTACGGCATGCTCCGGTCCCCCGCGCCGATGCGGGCCGGGGTCGAGCCGGGCGAGCAGGTCGGCGACGGTCCAGTCTGGGCGGTACCGGTACGTGCCGAGGGTCCAGCCCTCCGCCGCGGCGACCGCGCAGTGCGGGTCGGCGTCCCAGCACCCGATCGCGTCGAGCACCGCCGGCACGGATCCGCAGCGCCGGGCCGCCGCCATCGCGGCCGCCCGCACGTGGTCGAACGCCAGACCCGGCCGGGGATCGCCGACGGTCACGTAGACGAGGTCGGGGCCGTCGAGGATGGGGACCCGGGCCACGTCGCCGGGCTCGGCCCGGCCGAGGCGAGCCCCGATCGCGTGCACGTCGACATCGACGCCGGCCTCCGCGAGGAAGCCGGCGACCGGGGCCGGCACCGCCCCACCGGTCCCGACCGGCACGACGACCACGTCCGCCACCCGTTCCGTCACCTAGTCCTCCTGAACACGCGGGCCGCCCGCTGCGACCCGTGCCGTTTGAGCAGGCTAAACCGGCGGCGACGGCCGCCGTCGGTGTCGGACGCCCAACCTCGGGGCCGCCTTTCATGTCGGGCCACAAGAGTCGCCACCCCACCCGATGAAACGTTGGCGGCGCCGTCCAAAGCGCCGGAGGAAAACCCCATGAACGCACCGTCCGTCGGCTCCCGATCCCGGGTCGCCGGCGTCGTCGCGGCGTCGGCCCGGATGATCCGCTGCGAGTCACCCTCCACCGACCTCGCCGCGGTCGCCCGCAGCGCCGACCGCGTCGCGCGGGTCGGCGAGGAGATCCTGGGCCGCCCCGCCGAGCCGATCGTCACCGCCGGCCGCACCCACCTGCGCTGGCGGTGGGGAAAGGAACCACCTCGCGTGCTCGTGCTGGGGCACCACGACACCGTCTGGCCGCTGGGCACGATCGACACGATCCCCTTCACGGCCGGCGACCGGATCCGCGGGCCCGGGTGCCTGGACATGAAGGTGGGCCTCGCCCTCGCCTTCCACGCCATCGCCGCGCTCGACGACCCGTCCGGGGTCACCCTGCTGGTCACCGGCGACGAGGAGCTCGGCTCCCCGACCTCCCGCGAGCTGATCGAGGACGAGGCCAGGGGCTGCGCCGCGGTCCTGGTACTGGAGGCCGGCGACGACTCCGGCGCCCTGAAGACCGAGCGCAAGGGCCGTGCCCACTACGAGCTGACCTTCGCCGGGCGCGCGGCCCACGCCGGCCTGGAACCGCACCTGGGCGCGAACGCGCTGGTCGGGCTGGGCGCCGCCGTCGGCGCCATCGCCGCGCTGGCCGACGACGCGGCGGGGACCAGCGTGACGCCAACGATGGCTTCCGCCGGTACGGCCGTCAACACGGTGCCGGACCGGGCCACGCTGACGATCGACGTTCGTGCCCGGACCACCGAGGAGCTGCGGCGGGTCGACACCGCGATCCGCGGCCTGGCGCCGGCGAACGGTGACGTCACCATCGAGGTAAAGGGTGGCATCGACCGTCCGCCGCTCGAGGCCACGATGACGGCCGGGCTGTTCGAGCGGGCCCGCGCCGTAGCGGATCGGCTGGGCATCGGCCCGCTCGCCGGTGTCGCGGCCGGCGGCGGATCGGACGGCAACCTCACGGCCGCCGCCGGGGTGCCGACCCTGGACGGCCTGGGCGGGGTGGGCGGCGGGGCGCACGCCCGCCACGAGTGGGTCGACGTGGCCCGGCTCGGCGACCGCCTCGCCCTGCTGACTGCGCTGCTCGACGACCTGCTCGGCGAGGCCCCGCGATGACGCCGGAGCATGCGGTATCGGTCCGCGAGGCGGCCGGGCTCGCCGACTTCGGGGCGATCGCCGCCCTCTTCAACCGGGTCTGGGACGGCGCGCCCGACTCCAGCCAGATCACCGTCGCGTTGCTGCGCGCCTTCAGCATGACCGGCAACTACGTCGCCGTCGCGTTCGTCGGGGAGCACCTGGCCGGCGCCGCGGTCGGGTTCCTCGCGCCGCACAACGGATCCCTGCACAGCCACATCACCGGGGTCGAGGCGAAGTACCGCGCCCAGCAGGTCGGCTACCTGCTCAAATGCCACCAGCGCGACTGGGCGCTGCGCCACGACATCGGCTCGATCACCTGGACGTTCGACCCCCTGGTCTGCCGCAACGCGTACTTCAACCTGGTCAAGCTCGGCGCCCGGGCGACGGAGTACCTGCCCGACTTCTACGGCCCGATGCACGACGGGCTCAACCGCGGCGAGGCCAGCGACCGGCTGTTCGTCGAGTGGGATCTGCTCTCCCCCGCCGCCGTCGCGCCGCCCGGGGGCGACCATCCGCCGCTGATCACGGTCCGCGACGACGCGCTCCGGGCGGCGCCGTGGACCGGCGGGCCCGCCTTCGTCCCGGTTCCCGAGGACATCGAACGGGTCCGGGTCGAGCACCCCCGCCTCGCGCGGGCCTGGCGTGCCCACGTCCGGGACGTGCTGGCCGGGGCCCTGGGCTGCGGCGCCGAGATCGCCGCCTTCGACCGGCGGCACGGCTACCTGATTACCTACCCACCCAAGGCAGGAGAACGATGACAGACCACCCGGACGTCGTGACGATCTGCTCCGACCTCATCGCGATCGACACCAGCAACTACGGCAAGGCCGGCAGCAAGGGCGAGCTGGTCGCGGCCGAGTACGTCACCGGCCTCCTGCGCGGGGCGGGGTACGACCCCGAGATCATCGAGTCCGAGCCGACCCGGGCCAACGTCGTCCTCCGGGTCCCGGGCGCCGACCGGTCGCTCCCTGGCCTGCTCGTCCACGGGCATCTCGACGTCGTCCCCGCCGAGCCGGAGCGGTGGACGGTGGCGCCGTTCGAGGGCCGGGTGGCGGACGGGTACGTGTGGGGCCGCGGCGCGACCGACATGAAGGACGCGGTCGCGATGATGCTCGCCACCCTGCTGGGGTGGGCGGCCGACGCGACCGTCCCACGACGCGACGTGGTCTTCGCCTTCGTCGCGGACGAGGAGGAGGACGGTGCCCTCGGCGCCGAGTGGCTGGTACGCAACCGACCCGAGCTCTTCGCCGGGGTCACCGCCGCCGTCGGCGAGGCGGGCGGGCGGGCCGTACCGGTACGGGCGCCCGACGGGACCGTACGGCGGTTCTACCCGATCGCCGTCGCCGAGCGTGGCTCCCTCCACATGCGCGTCCGCGCGACCGGTACGGAGGGCCACGGGTCACGCCCGAACCCGGACAACCCCGTCGCCCGCCTGGTGACCGGCCTGGCCCGGATCTCGGCGCACCGGTGGCCGCTGACCCTGACGCCACCGGTGCGCCGGCTGCTCGACACCGCCGTGCGGACCCTCGGCCTCGACGCCGACCTCTCCTCCGACGAGGGCGTCGAGGCCGTCCTCGACCGGATCGGGCCGCTGCGCGAGTACGTCGAGCCGTCGCTGCGCTGCTCGACGAACGTCACCGTGCTCGACGCCGGCTACAAGTTCAACGTGGTGCCGGGCGAGGCGCACGCCGAGATCGACGTACGCTCGCTGCCCGACACCGAGGACGAACAGCTCGCCATCATCGACGAGCTGCTGGGACCGTCCGTCACCCGGTCATTCCTGTCCTACCGCCCCGCGATCGGCGCCGGCTGGGACAACGCCTGGTACGACGCGATGGCCGCGTCGGTCCTGCGCCACGACCCGGACGGCGTGATCGTCCCGTTCTGCATGGGCGGCGGTACCGACGCCAAGCCGTTCGCCGAGCTGGGGATGGCGGGCTTCGGCTTCGCCCCGCTCAGCGAGGACCCCGACGGCCGCACGCCAACCGGCATGCACGGCGTCGACGAACGCGTGCCGATCGCGTCCCTGCGCAGCGGCCTGGACGTGCTGGATGACTTCCTGCGCACGGTATGATCCGCGTTCAACCTTCCCGACCTTGCGTACGGTGGGCGTCCACGCTGAGCAGGACGCGTTGCCGGGCTGTCACTCCTCGGCCACGCCGGACTGCGAGGCTTAGTGGTCCGGTCCGTAAGTCCTTCGGGGGTTATGTAGCGAGGGCCGGTGCGGCAGGCTGGTGGTCGCAGCCGGAGGGCTGTTGGGGGTTCTGCTCTTTCTGTTCGTGTCGCTCGATCCGGGCTATGAGGTCCTCGAGGTCGGCCGGGGTGAACTTCCATCTGAACGGCTGGGCGGTCGCGTTGTAGCGCTGCTCGAAGGCGGTGAGTCGGTCTTCGACCTGGTCAAGGCTGGTGAAGTCGTTGGGTGTGAGAACTTTGCGCCCGACGATCGAGAAGTAGATCTCGATCTGGTTGACCCACGAGGCATGGACCGGTGTGTGGACCATGACCGCGTTCGGGAACCGCTTCGTGAGGCGGTCGACCGCGGTCTGGCCGCGGTGGGACGAGCCGTTGTCGACCACCCAGAACACCCGTTCCGCGGAGGCATACGGTTCTTGGGTCATGACCTGTTCGACCAGGGTCATGAACGGGACAATGCCGGTCTTGGGCGAGTAGTGGCCGAAGACACGGGCCTGGTGGACGTCGTAGGCGGCCAGGTAGGTCAGGGCGTCTTGACGCTGGTATTCGTGGTTGACCCGCATCGTGCGGGCGGCGCCGGGTGACAGGGTGGGGTGGCAGCGGCAGCGGGCCTGGATGCTGGTCTTCTCGTCGCTGGAGATGACGTACTCGTGCGGGCCGAGCGCAATGCCCTGGTAGGTGCGGGGGCGTAGAGGTCGAGCACCCGGGTGGCCTTGGCGGCGAAGTCCGGGTCACGGATGAAGATCCAGGACTGGTGCTGCCAGGGTTTGAGCGTGTCGGCGGCCAGGATCCGGCGGATCGTGGACGCGGAGATCGCCGCCGTGATGCCCCGGCTGACGGCTTCGGCGGCCAGGACGGGGCCGCTCCACCTCGACAGCGGCGTACCGGTTTCGGCCGGTAACTGGCAGGCGAGGGCTTTGACCTCGGCTACCTGCGCCTGTGGGGTTCCATAATCCCGTCACCCTCGTTGGCCTGACCGGACGTGGTGCCGGCGATGTGCCTGGGGCATGATCGGGCTTCGTGTCATTGCGCCTGATCTACCTCGTGCTCTGCCGCGTCACCTCGTGGCTGGTCCTCCTCAGCCGAACCAGCGCGGCCAAGGACGTGGAGATCCTCGTCTTGCGTCACGAGAACGCGGTCCTGCGCCGGCAGCACCCGAAGCCACGGCTGAATTGGCCGGACCGCGCCGTGCTCGCCGCCCTGATCAGACTCCTGCCCCGGACGTTGAAGGTGCAGCGGCTCGTCACCCCGGCCACGGTCCTGCGCCGGCATCGCCGCCTGGTAGCCCGCCACTGGACCTACCGAACCGAGCCGGGCGCCCACCGGTCGACCCGATCGTGGCCGGCCTGGTTGAGCAGATGGCCCGCGACAATCCCGGCTGGGGATACCAGCGCATCCAGGGCGAACTGCTTGGCCTCAGGCACCGGATCGGCGCCTCCACGATCCGCCAGATCCTCAAACACCTGGGCATCCCGCCAGCACCGCTACGCCGGGACCACACCACCTGGCGCCGGTTCCTCCGCACGCAGGCGTCGACCATCCTCGCATGCGCCGGCGTTGACCAGTGAGAGTGAAGACACCTTGCGAGCTCACGCGTACGACGATGAGTCCGGCATCTTCATGAATATGAAGACGGGTGCCCGATGTCCAGCCAAGCGCGTGGACGATCACCCGATCGGCGATTCGGCCACTGATGTCGATGGCGGCCAAGCCATACACCATGACACCCACGCGTGGCGTCGGAAAACCTGGCAGCGGCAATGGCGGACGGCGTAGCGATCCGTCTGGTCGCCGGCCGTCCTCGCGGATTCGTTCCGACAGCCTCACAGGAGGCACGAGGGCGGCGACCATGACATCAGCCATGGCGATCAGCCCCACCACAGACAGTCACGATCGAGGCTGTCGCAAGGGTGAGATCCCCGTGGTCAAGCACGCTTGACCACCAGTACGTCAGATACAGCAGGGATGCTTCAAATCTGTGTCCGAGGGGGGATTCGAACTCTTGTACGTATCATCGGTGCTCCATTTCGGGTGCACATGCTCATAGATTACGGCACGTTCAGGGTTGGCTCAACCTCGCGCTCATTACCGGGCGTGAGCATGAATCGAAGTCGGGCCGCGTATGGTCCAATATTGCCAGCCAGCTGGCTCGGTTATCGACTGACCGAAATGAAGGTGCAGGCATCAAGCTGGAGCCCACCGCTTGGGTCCTGGTGAGTTTCAGTCGGCCGGCGTTGACGGCAACCCGTGCCGCTCGCGTTCTTCGGTAGCGAGCGCCAGAGCATCCAGCGCCGATCAGCGCGATGCAACGAGATGTTCCTGCAACGCGCGGATCTGCGCTCGCACCGCCACGGCGAGGGCCTGGATCCGGATGAGTTGCCCGACCGCTGCGGTGTCGGAGCTGCGGTAGACAGTCATGGCGACGTCATAAGCCCCGACGAGCAGGCTGGCAGACCAGGCCAGGGCGGACCTCGAGGCCACCCGCACCTGCTTCACGCAGAGCATCACTCCACTTGACCCTGCGCACTCTGATCGATACTTTCCGTGCATGACTCAACATACGTTGTCCCTGAGTAGAGGGGACCTCGATCGGGCCTCGGGCAGCATCCGCTCATGGCTCCCCCGCGCATCAGCCCTGAAGCGTTACAGCGAATGCAGTGGCAAATCCCCTCTGGACGCCGATCGGTGCCGGGAGCGTCCGCCACGGGAGGTCGCTACCCTTGGCCCACTGTGACGTCTGTTGTCTGCGTCTGAAGCTCACGAAGATCAAGACTTTGCCGAAGCATTACGGTGAAGAGACGTACGGCTTGTTCAGCTACGGCGCCCAGAAGGAATGCAATGGCTCGGGAACGACTCGTCACACTGCGGATCGTGATATCCCAAGACAGTGCAGGCGTCCACGCAGCCGTCAGATCTGTCCATCCTGCCGTCGCACGTCCCTGACGCTGAACAGGAACGGCAGATTCCCGAAGCACCTCTCCCCCGACGGCACCAACTGTTCCATGTCCGAGGCGAACAACCGCAGATAGGATTCTGAGCAAGCGCCCCGCTTTACGGTCACGTTTCACGCGCTTTTGGCGGACACGCGAGGATCCTGCTTAGAGGCCTGAGCCATCGGAAGTGATCACATTGACCGCCGCGCTGCATGGGGGATCCGAATCATCCGAAAAGTTCGCGGATAACTCCCATTGCTCGTGGCGAGATCGCTTCGTCGGGGTAAAAGTCGCTGCACAGACGTATAGCGTCGTCCACCGTCGTTACCTTGGCCAGCGCCGCCAGGGCGCGAAGGTCGTCCACGTCGCGGGTTCGCGCCGCGAGCGCTTTCATCGCGAAGATGTGCTCCGGAGAGGCGGCCATCACGCGCAGGCCAGGGTGGTCGAAGACTCGCCGCTTGCCAGGGTCGTCCTTGCCGGATACATACACGCTGGCCTGCTCGTTGAGCCACCACGGCGGTAGGCCCAGTTCGTCGGCCACTGCACGCGCCTCATCGAGGACGACTCCGTGCGGGACGAACATCGCGTCGACGTCCCTGGTAACCCGTTTCGCGTCGTAGGCGAGCGCCATCGCGGCACCACCCACGATGAATATGTCAGCGACGACTCCGCGCCGGACAAGCCGGTCGCCCAGGTGGGCGAAAGCGCGTTCGAGTTCCGCGCGCCCCATGAGGACGCCGTCTGATCCGCTCACGCCGCAGCCAGGTCGTGAACGGAGAGGTACACACCGTGCTTCCGGAATGCAGCCGGGGCCCATGCCAGGGCGTCGGCCCGGTGGATGGCCAGTTCGGCCGGGAACCATGCCCGGCGCAGCACACGTGCGTCGACCCATGCGGGCGGGGCAAGATCTGCCTGAGCCAGCAGGTGCTCCGCGAGCGCGGCAAGCAGCGCGTCCCACCGTGGGTCTCCGGTTAGCCCGGGCTCATCTCGTAACAGGTCGACCCTGGTTTCGGCGGGTTCCCAGCGGTACTCCTCCAGAAACTCCCATACGAGTTTCCAGCGAGTCTGGTCGGTGTCCGCGGATGCCAGATGGGTGGCCAACCTGGCCAGACTCATCGGTTCGTAGCTGGTACCCATCGGGCAAGCCTCACCTTCGAGCCGACGGCTTCATTCGTTGCAGACTATCGCGGCGCCGGCCGCGAACACCGCAGAGGTGAGGTGGCGACGGGTGCCCGATTTTGGGCCGCGACCCTGCTCGGACCGTTCACTCATGCTGCGCGCACGGCATCACCCTTGTGATCTTGGTTGTAGGCAGCGCAGTCTGTGACGTTGCCTGTCAACTAACAGGGGGTGCATGCGAGCGTGACTCTCAGTCAGGATGCGATCGAGAAGACGACGAAGTTGGTCGAGTTTCTCGCTGAGGTGACGGCCGCAGTCGAGCGGGACCCAGTGTGCGACATTCTAGAAGACCCGGACGCGCCTGATCCCGTCATCTGGCTCGATGCCCTACCGCGGGGCGTGCAGTGGATGGCTAGCCCTGCCGATGATGTGATCATGCGGCTGCGTCCGTCTCGGCCACCGACGGAGCCGACGCCGCCGGAGTTGCTGCACGAGTGGATCGACATGGACCCCGTGGGCAGGTTCGCTGGTTCTGCGCCGCGCCTGTTGGACGCTCGGCTGAGCGGTGATGACAGTCACGAGGCACCGCCGGGGCGGATTGTGCGTGCTTTCGACGCTTGGGTTGAGCAATGGCAGGCATGGTCCGACGAGGCTCGACGCCTGCACGCCGTTGGGCAGCTGTATGAGCAACTTGAGCGCGCTGCCAAGACGATGGAGCAGCAGGACGACGAGTACGAGTTCGTTCTCGGGATCGGTCTGCTTCGTTGGACGGCGCCGGACGGCACCCGTTTTCGTCGTCATCTTATGGCCGAAGGTGTAGTCGCTCGCCTGGACAGAGCGACGGCCGAGGTGTCGGTGTCGATGGGGACGGGACGCAGAAGGGTCGAAGACCGGGAAGTCCTTGGCGATCAGGAGCTGTTCCGGGGTGAGCGTGGGAGGTATCGCCGTCAGGAAATCGTCGACGGGGATCTGCCATGGCTAGCTTTGCTACCTCCGATCGTGGGCCTTCTCGAGGAATGTCTGGATACGGCGGTGCACCAGGAAGCCCACCCCGCGGTGGCGGATGAGGAGTTGCCGAGCATCCCGGTGATCAGCTTGTCGCCGGCGCTGTTGGTACGTCGGCGCAGTCGGGTGCTCCTTGCCGAGGCTTACCAGCACATCCGGGAGGCGCTGCGACAACCTGACGCACAGGTTCCCGTCGCGTTTGCTCAGCTTGTGGTGGACACGGAGCCCGAGCAGCGTAACGGGTGGCTGAGGAGTCAGGGCGCTGTCAACGGCGACGTGCTCGGTGGCGACCCTCTCTTTCCTAAGGCGACGAACGATGAGCAGATGCGCGTCATCGAGCTGCTTCGCTCCGAGACGGGGATCGTGGTTCAAGGGCCGCCGGGCACCGGCAAGACGCACACGATCGCCAATCTGGTGTCGGCGCTCCTGGCGCGCGGTCAGCGGGTGCTCGTCACGAGTCAGAAGGATCAGGCGCTGCGCGAGCTTCGCGAGAAGGTACCAGCGTCGTTGCGTGATCTCTGCGTGCTGATGACCGATGGCAGAAACGCCGCTACCGAGGTCGGCTTCGGTCTTGACGCTCTGTCCCACCTGACCGCGTACGCCCACACGGAGGAACTGACCAGAAAGGTTGAGGCGCTTCGCGGCGAACGGCACGAGCTGCGGTCTCGATCCGCTTACCTCAACCAGCGCATACAGCAGCTACGTGAGGCGGAGTTCATCGCTCACGACCCGGTCGTGCCCTGGTTCAGCACCGAGCTCTACCGGGGATCACTTGGTCAGATCGCACGTCAGGTCAAGGGCAACGCGAAGCAGTTCGACTGGATGCCGACGGCCGTACCCGACCTACCCGACAGGCCACCCTTGACGACCCCGGAGGCTACCGAACTGGTGCATCTGCTACGAACGACGAACCCAGCTCGACGCGCCCGCCTCGCCCAAGTGATCCCTGACCTGTCAGACCTACCTACGCCAGCCGCGCTCGCCGAGGCTTTCGACGCCGAACTCAACGCCACGGCCGCCGTTCAGGAACACACCACTGTGTGGGCGCCCCGCTTGGCGGCTGCCGGTGAGGACATGCTGAAGGACCTGGACCTGCTCGGGCAGCGCTTCACCGCCATCGTGGAGCGTATCGGGTTGGACCCGGACTCTGAGTCGTCGCGGAACTGGGTGGCACGTGCCATCGCAGATCACTTCTCGGGACGGCGGCAATCCCTGTGGCGGCACGTGGCCGAGGTCGCCGGACGCGCCGAGCGCCTGCAGGCCAAACTTCGGGTGCACACGTTGGGTGCGGAAGTGCGTTTCACGAACGCTGGTGAGCTCGACCTGGGGCAAGCCCGTCACATGCTCGCCGTGGGCCGCGAACTCCGCACTTACCTTGCAAGTCTGACCTGTCGCACGCTTCTCGCCGTGCAGCCGGCCCGCATCAAGGCCGCCGCACTGATCAGCGGCATGCGTGTCGATGGAAGGCCACCGACTACGGTGCCTCTGCTAGACGCCGCACTTGATCATCTCGAAGTTCATATCGAAACCACTCAACTCCTGCGGCTGTGGGCCGACGTCGGGGTAGTTATCACGCCCGGCCGCGTCACCGCGACCCTGTCCGAGCTGCAAGATTCGTACCGCCAACTTCAGCACGTCCAACAACTCGCCGGGGTCCACACCACCATCCGCGACCGCCTGGAAGCTGCTGGTCTGCCGACCAGGATGCCCACCACTGACGACGTCATCGCGGTGACCTCGTCCACCGCAGCCGCCCGCCACCACATCCGCCTGCGAGCAGCGCAGGCCGCCATAGCCGGACACCGCGACGCAGCCCGAAGGCACCTGACGCGCGAGAACCCGTGCCCTGAGGTTGAACTCCTCATCGCCGCCATCGACCAGCGATCCCTTGAGGAATACCACCACGCAATCGATGCACTGGACACCGCGCATAGCGAGCAGCACGCCGAGCGACGCCGCCTCAGCCTCACCCATCAAGTGGACAGTGCCCATCCGCAACTGCTTCGCCTGCTGCAAGACAGCTGCCTGGATTCTCACTGGGACGACCGCATGCGGGATCTGCCTGCGGCATGGGCCTGGTACCACGCGGACCGTTTCGTGCGGGCCCAGCGCACAGCTGGCACGGAACAAGTGGTCAGACGGGACTACGACGACGTCGAAGTACACCTAGCCCAGGTCACCGAGCAGCTTGCAGCGGCCGAAGCAACTCGGGCGTTCGTCAATCGCCTGACTGACGCCGATATGCGCGCCCTTCGCAGCTTCCGCGGGTTCCGCAAGCAGATCGGGGCTGGCGGCGGCCGTAAGGTTCGCGAGCTGCGTCAGGCAGCGCAGGCGGCGATGGGTAAGGCCCAGAGCATCGTGCCTGCCTGGGTGATTCCCCTGCCGAGCCTGCTCGAGAATCTGACCGTCGAACGCGATGCCTTCGATGTGATCATCGTTGATGAGGCAAGTCAGGTTGGTCTGGAACATCTCTTCCTTTTGTGGCTGGCACCAAGGATCATCGTTGTCGGCGACGACCAGCAATGCACCCCGGCACCCAATCGAATGGGCAGGACCTTCGACGAACACTTTCGGGCTATTGGGGATCACCTCGGCGACCTTGATCCCGAAATTCGATACCACTTCACCCCTAAAGCTCACCTGTACGGCCTCCTCTCGGCGCGATCCGGAAGAGACGCCGTCGTCCGTTTACGGGAACACTTCCGATGCATGCCTGAAATTATCAACTGGTCGAAGGAGCAGTTCTACCGCGGCGCCAGTGAGATCATTCCGTTGCGCGAGAGGAAAGCTACCGATCTGGAGCCGCTGCGCGTCGCTCACGTCGAGGGCGCCTACCAGGAGGGATCTGCACAGGCAATCCGCAACCCGGTAGAGGCGAAACGTATCGTGTCCCAACTGCTCGAATGCCTGAACGATCCCACGTATGCGGGCAAGACGTTTGGCGTTATCGTGCTGCACGGACACGGACAAATCAAACTCCTTGAGCACGAGATCAACGCGGCCATCGCACCGGAAGTCCGCGCCGCCCGCCAGATCAACGTTGGCTCGGCGCCCACCTTCCAAGGAGCAGAGCGTCACGTCATTTTCCTGTCCACAGTCGTCACTGCGGCGCCTCGACGGGTCGGCGAGAACCTATACCAGAACTACAACGTCGCCGCCAGTCGCGCTCGTGATCAACTCTGGCTCTTCACCTCCGTTCCGCCCAAGGACTACAAACCCGATGACCTTCGCGCATCACTGATCAACTACATGCTGAACCCGCCGTCCGTGTACGGACCCTCGCCAGACCTCAAGAGTGTCAGCGCCGACCGCCAGTGTGCTCCGTTCGAATCCTTGCTCGAACAGCGCGTGTTTCGGATCCTCAAACGTCGCGGCTACCACGTCGTGCCCCAGTTCAAGGTCGGATCGCGCACGCTTGACCTCGTGGTCGTAGGAGACGGCGGCAGGCTCGCAGTGGAATGCGACGGCCACCGCTGGCACACCCGACCGACGGACGTCATCTCCGATGGGCGTCGCGACCGAGAACTCTTCCGCATGGGCTGGGAAGTCATCCGCATACGCGAAAGCGAGTTCGAGCTCGACGCCAACAAGGAGCTAGCGACCCTGTTCACCCGGCTCACCGAACGTGGGATCGCCCCGCGAACCGCATCGGACACACCTGCCAATGCCTGGAAGCCGATCGAGTTGCCTTCCGAACATGAGGAGCAGAATTTATGACAACTGATTTCATGAACAACAGCAGCGAGGTCACTGTCGAGCTCGACGGCAACGTCCTCGACCGACTCGCGGACCTCATTTGCGGCGACGACAGCACCCCCTACTATCGGACCGGCCGACAGATCACCGCCCTGTTCGAGGCCGCAGGCTGGCGCCGCGTAGGCGACGTCAACGGCGGTCGCCGTGAATGGGTCCTCCATACGTTGCGTCGCCGCCGCGACCCTGATGGGCTCCGCCGGCTGCTACTCCGCCTCGCCGACCCCCGCGAATATCTCGACGACGACGAGGCGCGGTGTCACCTCGTCGACGACCTCAACGGGCTACTCGCCGTGGAGGGCTACCAAATCCGCTACGCATCGGGCCGGCCCGAACTCGTCACGCAGACCCCGACGATGACGCGACCTACCATGCAAGTGCCGCTGGAACTCACCGCGAGCCTCGCCAACATCCTGAAAGACCCAGACTTCGGCCGCCACCTCACCGCCCGACTCAACGAGGCCCACATCTGCTGGCAATCCGGTGCCTGCACCGCCGCCGTCATCATGCTCGGAAGCCTGCTCGAAGGCGTCCTCTACGACGTGGCGCTCGCTCAACACACCGGAGGCCAGCGTCCCACCGATCACCTGGAGTCGCTGATCGATTTGGCTGCCGAGAAAAAGTGGGTCGCTCGAGACGTGACCGACTATGCTCACGTATTGCGCAACCACCGCAACCTGGTACACCCAAAGAAGCAGATCAAGCAGCATTACTCGCCCGATGACGACACTGTCCGGATCGCCTGGAACGTCGTCGTAGCCGCACTCAACGACCTCGAACAGCTCAAGGCGTAGACGCTGTTCCAACCGGGATCGGATCAACATGGGCGCGGGACGATCGGGCCATCCGGGGCCGCGCGATCACCATGCCGGCACCCCATCAAGGCGCTTGGCCCGAGCGCCTCAGGGTCCCCAACGCGACCCGCTCGAGAAGCCGCACGAGAACAACTCAACGACGGGGCAGCCGTGACGCGCTGCCGAAGAACCTTTCAGCTGGGACCGAGGGCCGAAGGCCGGTCCGCTCGCCTCGCCGCGTGCGGTGCATTCGGAGCGCGTTCCCCCGACACCGCACGCGGCTACTGTCCCCTACTCGGACGTGGACGATGCGACGTGATTCACCTGCGACCACGTGCCGGGGTGATCGGCCACCCGGGCCGGTGGATGGGGCTGGCTGGTCATGGCGGACAGCGCGTTGGCCACGTCGGGGAGATCGACCTTGATGTAGGTGGTGGTGGAGGATCCGGGGCTGTCGGTGTGGCCGGACTGTTGTACCGCTCGACAGGGACCCGGGAGGTCAGCCAAGCGGGCGGGCCTTGCCGATCTCCGTCTGCCCAGTCGCAGGTTTACCGACGGCCAGTCCGCCGCGCGGCGGGCTGCGGCATCGGGCTCATCAGAATCTGATGGTTTAGCCACTTATGCAACTTAAGGCATCCTGCCGGATAGGGTCCTCGGAGGCACCCGCAACGCCTTGACGCGGCTGGCTCATCGGTGAGGCATCATCGTCAGATGCCTGACGAGCCGGCAATTCCGCCACCACCGAACTGTTGCCTGGCGTTCTTGGTGAGGATGTAGCCGTCATCGGTGGTGCGGATGTAGGGGCATGAAGATGCCCCGCCGGCGGGTTGCCGGGCGGGGCG